>JALGZR010000102.1 GCA_025774805.1 bacterium
CTCGGCATCCTCGTTCGTGATCTTTCCCTCCGCCAGCATCTCCAGGACCTTCTTCGTTTCGCGCGACATGACGTATCTCCTTCCCATTCGCGACTCTCTCGCGAGTTGCGGTCAGAGGAACCAAACGAGCAGGCGAATGTCGTCCGACGAGCAGACGTCGAGCCTCAATCCGCGCAGCTGACAGAGGGCGTGCAGAGCGGCTCTCGCCCCCGCGTGCCGGCCCGTCGTCGACCCCGGCCGGCGCCGAAGCGCATCCGCGAGACGGACTCCGCCGATCGCCAGGACCACGAAGGGCCAGAGCAGGAAGAGCGGCAGGGGGAGGGGGAGGAGCCACCGCCTCCGCGGGCCGATCGCGACCAGGGCGAGCGCCGGCATCATCCGGAGAGCTCCTCCAGCGCCCGCTCGATGGAGATCTCGCCGCGCTCCAACCGCTCGAGGACGAGCTCGTTCGGGGATGGGACGTCGAAGCTCCGGTCCAACTGGGACGCGAGGGCGTTCAGACGGTTCTTCACCGTCGGATAGCTGATTCCGAAGAGATGCTCCATCTTCTTGATTGACCCGTGGTGCCGCACGAAGGCCACCACAAACACCTGGTCCTCGAGAGAGAGACGGGCGAGGGCGGGAACCTGGAAGTCCGTCTCCATTCTCAAGTTGCAGCTCGGACAGACCATTCGGCTCACCGTCATCGGCCGATCGCAGTTGGTGCAGCGGGCTTTGGATATGTCCATTCTCCGATTCCTTTCTGAGCCCAATATCGCCGATCGAATTAGAAATGTCAATATACTGATCAAGAAAATTAATCCGAGGCAGGCCGGCACGGGAGCACGGGGAGCGGAGGCCCGGCCGGAGGGATCCCGGGGACCCGGGGGGGCTGCGGTGACGGCCGGCTCCGGGGGCCGGCCGGGCCGGCGAGGGCGGGTGTCGCGATCGCGCGACCCGGGCGCGCGGGCGAGCGCCGCGGGGGTTCCCCCGGACGGGGTTCCGGTTGGCCCCCCGGGGGTCCTTGATTAGAGTCTCCTCCGCATCCGCTCGCGCGAGCCGCGTCCCGTCCGAGAGAACTGCCCCCCGATGGGCCGTCTCCGATCCCGAACCCCGGCCGCCGACCCGCTGCCGCCGCAAAGGCTGGAGAGAGATGCAGGCTAGGGTCCTTCTCGCCGTCGGAACCCTCGTGGCCCTCGGCCTGGCCTGGAGCAACCGATTCCTCCAGGACGACGCCTACATCGTCTTCCACTACGCGCGGAATCTGGCCGAGGGGCGGGGGCTGACCTGGTTCGGGGAGCGGATCGAGGGATATACCGACTTCCTCTGGGTCCTGTGGATCCGCCTGGGGATTCTGTTTCGGGCGGATCCGCCCGCCTGGTCGCAGTTCGGGGGGTTGCTCGCCCTGGTCTGGGTCCTGCACTCCTTCTGGCACATCTCGCGGCGGCTCTTCGAGCCGCCGCTCGTGAGCTTCGCCGCCCTCCTCCTCCTCGCTACGAACCACACCTTTTCGTCGTTCGCGACGGGCGGACTCGAGACCATGCTCCAGACCGCGCTACTCTGCGGCGCGGTCCGGCGCTCTCTGGATCTCCGGGACCGCGATCGCCCGGGGGCCGGGTCGAGTGCGGCGATCTCCCTGACGCTGGCGGGCGCGATCCTCACCCGAATGGACAGCGCGGTCATCGCCGCTCCCGTCGGCGGGTGGACCCTCGTGCACCTGATCCGCCGGCGAGCCTCTCGCGCCGTCCTGGCAGGCTTGATCGCTCCGGGCGCCGGCATCGTGGGCGGCTGGCTGATCTGGAAGCTCGGGTACTACGGACACCTTCTTCCCAACACGTAT
Source organism: bacterium (assembly GCA_025774805.1). GTDB lineage: Bacteria > ARS69 > ARS69 > ARS69 > ARS69 > JALGZR01. The sequence continues at coordinate 1,820 of JALGZR010000102.1, forward strand.
CAGGCCAAGGTCCCGGACGGTCTCTTCCACGACGTCTCCGGTCTTCTCTACGTGCGCCATTTCTTCCAGGAGTACTGGCTCTGGCCCGTACCCGGGCTGGCCCTCGTCTCCCTGGTGGCGAGGCGGTCCCGCGTCCGGCCGCCGCCGGGGATCGGACTGCTGACGACGATCGCGATCGCCTGGTTGCTCTACGTCGCGGCCGTCGGGGGCGACTTCATGGAGTTCCGGATGCTGGTGCCGGGACTTCCCTTCCTGATTCTCGTGCTGTTCTGGCTGGTGGTCGGACCGATCGGGAAGGGGCTCGTGAGGCACCCCCTGGCCACTGCCGCGACCGTCACCGCCCTTCTCGTCGTGGGATCCGTCCAACACGGCCGGAGCTTTGCGGGGATCCGATCGGGGATCTGGGTCGACAGCCTCGACGAGCTCTCGACCTTCTACGGCGTCTACCCGGAAGAGAGGTGGGACGCGATCGGGACGAAGCTCGGGCAGGAGCTCGCGGACGCGGATCCGATTCTCGCTCTGGACGCCGTCGGAGCGATTCCGTACTTCAGCCGACTGAGAACCGTGGACATGTGGGGTCTCAACGACCGCGTGGTTCCGAGGGAGGGGACCGTCCTGCCGGAATCCAATCGACGACCGGGGCATCGACGGCACGCGACGCTTTCCTACCTGAAGGAGCGGGGCGTCCACCTCGTGATCGGTCACCCGACCGTGGTCGACCCGGCGGACTTCACGCATCCGCGGTGGGACGTCTCGCTGGCGCGGTGGACGCGCGAGATCGCCATCGGATTCAACCGGGAGGACATCGGAGTGGCCACCCTCGTCGCGATGCCGTTGGAGGAGGGTCGGTCTCTCATGATGTGGAATCTGACGCCGAGCCCGGCGCTGGACGAGGCGATCGAAGAGCGCGGATGGCTGAGAAGAAGGGTCAAGGTCCCGGACGTGCCGAACTAGCCCGGACCATTCATGAACGACCTGCTGCGATCGCGGATCCGCACCACCGGACGGGCGTCCTCGCGTCTCGCACCCTGCGACGTATCGTTCAGATACGACTCGGGTTCGAGCCCCTGCGGGTGCGCGACGGCCCTTCATGAATAGTCCGGGCTAGCCTGCATTTCTCACGAGGCTTTGCTGCTGCTGCTGCTCGCCGCGCCGATCGGCTATCTCGCCAGCACCATTCTCCGGCGCAGCACCCCGTCCGGACTCACGAGTTGATAGAAATAGACCCCGCTCGCGACGGCCCGCCCCCGATCGTCGGTGCCGTCCCACACGATCGTGTGCTCACCGGCGGACCGTGAGCCCCGGTCGAGGGTCCGGACCATGCGTCCCCGAACGTCGAAGACGCGCAGGGAGACGGTCGCGGTTCGCGACAACCCGAACCGGATCCTCGTGAGCGGCCCGAACGGGTTGGGCGTGTTCTGCCCGAGCCAGGCGGGGACCCGGACGGAGAGCGGGTCCGAGACTCCCACCGGGCCCTCCGTGAAGTCGGCCAGGATCTTGTCCGCCGGGTCCATGACCAATCCGGTCGGCGGGTTCGCCACCTCGAGGTCGAACGTCTGAGTCCGCAGCGAGTCCCACACGATGAAGCCCTGGTTCCCGCCCGTCGTCTGCACGCGCACCCGAATGGGCATCTTGTAGATCGGGTAGGACGGCGACTGGACCTGACGGACCCCGAGATGGACGGTGTAGGGGCCCGTTCCGCTGGTCGACCAGCCGTATTCGTAGTCGGGCCGCCCCTCCTGATAGACCCAGGGATCGAAGAACCAGTTCAGATCGTCTCCGTAGACGGCCTCGGCCGCGGCGATCAGGTCCTCCGTGGTGGCATTCCCGTACTCGAAGGCGATGCGGTAGTCGAGAAGGAGCTGGAAGAAGTCCGTGTCGCCCAGGATCCACCGCAGCATGTGGAGGATCCACGCCCCCTTCTCGTACACGATCGGGTGCCAGACCCAGTCCGGATCGTAGACGGTCCCGCTCCACGGCCCGTTGTCCATGGCCAGCATGGCGAGCCGGTAGGCCAGGTTGCCGCCGAGATGCCCTTGCCACAGAGCCTCCGCGTAGGACGCGAACCCCTCGTTCAACCAGACGTGCCGCCAGTCTTCGGCCGTAACGCAATCCCCCCACCACATGTGGGCCAGCTCGTGGACCAGGACCCAGTCATAGGTGTGGTCGCCGGTGATGAGGCCCTGGGGATAGGCCACGATCGTCTGCTCCTCGACGGCCGGCCCCGGAGGGGTCGAGAACATGCCGTACTTCTCGCCGAGGAACGGATACTCCCCGAAGACGGAGGCAAAGTACGTCATTGCCGACACCGTGATGTTGAAGCTCTCGAGCGCGTCCGAGTAGAGCTCGGGATAGACGAAGTGCTGGATGTCGGCCGACCCGCCCGTTCCGGTGTACGTCTCCTCGATGGTCACGTAGTCGGTGGCGCCGAGGGCGATGAGGTAGGGAGCGACCGGGTAGGCGTGGTCCCAAACGAACGTGCGCGTGCCGTCCCCGTTGTCGACGTTTGAGCTCAGGATTCCGTTGGAACAGGCAAGCATCGTGTCGGGAACGGTGATCGTGAGGGAAAACGTGCTCTTGTCGTCGGGAACGTCTTTGCAGGGGCGCCAGTGGTGACTGATGGGAATCACCGTCTCGACGTCGTTCGAGTAGGGAGTGCTCAGGGTATAGACGAGGGGGGTGCCTCCGTGATCCCCGAAGAGCATCGACTTGTTTCCGATCTGCGGGGGCCTGCCGTGGTAGGCGACGGACACCGAGTGCTGCGATCCGACCGCGGGAGGCGACGCGAGCGTGACGATCACCTGATCGGTCCTGTGGACGAACGGTCGCGGCGTTCCGTTCACGGTAACGCTGTCGACGGCGAGGCTGTCGGTCAGGTCGACGGCCAGCTCGGTCAGTCCGGAGTCCGCCACCGTCACGGTCAGAACGCCGCGTCCGGTGATGGCCTGTCCGGGGAAGTCGACGACGAGCTCCAGATCGACGTGATCGACGTCGTAGCCGTAGACCACGTCGCGCTGCCAATCCCGAAGGAAGCGGTCGGGGACGACGCGGGCGAACGCCTCCTCGGATCGCCACAGATAGCTGCGATCGACGGGAACATCGGGTTCGGCCGTCGCGGTGGCCGCGAGAGCCCCGAGAACAGGGGTCAGAACGGAGATGCCGAGGAGAATGCGGATGGGCTGCCCTCTCTTTCTCTGTCGACGGCCGGCGGCCCTTTTCGACTATAGCGATTCGACGGGCGGATCGCATCCGATCACGCTCCCGGCCCGGTTCTCCGTTTTTCGCCCATTTTACCCCGGCCGGTGGGTTCTTCCCCCATCCTCCCCGTGGGGAGCGAAACGAATCTCGTCGGTAGACCAAGGAGGCGTTCCATGCGAACCATGCGAGCCGCAATCTCGATCGCTTCGGCCCTTGTCGTCCTCGCCGGCGCGACGGCGCCGGACGGCCGTGAACCGGGCGGGGCGGCTCTCGAAGGCTCCCTCGCCGACTCGGGACCCGTCGCCGAGCACGGAACGTTCACGGGAGAGCTCCTTCCCGTGTTCTTCGTGAGGGACGTCCTCGTGAGCGTCGCCTTCTACCGGGCGGCGGGCTTCGAGTTGCGCCATTTCTTCGACTACGACTCCGGCGAGCAGGTCCCGGAGTGGACGAAGAGCGAGCCGGCGATCTGGGCGCTGATGGCGGCGGAAAGCTTCGAGTTCGCCCTTCACCGGACCGTGAATCCGGACGAGCTCGTCGTCGGCGGGATGCGCCACTACTTCCTGGTGGAGGACGTGGATACCCACCGCCGGGGCGTCGTCGCCCGCGGCATCGACGCGGGAGATCTGATCGATCGACCCTGGATGCGGTTCTTTTCGGTCACGGACCCCGACGGTCACGAACTGTTCTTCGGAACGAGACCGGACGAGTCCTGACGGACCCTGACGAGCCCGCATTTCTCACCCGTCACGAGGCCGGCCGCCGTCCCCGGGGAGACGGATCGACTTCAGAGCACCACGACCTTCACGGTCGTGCTCCGCCTCCCCACGGTGAACCGGGCGAAGTAGACCCCTCCGGCGACACGGGAGCCGTCCCTTCCGGTGGCCTGCCACTCCCACGTGTGCAGGCCGTCGGACAGGGGTCCGTCGTGCAGGGTGCGGACCTTGCGTCCGCTCACGTCGAAGATGGCGAGCTCGGCGCGCCGGGCACCGTCCCCCCGATAGTGCAGGACCGTCGCATGGCGGACCGGATTCGGCCTCACCTGAATAAACCCCGCCGTGGAGGCGAGATCCTCCGCGGAAACCGCGCTTCCCGTGTTCCGGAAGAGGTAGTTCCCCTTGTTCGAGTCCCAGTTCGTGATGCCGAGATCGAGATCGGCCGAGTAGGTGTAGCGGACCTCGATCCGCTCGCCGAGCCCGGGCGGAGTGGCCAGGGACAGCCAGCCGCCCCCGAGGTGTTCGACGTAAGCGGTCGGGGGAAGGGGCGTGCCGTTCACGGTGACCTCGTCCACCGAGCGAACGGGACTGCGGCCGAGCTTGACGTAGGTGCGGGCGCCGTCGCCGCCGGCGACGGTGACTCCGTCCGAGCGCAGATCGTCGTTGTCGACGTCTCCCCAGAACATGTTCTCGATCACGCTGCTCGTGCTGCTCGTCCAGGCGGCGGTCACCCCGAGGGCGCCCCCGAAGTTCTCGTAAATCCTCGCGGGGTCCCACCAGCGGCCCGCGCCGAGATCGGCGTCCCCGTCGAAGTCGACGTCCACCCAGGACACGTGCGACCCGTAGTCCGAGGACAGGGACTGCCACACGGGGAACGCCGACAGCGTCCCCAGCGTGTTCTCGTAGACCTTGAACCGCCCCGATCCTCCCTCCTGGAAGTTGTCCGCCACGGCGAGTTCGGGATAGCCGTCGTGGTTCCAGTCGCCGAGCGCGGCGGTGTTGCCGTACTCGGGCGCGTCCGAGCTCTGCCAGTCGGCGGAGTCGGGCAGTCCGCCGCCGGCGGTCTGGCGATTCAGGTAGAGCCGGTTCGCACCGATGATGCCGCAGAAGAGAAGGTCCTGATCCCCGTCGAGATCCACGTCGTCCCACGTCACGTCGAGGGCGTAGGCCGAATCCGGCTCCTGCCACGAGGGCGTCGCCTCGAAGGTCCCGCCGATGTTGTAGAAGACCATGGAGCGCTCCGGCCGCCCCGTGTAGGACTCTCCGGCCGCGCAGGCGAGGTCGAGGTCCCCGTCGCCGTCGGCGTCGCCGAGAGCCACCGAGAAGCAGTACATGCGGATGCCCGACACCCAGACCGGAGAGGCGATGTACGCTCCGGCGCCGTCGTTCAGATAGAGCTTCGCCTGACCGGGCTGGCTGAATCCGTTGAGACCGAGATAGACGCCCACCACGAGGTCGGGGAGATCGTCGCCGTTGACGTCCCCCACGTCGAGATGGCCGTTGTAGTCCCGGTCACCCGAGACCCACGCGGGCGTGAGGGGCAGGGTGCCGTCGCCGTTGTTGTAGTAGATGACGACGCGCTGTCGCGAGATGTCGTTCCCGTTCGCGACCACCATGTCGAGCCAGCCGTCCCCGTTCACGTCCGACCAGGCCCCGCCCGTCGCCACGTAGCCCTCGGGCGTCGACGTCCAGGCGGGAGTCGTCTCGAGGGGAATCACGGCACGCGTGGCCCCCGCGGGGAGCAGGAGCGATGCGATCAGGAGAGAGGCGAGAACGGGGGGAGTCTTGGCGGTGAGCCGGTCGGTGAGCATGGGGGTCTCCTTGGGCGCAGGTGCTCTTCGATGATACCCGAAGGAGAGAGCCCGAACCAACCGGCTCCCCGGAGTCGGTGCTCGCGATCCCGCGACGAAGAACCGGTCGGGGCCGACCGGTCCGATCGGTCACGGGCGCGACTCCTCCCGATCCGGCGGGAGCAGGCTGATCAGCAGGATGGCGGCGGCGGAGCAGAGAAAGGCGGGAATGAGCTCGTAAATCCCGGTGGGCTCCTTCAACCAGAGCCTCCACCCGACGGTCACGACGGTACCGAGGATCATGCCGACGACGATGGCGAGACGTCGGGTCCTCTTCCAGTAGAGCGAGAAGATCACCGCGGGACCCAGGGATGCCCCCAGTCCTCCCCAGGCGAAGAGAACCAGCCAGAACACGAGATCGTGGGCGAGGTAGGCGAGGATCAGAGCCAGGCCGCCCGAGATCAGAACGACAATCCGGCTGACCCGCAATCGCTGCGCCTCGGCGATCGCCTCCCGCTTCTTCAGGATCTTCTCGTAGACGTCTCGAACGAACGTCGACGCCACGACGAGAAGCTGGGAGTCGGCGGTGGAAAGGATCGCCGCGAACACGCCTCCGACGAGCAGTCCGTAGAGAGCCGGTCCGAAGAAGTGGGAGGAGAGGACGAGATAGACCATCTCCGAGTCGGCGTTGGGGAGGTCCTCGCTCCGCGGCACGATCGCTCGGCCGAGCAGACCGATGAGCACGGCGCCGAAGCCCAGCACGACGTTCCACAGCGTGCCGACGACGGCGGCCGGCCGCAGGTTTCTCGGATCGTCGATGGACATGTAACGGACGAGGATGTGCGGTTGCCCGGGAGAGCCCAGACCGATGCCCAGGAATCCCACGATGGCTCCGAGTCCCACCGAGCGGGGATCCAGGTATCCCGGGTCGAGGCCGGTGAGGATCTCGCGCAACACCCGCTCCCCCCCGAGCTGCGCGAGGCCGACCGCCGGCAGAACGACGAGCCCGATCAACATGATCACGGCCCTCAAGACGTCGTTGTAGGCGACCGCGATGTAGCCCCCGAGGACGACGTAGACCAGGATCAGCCCCGCGGAGATCAGGAGACCGGCGGCGGGACCGATGCCGAACGCACTGCTCAGCGTCTTCGCTCCCCCCGAGAGCTGCGCCGACACGTAGGCGGTGATGAAGATGCCGATGATGATCGCGCCCACGACTCGGATCACCTGCCTCGTGTCGCCGGTGCGCGTCTCGAAGTAGTCCAGAAGGGTAATCGAACCGTACTCCTCCGTTCGCGCCCGGAGACGTCTTCCGATGTAGATGAATTGGAAGAACTCCACGGTCGTGTAGCCGAGAATCGCCCAGACCGCACCGGCCCCCATCGTGTAGGCCATCCCGCTGACGCCGAGAACCAGCCAGGCCGACCTTCCCGAGGAGACGGCGGACAGGGCCACGACGAAGCGGTTCATGGCCCGACCCCCCAGGAAGAAGTCGGACTGCGATCGCGTTCGTCCGAGCGTGAGGAAACCCACGAGGACCGGCAGGAGCAAGGTCACGAGGAACACCGCGAAAGCGAGCGGGTGGGCGAGCTTCTCGTACGCGTTCATCGTCCTCGGCGGCCGGGCACGGAGGTCGGCACGGAAGGTGGACGGTCGAGATGATAACGGTCCGGACCGGAACTGAGAACCGTACGGAGCGTCGGCCGGGCCTTGCCCGCCCCCTCGCTGGGAGCGCGGGTTTCAACCTCTCCCTTCCCAACGACTTCCCGGACCGGCGCCCTTGTCGCCGGTTCCCGACTGGTGTAGCCTGACTCCACTCTGGGAAAACGCCCCGCGAGCGCGAGGAGGTACGGCATGGCAGTGGAGAGCGCGGTCGAGACGCTGCGGAACTACGTGAACGGCGAGTGGATCGACGCGGCGGCGGGTGAGACCCGGGAGGTTCGAAACCCGGCCACCGGGGAGGTGATCGGACGCGTCCCGATGGGCGGAGCGGCGGATGTCGACCGGGCGGTCCGGGCGGCGGCCGAGGCCTACGAAGCCTGGCGGCGAGTGCCTCCCGTCGAGCGGGCGCGATACCTGTTCAACCTGAAATTCCTCCTCGAGGAGAGAGCCGAGGAGCTCGCCCGCGTCGTGACGCTCGAGAACGGCAAGACGTTTCACGAGTCCCGGGGAAGCGTGAGGCGGGGAATCGAGTGCGTCGAGGTGGCGAGCGGGGCGCCGTCGTTGCTGATGGGCATGGCCATCGAAGACGTCGCGGCGGGGATCGACTGCGAGTCGATCCGGCAGCCGCTCGGCGTGTTCGCCTGCATTGCCCCGTTCAACTTTCCCGCCATGGTTCCCCTCTGGTTCTATCCGTTCGCCGTCGTGTGCGGAAACACCTTCGTGTGCAAGCCGTCGGAGCAGGTGCCCCTCAGCCAGAGGTTTCTCTTCGAGCTCGTGCACGAGGCGGGCTTTCCGCCCGGCGTCCTGAACCTCGTGAACGGGGGGAGGGAAGCCGCGGACGCCATTCTCCGGCACCCACAGGTGTGTGGCGTCTCGTTCGTCGGCTCGAGCCCGGTCGCGAAGCACGTCTACGAGACGGCGGCCGCCCACGGGAAGCGCGTCCAGGCGCTCGGCGGCGCGAAGAACTTCCTCGTCGTGATGCCCGACGCCGACATGGACAAGGCGCTCGACTCGATCACCGAGTCCGCCTACGGCTGCGCCGGAGAGCGCTGTCTCGCGGGAACGGTCGTCTTGGCGGTCGGAGAGAGCCACGGCGCGGTCCGCGAGGGGCTCGCGAAGCGCGCCCGCGCCCTGAAGGTCGGCGACGGAGCGAAGGAGGGGGTCGAGATGGGGCCCGTCATCTCGGAACCCCACCGCCGTCGTGTCCTCGGTTACATCGAGAAGGGGATCGAGGAGGGGGCGGATCTCGTCGTCGACGGCCGGGAGAACCCCGCCGATCCGGCCGGCTACTTCCTCGGCCCGACCCTCTTCGACCGGGTCACCCCCGACATGGTCATTGCGCAGGAGGAGATCTTCGGACCGGTGCTCGGGATCGCCCAGGCCGAATCGCTCGATTCCGCGCTCGAGATCATCCACGCCCATCCCCTCGCGAACGCGAGCTCCATCTTCACGACGAGCGGGAGGCACGCGCGCGAGTTCAAGTACCGCATTGAGGCGAGCATGACCGCGGTGAATCTCGGCGTCGCGGCACCGATGTCGTTCTTCGGATTCGGCGGTGCGAAGGGCTCGTTCTTCGGCGATCTGAAGGCCCACGGCCGGGAGGCGTTCGACTTCTTCACCGACAAGAAGATCGTCATCTCGCGCTGGTCCTAGCCCGGACTACTCATGAATGATCTGCTACGATCGCGGATACACGCCACCGGACGGGCGTCCTCGGGGTCCGTACCCTGCGACGTATCGTCGAGATACGCCTCGGGTCCGGACCCCTGCGGGTGCCCGCCCGGTGGGCGTCTCCGCAATCTCGCGACGATCTTCATGAATAGTCCGGGCTAGCCCGGGCAGGGGGCGACCGTCCCCGGACTCCCGGAGGAAAGGGGAACACGGTGAGCAGAATCGTTCGGGGCGGGTTGATCCAGTGCTCCAATCCGATCAACGACGACAGTCGGCCCGTGGCCGAGATCAAGCAGGCCGCCTTCGAGAAGCATCTCCCGTTCATCGATCAGGCGGGCGAGAAAGGGGTGCAGATCCTCTGCCTGCAGGAGATCTTCAACGGCCCGTACTTCTGTCCGAGTCAGGACTCGAAATGGTGCGACACGTCGGAATCGATCCCGGGACCGACGATCGAGGCCCTCATCCCGTACGCGAAGAAGTACGAAATGGTCCTCATCGTACCGATCTACGAGCGCGAGCAGGCCGGGGTCTACTACAACTCAGCGGGCGTCATCGACGCGGACGGGACCTATCTCGGGAAGTACCGGAAGAACCACATCCCCCATACCGCCGGCTTCTGGGAAAAGTACTTCTTCAAACCGGGGAATCTCGGCTACCCCGTGTTCTCGACGAGATACGCGCAGGTCGGCGTGTACATCTGCTACGATCGGCACTTTCCCGAGGGGGCCCGGCTCCTCGGCCTGAACGGGGCCGAAATCGTGTTCAACCCGTCGGCGACGGTCGCCGGTCTCTCCCAGTATCTCTGGAAGTTGGAGCAACCGGCGCACGCCGTCGCGAACGGCTATTTTATGGGCTGCCTGAACCGGGTCGGCACGGAGGCGCCCTGGAACATCGGAAAGTTCTACGGAACGAGCTACTTCGTCGATCCGCGCGGGCAGTTCCTCGCAGAGGGGTCGGAGGACGATGACGAGCTCGTCGTCGCGGACATGGACCTCGACGTGATCGAAGAAGTTCGGCGCACTTGGCAGTTCTTTCGAGACCGGCGGCCGGAGACGTACGAGGACATGGTCGAGCTGCTCCCCTGAATCCTGATCCTGACTCGGGAGGAAACCGATGGGAGTCCTGATCAAGAACGGAACGATCGTGACCGCCCTCGACGAGATGCGGGGCGACATCCTCTGCCGGGACGGGACGATCGTCGACATCGGACGAGAGATCTCCGGGAACGGGGAGGACGAGGTCGTCGACGCGTCGGGTCACTGCGTCTTCCCGGGGGGACTCGACCCGCACGTGCACATGGCGCTCCCCTTCATGGGGACCGTGTCCACCGACGACTTCGAGAAGGGGGGGACCGCGGCGATCGCCGGGGGAACGACATCGTTCATCGACTTCGTGATCCCGAACCGGGGCGACGACCCGATGGAGGCCCTCGCCGCGTGGCACGAGAAGGCGAAAAACGCCGTCACCGACTACTCCTTTCACATGTCCGTAACCTGGTGGGGCGAGAAGAGCGAAGAGTGGCTTGCGCGTTGCGTGCGGGAGAAAGGCATCACCTCGATCAAGGTCTTCATGGCCTATCGCGGCGCGATCGGCGTGGACGACACGGAGCTCGTCCGCGCACTCACCGCCGCCGCCAAGCTCGGAGTGATCGTCACCGTGCACGCGGAGCACGGGGAAATGGTGGTCGAGCTCCAGAACAAGTTCTTCGAGGCGGGCCGGGTGGAGCCGAAATACCACGCCCTGTCCCGACCCTCACCCGTGGAGGGCGAGGCGACGAATCGCGTGCTCATGCTCGCCGAGCTCACCGGAGCGACCGTGTACATCGTGCACATGACGTGCGCGGAGGCGGTGAAGGCCCTCGCCGAAGCCCGTGAGCGGGGGCAGCTCGCGTACGGGGAGACCTGTCCCCAGTACCTCCTCCTCGACGACAGGGTTTATGAGAAGCCCGACTTCGAGGGGGCGGCGTACGTGATGTCTCCTCCGATTCGTCCCCTCGGACACCAGGAGCCTCTCTGGGCGGGGCTCCAGTCGGGCATCCTCCAGGTGGTCGGAACCGATCACTGCCCGTTCAACCAGAACGGACAGAAGGACATGGGTCGGGACGACTTCCGCAAGATCCCGAACGGCGCCGCCGGCATTCAGGACCGGCTGTCCCTGCTCTGGCACCACGGAGTGCGCGCGGGCCGGATCGATCGGCATCGCTTCGTGGACCTCACGTCCACGCGGGCGGCGAAGATCTTCCACCTCTATCCCCGCAAGGGATCCATCTCCGTCGGAGCCGACGCCGATCTCGTCGTATGGGATCCGGAGGGGACGCGGACGATCTCCGCGAAGACCCATTTGCACGGGAACGACCGCAGCATCTTCGAGGGATTCGAGGTGAAGGGGATCCCGTCGACCGTGCTCGTGAACGGGCGAATCGCCTACCGGGACGGGGACCTCGAGGTCGAGCCCGGATCGGGCCGGTTCCTCGAAAGGAGGGTGCCCGAATGAACCCGAAGACTGCCGCCGACGTGGCCCGCGCCACCCGCGACAAGCACGCCGAGTATCTGATGCCCTCCGTTGCGAACTACTACGGGGAACCGATCGTCCTCGATCGGGGAGAGGGCATGTTCGTCCGCGACGTGGACGGAAACGAGTACCTCGATTTCTTCGGCGGGATACTGACCGTCTCCATCGGGCACTGTGATCCGCGCGTGACCGGCCCGATCAAGGCGCAGGTCGACCGACTCGGGCACGTCTCCAGTCTGTATCCCGTCGTCCCGGTGGTGGAGCTGGCGGAGCGCCTGGCCCGGATCACGCCGGGAAGGCTCCAGAAGTGCATCTTCAACGCCTCCGGCACCGAGGCCGACGACACGGCGACCGTGCTCGCCCAAGTCTACACCGGGGCCATGGAGATCATCGCGCTGCGCCACGGGTACTCGGGTCGAGGCACGCTCGCCCAGGCGCTCACCGGTCACAGTCCCTGGCGGGCGATTCCGACGCAGGTCCCGGGAATCAAGCACGCTCCCTCCCCGTACTGCTATCGCTGCCCTCTCGGAGCGAAGTACCCGGAGTGCGAGGTGCGGTGCGCCCGGGATCTCGAGGAGCTCATCCAGACGACCACCGTCGGGCGCGTGGCCGGCTTCCTGGCGGAGCCGATCCAGGGGGTCGGCGGCTTCATCACGCCCCCGCCCGAGTATTTCGAGATCGCGGTCGAGATCGTCCGCAGGCACGGAGGGGTCTTCATCTGTGACGAAGTGCAGACCGGATTCGGCCGCACGGGTCGTCACATGTTCGGCATCGAGCACTGGGGAGTGCAGCCGGAGATCATGACGATGGCGAAAGGGATCGCGAATGGAATGCCGATCGCCGTCGCGATCGCCACTCCCGAGATCGCGGACGCCTTCCAGAAGCTGACGATCTCGACGTTCGGAGGGAACCCGGTCTCGTGCGCCGCCGCGAACGCCACGCTGGACGTCATCGAGACGGAGGATCTCCCCGCCAAGGCCGAGAAGACGGGGAATCGCCTCCGCGCCGGACTCGAGGAGCTCATGGATCGCTTCCCGTCGAAGGTCGGAGACGTTCGGGGGAAAGGGCTCATGCAGGCGATCGAGCTCGTCGTGGACGAGGCGGACGGCGACCGCACGCCCGACGCCGCCGCCACCGTGCGCTTCTTCGAGGAGACGAAGAGGCGCGGCCTCCTGATCGGCAAGGGAGGACTGGCGGGCAACGTCGTGCGGATCTCGCCTCCTCTCGTCGTGTCGGAGGGCGAGGTCGACGACGCCTTGCGGATCATGGGCGACGCGCTGGCGGCAATGGAGAGCTGACGTGGACGGCGTCGCCGGCACCGGACCGGGCCCGGGTCGGCTCGAGGAGCGTTTCGCGGAGAAGCGACCGCCCCTCTCGGACACCGAAGCGGTGAGGGAGGCGGCGCGCTGTCTCTACTGCTACGACGCTCCGTGCATTCGGGGCTGTCCCACCCACATCGACATTCCGACCTTCATCCGGAAGATCGCGACGGGGAATCCGCGGGGCGCCGCGCGGACCATTCTCACCTCGAACCTCCTCGGCGCGAGCTGCGCGAAGGTCTGTCCGGTGGAGGTGCTCTGCGAGGGACAGTGCGTCTACGTGTCCGACGGTCGGACGCCGATCGCCATCGGCCGGCTCCAGCGATGGGCGATGGAGAGTGGCGGCGGTCCGGAGCTTCTCGAGCGGAAGCCGAAGACCGGACACTCCGTCGGGCTCGTGGGCGGAGGCCCCGCTTCGCTCGCGTGCGCCGGTGAGCTCGCGCTGAAGGGACACGCGCCCGTCATCTACGAGAGAAGCGAGATGCCCGGGGGTCTCAATCTCTCCGGGATCGCGCCCTACAAGCTGAAGGTCGACGAGGCGCTGGAGGAAGCGGAGGCCATTCTCGCGCTGGGAGTGAAGCTCCGGCCGGGGACGGAGGTGGGAGGAAACGTAACCGTGGACGAGCTGTTCGCCCGCCACGAGGCCCTGTTCCTCGGGCCGGGCCTCGGCTCGGACTCGCGGCTCGGCGTTCCCGGAGAGCGGGGGCCGGGAGTGGAGGGAGCGGTGGCCTGGATCGAGCGGATGAAGCTCGACCCCGCCGCGTCCGTCGCGGGGATTCGCCGGGCGATCGTGGTCGGAGGGGGAAACACGGCCATCGATGCCGCGCGCGAGCTCCGCGGACTCGGCGTCGAGTCGGTCACCGTCGCCTACCGGAGGACGGTCGAAGAGATGCCCGCCTACGAGCACGAGGTCGGCCCGGCCCGCCGCGAAGGGGTCGTGGTGCTCGAACGGACCGCGGTGGCGGCTTTCGAGCGCACGGAGGAAGGGGGACCGCTCGCCCGGGTGCGCCTGGTCGAGGCCGAGAACGGGCGTCCCACCGATCGCGAGCTCGTCACGCTTCCGGCCGACCTCGTTCTTCTCGCGATCGGACAGTCGACGCTCGCCGATCTCGTCCGGCTCTTCCCGGATGTGAAGTGCGACCGGCAGGGTCGAATCGTCGTGGACCCCGAGACGTTCGTGACGGGGAACCCCCGCGTCTTCGCCGGAGGCGACGCGGTGAACGGAGGGAAGGAGGTCGTGAACGCGGTCCACGACGGGCAGGTCGCCGCGCGCGCCATCGACCGGCTGCTTCGCGAGGGCGCTCTCGCGCCGCCGGTTCCCGTCCCGCCGAAGAGCGTCGGCGGGCCCGACTCCAGACCGAAACCGCCGGGAGCCTCCCATGCCTGATCTCTCCGTGAGCTTCGTCGGGATCGAGAGCCCGAACCCTTTCTGGCTCGCCTCGGGACCGCCCTCGAACGGCGGCGAGCAGGTGCTGCGTGCCTTCGATGCAGGGTGGGGCGGCGCCGTCTGGAAGACGCTGGGGAATCCGATCGTCAACGTCTCGAGCCGGCTCGGCGGACTCGACTTCGGCGGTCAGCGCCTGATGGGGCTGAACAACATCGAGCTGATCACCGATCGTCCCCTCGATGCGAACCTCCGGGAGATGGCCGAAGTGAAGCGGCGCTTCCCCGATCGCGCGGTCGTCGCGTCCCTGATGGCCGAGAGCCGGGAGGAGTGGGACGAGCTCATCCGTCGGTGCGAGGACACCGGCTGCGACGGCCTCGAGCTCAACTTCGGCTGCCCGCACGGCATGTGCGAGCGGGGCATGGGGTCGGCCGTCGGGCAGGAACCGAAGGTGCTCGAGGACCTCGTCGGGTGGGTGAAGGAGACGGCCTCAGTCCCGATCATCGCGAAGCTGACGCCGAACATCACCGACATCCGGGACCCCGGAATGGCGGCGGTTCGGGGAGGCGCCCACGCCGTCTCGCTGATCAACACGTTGCAGAGCCTGATGGGCGTCGACCTCGACCGCCTCGTCCCCCGCCCCGTCGTCGGGAACGCGTCCACGCACGGCGGATACTGCGGGCCGGCGGTGAAACCGATCGCGTTGAGAATGATCGCGCAGCTCGCGCGCGAGCCGGAGTTCACGATTCCGATCAGCGGCATCGGCGGGATCACGACCTGGAGGGACGCGGCCGAGTTCCTGGCGCTCGGCGCCTCGAACGTGCAGGTCTGCACCGCGGTGATGCACCACGGCTACCGGATCGTCGAGGATCTCATCGAGGGGCTGGCCGGTTTCCTCGCCTCCAAGGACATGAAGAGCGTGACCGATCTCGTGGGGGCGGCGCTCCCGGCCTTTCGTGAGTGGGGCGAACTCGATCTCAACTACCACGTCGTGGCGGAGATCGATCCGGGCAAGTGCATCGAGTGCCAGCTCTGCTACGTGGCCTGCCACGACGGAGCCCACCAGTGCATCCACCTGCCGGGGGCCGAGCCCGCTCCCGGACACGTGGCCCCGGGC
>JALGZR010000166.1 GCA_025774805.1 bacterium
GGATCGCGGCGTAGATCCCCTCCGCCCGCTCCAGATCCCCCTGCCAGACGGCGCACTCCGCAACCTCGAACTGAGGGTCGGCCTCGAGCCAGGGTCCGGACTCGAGTGGGATGAGCTCCCGGAACACCGCCTCGGCCGCGACCGGGTCCTTCCGCCCCTCCCGCAACGCTCGCCCGGTCTGGTACCGCGCGGCCTGGGCGTAGTTCGTCTCCGGGTACTCGTCGATCAGGCGCTGCCACGTGGCGAGCGCCTCCTCCCACCGCGCGAGCTCCGCCTGACACCTCGCGATCTCGGTGAGGGCCCCCGGGACGACGCGCGCATCCTGAATGCTCTCGATGATCCTCTCGTAGACCCGGATCGCCACGTCGTACTCGCCGTCGGTCTGGCAGCGCTTGCCGAAGACGAGCAGGGCCGTGACCTGGCCCGGGGTCTCGTCGACGAGGCGGAAGTACTGCTCACTCGCTTCTTCGTGATCCCCGGCCTCGAGGTAGAGGTCCCCCAGGAGCTGGCGGAAGACGACGAGCCTCGAGGGCGGAAGCGGACCCTCGCCGGGGAGACCGGTGGAGGAATCGCCGCCCGCCGGCGAGCGGGCGATCCAGTTCTCGACGCGACCGATCACGGGGCCGAGGCCCTCCTCCCCTTCCCCGATGCGCAGCAGCCGCCCCTCCACGATGGAGAGGGACGTCGGAGAGCTCTCGAGGAATCGGAGGTACTCCCGCGTGGCCTCCTCGTACTCGAAGCGCATCTCGCGGAGAGCGGCCAACTGCCGGATGAAACGTCCGGGGTAAGTACTGTCCGCCTCGGCATAGACCGCGAGCGCCTCGTCGAGCATGCGGTTCCGTACCATGAGCTCCGCCACGAAGCTGTAGGCACCCCGGCTTCGATCCTGGACGTCGAGAACGCGTCGCCACCACCTCGCGGCGTCGTTCCGATCTCCCTGTCTCACCGCCACCGTTCCCAGCTCTTCGAGAATCGCGGGGTTCTCGGGAGAGACCGCCAGCTCCAGTTCGAGGATCGCCTTCAACTCCTCGTACAGCTTCAGCTCGAGCAGGCATCGCTTGAGCCCGCGGCGAGCCCTCACCTCCTCGGTTCCCGCCGCGTCGATCTCCCGGTAGAGCGTCAGCGCCTCCTCCCACCGCCCCTCCTGCACGTATTCGTCCGCCAGATGAAGACGGGAACGGATCGCGGAGCTTTCGGGAGCGACCGACGCCTGGGCGGGGATCCCGGAGTCCGCCGTCCCGAGGACCACCGCGACACACGCCGCGAGCGTCGCGATCGCCCGGGGGAACCCCCTTCGGACGAAGTGGATCACGTCTCTCCCTCCTCCTCCGAGCCCAGCTCGTTCACCCTCGCGATCAGATCGGGAAGCCAGATCTCGTCCTTCGCCCGACCGCGACTTCGCTCGAAGTACTGGCGCGCCTCGTTCGGTCGATTCAGGGCCATGAGCACGACCCCGAGGTGGTACTCGTTCTCGGCCCGCATCGAGACGTCGTCGTTCGGGAGCTTCTGCGCCGAGCTGAGAAGAGCCCGGAGAGCGCCCTCGTAATCGCCCGCGCGGTAGCGGACCCAGCCGAGGGTGTCCAACCAGTAGGCCTCCATCTCGGGCGCGATTGCCAGCGCTTCCTCGACCAGGGCCTCCGCCGTCTCCAGGCTGTCCCCGGTCTGGGCGAACACGTACGCCAGCGCGTTGCGCCCGTCCGCGCTCCCCGAGTCGACCCGGAGGATCTGCCGGAAGGCCTCTCCGGCCTCCTCGTAGCGCCCGAGCCGTCCCAGCGCGTACCCGAGGCCGTACGCCGCCCCGGCATGGGCGGAGTCGGCGGTCAAGGCCTCCCGGTAGAGCCCCGCGGCCCGCTCCAGCTCTCCTTCCCCCAGATACCGCTGCGCGAGCAGCAGGGTTCCTTCCACCGTGACCTTTCCGAGGGACCGCTCCGCCTCGGCTTGGCCGGCCGCCCCCCCGAGTTCGACTCCCCGTCGCACCGCGGCGGCGAACTCCCGGGCCGGCTCGAGGTCCGGGGCCAGCGCGAGAGAGCTCTCGGCTGCGGCGACGGCCTGGCCTTCTCGAGACGGCCGAGGCGGACGAGGAGAACGCCGCGGTCGAGGTGGACCTCGGGAGAGCCGTACCCGAGCCCGATCATCCGGTCAAAGATTTCCAGGGCCTGCTCGTCCTCGCCGAGCGAGTCGTAGAGACCCGCGAGATCACGCAGCGAGGCCTCGTGGTCGGGGAACCTCTCCAGAATCCAGCGGTAGAGGCGCTCGGCGGTCGGCCAGTCTTGGAGCTCCCGATAGGCGACCCCGATGTTTCGGAGAACGAGGGGATCCTTCTGCGCCCTCTGAGCGGCCTCCCGGTAGCGCCGGCGGGCCCCCTGCTCGTCGCCGCGCTCGATCAGCCAGTCCGCCTGGCGGAGGAGGACCGTCCCCGCGAGGTGGCTCTCGAGGAAGTCGTCCGCGTTCGTTGGGGGCACGGCGAAGGCGTCGAACGGGATGATCGTCCGGGAATCGCCGGGGCGGAGAAGCTGGAAGAGGATCCCGTTCTGGACGAGGCGGGATCCGCCGAACTCGGTCAGGTCGATGAGGTCCGAATAGAAGACCGGCCGATCCCGTTCCGCGAAGACGAGCTCCACCTCACGAAGGAGGCGGTCCCGTTTGCGCTCCGGACGCGTCTTCGCGTAGAAGTCCTGTCCCCACGCCTCGATCCCCAGGTTCAACGATCGATCGAGGATCTTCACGTCGGGACGGAGTCCTTCCGCCGCCTGGAAGTAGGTGAAGATGAAGAGCTCGTTGTCGCCCAGGGGAAAGATCAGAGCGTCGGGCGGGAGCTCCCGGAAGACCTCCTCGGCGTACGCCCGCGGCAACGTGGCCTCGCTCCGATCACAGGTCTTCGCGTTTCGGAACGCGAGAGCGATCGGCAGCAGGCAGGCGACCGCCCCGCTGAAGACGACCCCGGCCCGGCCTTGACCGGTGAGACGGTCGTTCACGAGCCGGTCGATCCCCGCGATCCCCACTCCCGCCAGCATGAAGACGGACAGCACGGCGGTGAGGAAGTAGACCGACGCCACGGAGCGATCGAGAAACGTGTCCTCGTAACGAATCACGCCGGCGGTCACCGGACCGGCGAGCACGAGGAGCAGAAGGGCGACGGCGTCGGGCTTCGAGAGGACCTTTCGGAGCAGGAGGACGACCCCGACGGCGGCGCCGATCAGGATCGGAATGGCCGTTCCCTCGTACAGGATCTCCCCGAAGACCCGCAGGCGCAATCCCAGGGAGGTGTCGGCCGTCGCTTCGCCCAGGCCTCCGTACTGTGCGCGCATCACGTGATCGAGGAAGTCACCGAGCGCGCGCGGTCCACCCCACATCACCGGCGGATCGGCGGTCCACCGGAGAGGAAGGTAGAGATAGGCGGAGAGCCCGAGCAGGAAGAGCCCCGCCATGGGAAGGAACCGCCGCGCGCGATCCGACACGGGCTCCTGCGCCTCCTCCCGGGGAAGCAGGACGAGCCCGGCCACGGGAAGGCCGGCGAGCAGGACGAAGGGGTGATTGGCCGTGCCCAGCCCGAGCAGGTAGCCGGCCAGTAGAAAGAGCCGGGGCCTCCCCCCGTGGGCGGCGACCGCCGCGGTGAGGGCGGAGACCGTCATCAGAAGATTGAGGCCGTAAACCTCGGTAATGATCGCCTGTGACCAGACGCCGCGCGACAGAGCGAACGCCAGGGCGACTCCCGCGGAGACCACGATTCGCCCGGACAGCATCGCGAGAAGCGCCGCCAGCAGACCCGCCGCCGCCGCGGTGCAGAGCGCGGAGAGGAGATTCAGCGCCACTGCGGGCGCGCCCGGAGCGAGAGCCACCGCTCCGCGTCCGAGGGTCGTCCAGAGCGGAAAGCCGGGCGGGTGCGCGATGCCGAGAGTCGTGGCAGCCGCGGCCAGCTCTCCCGAGTCGCCCACGAAGACCGTGGGACAGAGCGTCGCTCCGTAGATCGCGAGGGCGAGAATGAAGATCGCGAGGGCGGCCGCGGAGGTCCGATGCATCAGGGGTCTCGATCGGGTCGGCTCAGGGAAGATCGGGAACGGGCGTCTCGTCCGAGAGCGATCGGAAATAGCGCTTGATGAGCTCTTCGTACTTCGGAGGATAGCGGCGGTCGAGGGCCTTGAGAAGGTCCTCCCGCAGATCGCGGTCGATCTCCTCCAGCCCCTCGGGCAGATCCGAAGGAGGAAGCGTCTCGGCGAGGTCCTCGGCGGTCTCCGATTTGCGCTGCTTCCCGAAGTCCCGCTCCCGCAGGGAGCGCTGCGCGTCGAGGAGGCGGGTCAGCGCCCAGTCCTGGTCGCGCAGCGCCTCCTCGTCCACGTCGCCCCGGGCCAGCCGCTCGGCGATCTCGTCGAGCTTCTCCGAGACGTCGTCGAGCCGGCCGAGCATTCCCCGTCCGTCGCCGATCTCCTCCAGGAGCTGCCGGAGCTGCTCCTGGATGCGCCGCTGCTCGTCCGCGAGGCGGTCGAGTTGGCCCTGGAGCCGGTGGTCGAAGGAGGAGCCGCCCTCTTCCATGAGCTTCTTGAGCATCTCGTTGAGCTTCTGCTGATCCCCGGCGAGTTGCTTGAGCTGCTGCATCGCGTTGCTCATCGGCATCGACGAGGAGCAACTCGACATGCTGGCCGACGTCTCGAGCAGGGCGATGATCACCGCGTTGACCTCCTCGACCGCGCGGTCCCCGTCCTCTTGGGCCATGTGGACGGCTCCGTTCTCCAGCCGGTCCGCCGCGTCCCGCATCGCGTCCAGTCCGGAGTCGAGCTTCCGTCCGACCTTCGAGTCCATCAGGGGCGTGTCCTTCGCCACCTCGCGCAGCAGGTCCTGAACCCGCTCCGTTCCCTGGACCAGGAGATGCTGCTCGTCGGCGTAGGCCCGCGTCGCGGCCGACGAGTTCCTCGGGATCTCGGCGAGATCGCCGGCCAGCGTCTCCTCGTCGAGGGAGACGCTCAGAAGATCGCGAACCGCTCGATTGATGGCGGCCTGGTCGATCGCGGCCATCCGGCCCTGCATCGTCTGCTGCTGCAGGCTGAGGGAGGCGGCCAGCTTGCGGAGCTCGGTGAGCGCCTTCTCGCCGCTCTCCTGCGCTCCTTCGGAGTCGCCGCTCTCCATGTCCCCGGCCATGTCGTCCATTGTCTCCGGGATCTTCGCATCGCTGGCCGAATCCGAGAGCTCCTTCATCTCCGTCGCGTCGCGCGGGCTGCGGAGCTTTTCGGTCATCTCCGCGATCTCCTCGATCGCCTTCAGGAGACGGCGCGCCTCCTCCGCGAGCGCCTCCTCCTCGCGGGCGAGATTCTCCCTCTCGTCCGCCACGTCCCCGCCGTCGCTCTCGCTCTCGTCGCCTTTCTCGCCGCCGGACTCCTCGCCCTTCTCACCGGCCTCGCTCTCGTCGCCGCTCTCGCCGCTCTCGTCACCGCTCTCACCGTCGTCGGGGCTTTCGGACTCCGCCGTCTCGTCGGA
>JALGZR010000010.1 GCA_025774805.1 bacterium
CTCACCCGCATGTCGAGCAGCTCGATGAGCTGGCCACTCACGCTGGCCGAGTTGTAGGCATAAGATACTGAAACGGAAAGAGTTGAGAAGATACGGTAGCGCGCGCCGCCTTCGAAACCGGGTGTCGGGTCCGTCTGCTCCACCTCGGATCCGCTCATGACGCCGTAGCTCCCGCCGAAGAAAAGAGCGATGCGGGAATCGGACTGCCCGAGCCCTCCGGCGGTCTCGGTCCAGCCGGCGGCCGCAGCCGTGACGGCGCCGAGGAAAGCAAGAACACAGGGAAGAGTCCACGCGAGCAGCGGTCGGATGGCGGAACGGGGCATGATCCCTCCTCCGTGACTCGGCGGGGAGGCCGGAACGATCCCGCCTCCGTGCGCTTCGCACCGAAGTCGAAAACCGAATGGCGTCAAAGCGGCCCCACCTTACCACCGGACCCTGGACCCGGCAAGCGGAGCGGATCGTCGTTCCGGGCCCGGCGCTGTGTTCGCACCGAGCGGCAACTCGTTGAACGCGGCCCGCTTGCGCCGCGGGGCCGGGGCCCGTCGTTGATCGTTCCTCCTCCGGCGTGCTAGCCTGCACGCTCACCGGATGCTGAACCGGAGAGGATATGGCCGTTCGAGAGACCGAGATCGCCGAAACGGGACTGTCGAGAGACGAGCTTCTCGGATTCTTCCGGAACATGGCGCTCTCCCGGGCCCTCGACGACGAGGAGATCAAGCTCAAGCGAAAGAACCTGATCTTCTTCCAGATCTCCGGAGCGGGGCACGAGGCCGTCCTCACCGCGATCGGCCACGAGATGGATCCCTCCCGCGACTGGTTCTACCCGTACTACCGGGATCGGGCCCTCTGTCTGATGCTCGGCATGACCCCGACCGAGATGTTGATGAGCGCGGTCGGAGCTCTCGACGATCCGAACTCCCACGGACGGCAGATGCCGAGCCACTGGGGACACGCGAAGCTGAACATCGTCAGTCAGTCCAGCCCCACCGGAACGCAGGTCCTTCAGGCGGTCGGAAACGCGGAGGCGGGGACTCTCTACGGCCGGATCGGGGAGATCCCCGACCGCGAGGCGCGCCACCGGCCCGGCGAGGTCGTCTACGTCTCCCTCGGGGAAGGGACCACGAGCCAGGGCGAGTTCTGGGAAGGGCTCAACACCTCCTGCAATCTGAGGCTGCCCGTCTTCTTCCACGTCGAGGACAACAAGTACGCCATCTCCGTCCCGGTCGAGCAGCAGACCGCGGGGGGAAGCATCTCCGGGCTCCTGGGGTCCTTCCCGAACCTGGAGCTCCTCGAGTGCGACGGGACCGAACCGCTCGAGAGTCTGCGGGCGGCCCGCTCCGCCCTGGCGCACTGCCGAGGGGGCCGAGGGCCCGCCCTACTGCACAGCCACGTCACCCGTCCGTATTCGCACTCCCTCTCCGACGATCATCGCGCGTACCGCTCCCCCGAGGAGCTCGAGGAGGAGGCGGCCCGCGACTGCCTGAAGACGTTCGCGCGAACGCTGGTCGAGGCGGGCGTGACCACCGAGGAGGAGCTCGAGGGAATCCGCCGCGAGGTCGCGGAGGAGGCGACGAGGGCGTCCGAGGAAGCGCAGGCCGCGCCGAAGCCGCCGAGGACGGAGGCCGCCGCGGAGTCGTTCGTCTACTCCCCCGACGTCGACCCCACCGGGCCGGACTTCGACCGGCCGGCCACGGAGGAGGGGCCCCCGGACTCGGTCGTGGGGCTGATCAACGCGTGCCTGCGGGACGAGATGGAGCGCGATCCCCGAATCGTGCTGTTCGGCGAGGACGTCGCCGACGCGACGCGGGAACAGCCGCTGCTGCAGGGAGAGATCGGCGGCAAGGGCGGGGTGTTCAAGGTCACCCACAAGCTCCAGAAGACGTTCGGCCCCGATCGCGTGTTCAACTCCCCGCTCGCCGAGGCGAACATCGTCGGGCGCGCGATCGGCCAGGCCACCCGGGGACTGAAGCCGGTCGTGGAGATTCAGTTCTTCGACTACATCTGGCCCGCCTACATGCAGATTCGCAACGAGCTCACGATGATGCGCTGGCGCTCGGGCGGCGACTTCAAGTGCCCGGTGGTGATTCGAACGCCGATCGGAGGCTACCTGCAGGGGGGCGCCGCCTATCATTCCCAGTCGGGCGAGTCGATCTTCACGCACTGTCCCGGCATCCGCGTCGTGATGCCCTCGAACGCGCTCGACGCGAACGGCCTCCTCCGCACCGCGATCCGGTGCGACGATCCGGTGCTCTTCTGCGAGCACAAGCACCTCTACCGGCAGCCGTACGCCAAGGGCCCGTATCCCGGGAAGGACTACATGATCCCGTTCGGGAAGGCGCGGCTGCACCGGCCGGGGCGAGACCTGACCGTCGTGACGTACGGCGCGCTGGTTCGGCGGTCCGAGATGGCGGCCAAGGAGCTCGCGAAGGAGGAGATCGAGGCGGAGATTCTGGATCTGCGCTCTCTCTCCCCCTGGGACTTCGAGGCGGTCGCCGAGTCGGTGAAGCGGACGAGCCGCTGCCTCGTCGTGCACGAGGATCACATCGACTTCGGGTTCGGCGCCGAGGTGAGCGCGCGGGTCGCCGACGAGGTGTTCGCCTGGCTCGACGCCCCGGTGAAGCGGGTCGCGGGGATGAACACGCCGGTCGCCTACTCTCCGATCCTCGAAGACGTCATCCTGCCCCAGATCCCCGATGTCATGAAAGCGGCCCGCGAGCTTGTGGCCTACTGATCGAATTCTCTCCGTCGCGATAGTCGTTCTGATCGCGGTGTCCGTCGTCGGCGCGGACCGGGCGGCGGCGACGAGCCCACTCGATCCGGTGTCGCTGGAGGACGCCCGGGCCGGTCTGGACCACCTCTACCACGGACGGTCGGGCGAGGCGGTCCGGGCGTTCGAGCGGATCCGAGAGCGGCACCCCGAGAGCCCCGCCCCCGACTTCCTGCTCGGGGGAATCGAGTGGCACGCCCTCATCACCGGACCGAGCGGCTTCCTCGCCGGGGGCGTGGCCGAGATCGCGTTCTTCCGTCGTCTCGACGCCGCCATCGAGAAGGGGGAACGGCGGCTCGAGACCCACCCCGACGATCTGTCGGCGCGGTTCTTCCTGGGCGGGGCGTACGGCTACAAGGCGCGCTACCTCGCGCTGAAAGAGAAGTGGTGGGACGCCTACCGGACCGGCAAGAAGGGAGTGAAGCACCTCGAGAGGGTCGTGAAGGCCGATCCCGAGTTCTCCGACGCATACCTCGGACTCGGCATCTACCACTACTACGCCGACGTGCTGCCTTCGATCCTGAAGTTCTTCGCCGGTTTCGTGGGACTGCACGGGGACGCGGGGCGCGGCCGCGAGGAGATCCACCGCGCCCTCCGGGAGGGCGTGCTCGTCGGGGCGGAGTGTCGCTTCTTCCTCGCGGAGATCTACACGACCTTCGAGAAGAAGCACTGGCCGGCCCTCGGGTTCGCGCGCAGCCTGCGCGCGGAGTATCCGGAGAACGAGCTGTTCACGTGGATTCACGCGCGCGTTCTTGACGAGCTGCACATCAATGATGCCGCGTTCGACGAGTGGGAGCTTCTCAAGACGAAGGCGCACGGACCGCAGCACCGCGGCTTCATCGACTACCGCCTCGCGCGGTCGTCTCTCTTCGCGGGGGACTTCCAGGGAGCGGCCCATCGCCTGAGCGCACCGCTCGCGGGGGACGGGCTCGGCAGCCGGCGGATGACGATGTGGGGCCGGCTTCGCTACGGGCAGGCTCTCGACTTCCTCGGCCGGCACACGGAGGCGATGGAGCAGTATCGCCTGGCGAAGGAGATGGACGTCTCCGACACCGCGAAGGAGCGGGCGACGAAACGTCTGGCCGCCGGCAGAAGTGATCCGTCGACGATCTCACTGGAAGAGCTTGCGGAGCTCGCCCGTATCCTGAAGGAGACCGGAGGGCACGGCGAGGAGGCCCTCCTACGGGTGGAGGTCATGGTGACCTCTCCATCGCGGGGCATGTCGCGTCCCGAGAAGGAGCTCTACTTCTCGATCCTCGAGGACCTGGCCGGGGCGCGGCTACGGCGGGGGGATCTGGAGGGATGTGTCGCAGCGATCGAACGCGCGCTGGCCGGCAGCCCCGCGCCTCCCAAGGAGAGCCGGGCCCGGTTGATCGCGATGCGGGCGAGGGCGCATCTGCGGGCGGGAAGGGTGGAGGAGGCGCGGGAAGATCTGCGGCGTGCGCGGGGCCGCGCCGGGTGGGACCTCCGGAAGCGGATCGACAGGGAGCTGGGGCTGGTGGGGGATTGGGGGCGGCGGGGGGACGCGCGTTTGGGAGGTGCCGGCGCGGCGGGCGTGAGTGGCCGCGACGGCTCGGTCGGCCCACCGGATCCCTTTCAGGGTGACGGCCCGCCCCGCCTTCCCGACACCGGAGTTTCGATCACCGTTCCGAACGGCCTCTTCCTGCACGCGCCCGACCGCGGAGAGATCCTCCTCGAGGTGGAGGTAAGCTCCCTTCCGGACGGCCCTCGGGTCGCGTGTGATCTCGTCGACGGCCGGTGGTCCGTGACGGTTCCGCGCTCACCTGGCCGCGACGAGATCCGCTACCGCTACCTCGCCGACGGCTTCGAGATCCGCATCGATCCGAACGTCCCCGAGGTCGTGCTCGACGGAGATGAGGTGTGGTCGGTGGAGAGGTTCGAAGCATCGGTTTCGGAGTGAGTGTAGGTGGCGGCGGTGGGGATGTGAGGGTGTTGTCGAGTTCCGGGCGGCCACGCTCTCGAAGTGAAGCTACCGCCCTCTCACCCCAAGCAGACGGACTTCTCCCCCTTCCGGCAGCCCATCCCCTCCATTGTGGTGCGGATCTCCGCGCGCGCCGTTCCCGCCGACGACCGCACAAGGCCGCATTTCTCACCAGGCTCGTCGCGAGGCTGCGGATAGTCGTGTCTGGCGAGGAGATGGGGAGCTTGCGCCCGAGGCGGGGCTGTAGCCCCGTCGCAGGGCGGAAGTTCCCCAACGACGAAGCCAGGCGCGGCTTCGCCGCTGCCGCAGCAGAGACTGGTGAGAAATGCGGGCTAGGCCGGCTCCACCGGCGGGACATCGCTTCCCGGATCGCTCAATGGCTCCGGATTCAGGGCTCTCCCCTCCGTCCCCATCCGCCATCCGTCTCGGCTTGTTTCGCCGCGCGTCCGCGCAGTACGATTCCTGGCGACGACAACAACCGTGCTACGAAGAGGACCCGTCATGAAGAGAAGTATCCGTCTGGTCGTGATCGCATCGCCGATATTCGCATCGTTGATCGTTCCGCGAGCGCCGAGAGCGAGTGACGTCCTCCACCCGAGCGCGCAGAGCGAGTTCGGTCCGACACCCCTTCCCCTCGTTTTGGAGCCCGCTCTCGGCGATCCGGAGGTCGAGAAAGCCGAGCTCGCGTCCGGGGGAAGCCGCGACGGGACGATCCTCTGGCACCGTCATTTCGAAGATCCCATCTACACCTCGACGGGAGTCAGCCGAACCACGGCGCTCGTTCTCGCCGGGACGTATCTCAACCCCCCGCAGCAGGTCGAGGCGACCCCATTGTCCGGCGACGGCACTCCCGACTGGACCTCGCCCGGTACCGAGTTCTTTGTGGACGCGTCCCGGGGCGGCAGCGTGCTCGCGGCCGTGGACTTCACCACCCAAGACTCGACGGCCGTCATCAGCCAGTGGGGGCCCGGATCCGCCAGACCGCTCTGGAGCTACCGGGTCCACCCCTGCCGCTCGATGGTCTATCAGGGGTGGGCCAGTCGCAAACCGATCCAGGTCTCGGACGACGGCTCCACCATCGCCGTCGCCTTGGTCATGTGGACCCAAGAGGGGCAGCGGGGTCGCCTCCATGTCTTCGACGCGGGGAACGGTACCCCCGTGGTCGAGTACGATCTGCCCACCGGAAACGTCGTCGCCACGGCCATCTCTTCCTCCGGCGACTACGTGGCGATGGCGGGGTGGCCCAACATCTACGTGTACGACCGCTCCGGGCTGAGCTTGCGCTGGAGCGGGCCCATCGGCAGCGGCAACGACGCCCTGGCCATCTCCGGCGACGGCCGTTATGTCGCGTGGGGTTGGACCACCTTCCACCTGCGTGAATGGACGGGAGTATCCTACACGCCGCTCTGGACCCATACGCCGGGAGGAGGCACCTATGTCGGCCAGTGCGCCCTGGATACGGCCGGCAACACCCTTGCCGTATCCTGGGACAATGGCAACGTCACTCCCAACGAGATCAGCCTCGATCTCTACGAGCTGCCCTCGCTGAACCGGCTCTGGCGGTACGAGTACCTGGGCACACCGGCGAGCACTCACGTGGACATCGCTTCGCAGATGGACTTCTCGCCGGACGGCCAGCGTCTGGCGGTCGGCTCCTGGGGCGGCAGCTTCCCGGAGATTCACGTCTTCGCCCGCACGGATTCCATCCCTCTTTACACGCTGGACACTCCCGGCTCGATATTCGACGTCGACATCGTCTCGACTCCGGACGGCGGCAGTCACGTGTCCGCCTGCGGCAAGGGCGTGCACGCCGGCCAGTCGGGACGCGGCGGTGACCTCTACGCGATCGAGATTCCCGGCGACGCCACGGGTGTCGAACCGCGACCGCGGGGACCGGATGCCGTGGCCCTCCAAACCGGCCATCCGAATCCGTTCCGCGCCGACACGGAGATCCGCTTCACCTTGGAGAACCCGGGGCCCGTGCGGCTGACCGTCTACGATGCCCGCGGCCGTCTCGTGCAGGACCTGGTGAACGGTCTGGTGGATGCCGGCGAGCAGGTCATCACCTGGCGAGGGCGCAACGCGGCCGGCGACCCCGTTGCCTCGGGCATCTACTTCTACCGGCTGGAGACGGAGAGCGCGGTGAAGAGTCGGAAGGTGCTCGTGCTCCGGTGAGCGCGACCGCGGCGACCGTCACTCTCCACCGAGAGATCGGAAGACCATCTCCGTGAACATCTCGGGTGAGAAGTGCACTCTCCCCCACTTCTCATCGAGGGTCGCCGTGGGCGTCGCGGCCTGAATCGAG
The DNA here is from genome assembly GCA_025774805.1 of bacterium. GTDB lineage: Bacteria > ARS69 > ARS69 > ARS69 > ARS69 > JALGZR01. The sequence continues at coordinate 7,015 of JALGZR010000010.1, forward strand.
GCGAGATCCTTACCCGCGGCCATCTCCTCGGCGATGACGGCACGGAACCGTCTCAGCATCGCGACATAATCCGCGAGGCCCGTCCGGTCGGAGAGCGGCCCATGGCCCGGGACGATCTTCGTATCCTCATCACACTGCAGAAGCACCGTCTCGATCGCCGCGATCATACCGTCGATGCTTCCCTCCGCCGAAACATCGATGAACGGGTAGCCTCCCTCGAAAACGATATCGCCCATGTGAAGGACGTTCGCGCGTCTGAAATGGACGATCAAGTCTCCGTCGGAGTGAGCGGGGGACGGATGGAAGGCGACGATCTCCTCGTCGTTGATATGAAAGGTCAGCGAGTCCCGGACGGTGATCACCGGGAGCGCCTCCGGAGGGGAGGCCGGAACATCGACCTCGATGATCGCGATGTGTTGTGGGGTGGCCATCCGAGTCCGAACCCTCTCGTGGGCCACGATCCGGCTTCCCCCTCCGGCGAAGTCCGCGTTCCCTCCGGTGTGGTCGAAGTGCCAGTGGGTATTCACGATGAACGCGATCGGCTCACGAGAGATCTCCGCGATCGCCCGTCGGACCTTGTCCGTCAGCTCGGCATATTCCGAATCGACGAGGAGCACCCCGTCCTTCCCGGCGCAGACGGCAAGGTTTCCACCCGCCCTCGAGGCCAACATGTACACGTTCCCGCTCAAGTGCAGGGTCTCGATCCGGATGTCATCGAATCCCTGGCCCGGCAGCGGATTCGGCACCAGAAGCGCGACGAGCAGGAGGGGAATTTGCAGTCGGATCATCGCTCCTCTCCATTCGTAGAGTGCGTGGACAGGATATCTCCCGTCCTCCTCGGTCGACCAGGACAAAGGATGCACGAGTGATCGCGTAGGCGGCCGACTTCGACGCGTGTCGATCCCCTGGCGAGATCCCCCTACCCCAAACAGACGAACTTCTCCCCCTCCCGATAACCCATCTCCTCCATCGCGGCTCGGATCTCGGCGCGCGCGCCCTTGATGCCGACGACCGCGACCACGAGGCAGCCCGGCTCTTCGGCCAGGCTCTCGGGGGAGAGGACCTCGACCCCCAGCATGCGGCGGCCGACCTTCGTCGGCGCGATGTCGACGAGGTGACGGAGGCGCGCGCCTCGTCGCCGGAGCGCCTTCGCCGCCCGCTTCCCGTCCCTCCCCGCTCCCCACACGATCACCTCGCGGCCGCCCAGCCCGTAAGCGGCGACGAGGTGCTCGGCCTTGCACTCGAGAAACGCTCGTCCCGCGTAGCGCGGGTCCGTCTTCGTGAGCCGCCCCGCGTGATCGCGGATCTGCGTCAGGACCTCCGCCCGCTTCGCGAAGCGCCAGCCCGCGCGCCAGCCGCGCAGCCAGAGATCGTAGTCCTCGGGGTATTCCACGTCCCGGTAGCCCCCGACGCCTCGGATCGACTCGGTCCGGATCGTCACCGACGGATGGGGCAGCGGGGACTCGATGAAAAGGTCGCGAACGATCTCCTCATGGGTGAGGGTGGCGTTCAGCCACCCCTCGTAGTGCCGCAGATTCGAGGAGACGCGATCCCCGAAGAACCGGACGCGGCTGGAGATCACGTCGGTCTCCGGGTGCCGCCGCATCGTCTCGACCTGGAGGGCGAGGCGCGCCGGCTCCATTCGATCGTCCCCGTCGATGCGGGCCACGAGAGGGGCGGTCGCGAGATCGAGACCCCGGTTGAGGGTCGCGACGAGCCCTCGCGCCGGTCCCTCCACCGGTACGAACCGGGAGTCCTCCGCCGCCAGCCCCCGAACCAGGTCGAGGGACCCGTCCGCCGAGCCGTCGTCGAGGACGAGACATCGGAAGTCAGTCAGGGTCTGGCCTCGGATCGACTCCAGCGCCTCCGCGAGCGTCGCGGCGGCGTCCCGAACCGGCAGAAGGACGTCGACCGCCGCTCCGAAAGCGGCTGATCCCGCAGCGTCGGATTCACGGGCATCGGACCTGGGAGCGGTCATGGGGCCCTCCTCCCGGCCGACCGGTAGCGGCCCGCAGGGCGGATCGTCAAGGGGGGAGCCGCCTTGGCCGACGAGAGGGGAGACGGATTGGACGGCCGCCGGCATGCCAACGGCCACCACGCCGCCCCGAGGACCCGCTCCATGACCCTGAGAAACCGACTTCTCCTGCTCGCCGGACTCGGAGGCTTCGCTCTGATCGTAATCGGAGCGACGTCGGTGTTGAACCTGAAGGCGACCCGCGACGAGTGGAAGCGGATTCTGGCCGTTGACCAGGCCAAGCGGCGGCATCTCACCGACATCCGATCCGCGATGGGTTACGGAGACCGAGCGGAGGAGGCTCTGTCCGCCATCGAAGCCTATCGCGGGCTCGGTCCGCTCACCGAGAGCGAGCGGGAGTCCCTGGCCCGCATCGAGACCATGATCCAGGACTACCTCAGCGCGACCCGGACCGCGCAGCGACTTCTCGGGGAGCGAAGGACGGTTCGGGAGATCGATCGGGCCCTCTCCATCGAGCACGGACCGTACGTCGAGGAGGTCGCGACGCTCTCCCGCGAGGCGGATCTGGCGACGGAGCGGCGCGTGAAGGCGCTCGAGAACCGGATCGGGGCGGCCGGAGTATTTCTCGGAGTTCTCGTCGCCGTCGCGATCGTCCTTCTCGTTCTGGCCGTGCAACGGTTCGCGCGCCGAACCGTCCGGCCCCTCGAGAGTGTCGTAGAAGCCTGTGACGCGATCACCCGGGGCGACTCGAGACCGCGTGACCTCGACACCACCACCCGCGGCGAGATCGGTGACCTCGCGCGGTCCTTCCGCGCAATGACCGAAGCCCTGGCCGGCTACGATCACGAGATGGCCCGGATGCACGAGGCGGTGCGAACGGGAGACCTCCGGCACCGCTGCCGGGAGCACCGCCTCGAAGGGGAATGGGCGAACCGGCTGGGCCGCGTGAATCTCACCGTCGAGGCGCTCGCGGCACCGACGCGGATCGCCGCGGACTACCTGAATCGGCTCACCCGGGGAGAGCTCCCCCCATCTCTCCCTCCCGATCTCTCCGGACCGTGTGAGGAGATGCGGGAGAGTCTCGACCGGTTCGTGCAGACGATGACCGCGCTTCACGCGGAGGCGCGGGCCCTGACCGAGGGCGTGCGCGACGGACGTCTCGAGGCGCGGGGCGACACGTCTTCTCTGGAGGGTCGCTGGGGTGAGTTGATCCGGGGGATGAACGAGATGATCGAGGCCGTCGCCCACCCGGTCCGCAGGATGGCGCGGACCGTGCACCGGATCGGACGGGGCGACATCCCTCCGCGCATCGAGGCCTCCTACCGGGGCGAGTTCGACGGGATCCGCGAGGATCTGAATCGCTGCATCGACGTCACGAACGATCTGACCACCACATCGAGGCGCCTGATCGAGTCGGCTCGGGAAGGAAAGCTCGACGCGGTCGGCGACTCCGCCGGATTCGACGGAGAGCTCGACGGAAGCTGGGCCGAGATCTTCCGAGGAATGACCGAGGTGCTGGTCGGGATGATGAATCCGCTCCGGGAGACGATGCGCATCATGGGAGCGCTCGAGAGCGGGATCCTCACCGAGACCATGGAGGGTCGCTTCCCGGGAGAGTACGGAGCCCTTCGCGACGGGGTGAACGCCTCGATCCAGAGCCTCTCCCGAACCATCGGACGCATCGCCGACAAGACGTCGAGGATCGCCGCGCGCTCGGCCGACGTCGTCCGGGGAAGCTCGGACCTGAACGAGCGGTGCCATCGCCGGGCGTCGGCCATCGAGGACGCGGCCGCGACCATGGAGCAGATGGCGAGCGCGGTGCGCCAGAACGCGGATCACGCGAGAGAGGCCCGAAGGCTCGCCCAGGAGGCCCGCGAGCGGGTCGAGCATGGCAGGACCGCGTTCGCCCGGTCGATCGAGGGAATGGACGAGATCGACGCCGGCTCGAAGAGAACCTCCGAGATCGTGGGCATGATCGACGAGCTCTCGTTTCAGACGAGCTTGCTCGCGCTCAACGCATCGGTCGAGGCGGCACGGGCGGGCGAGTGGGGCCGCGGCTTCGCGGTGGTGGCGGAAGAGGTCCGGAATCTCGCCCGGAGAAGCGCGGAAGCGGCGCGGGAGATCTCGGTGTTGATTCGCGAAGGAGATCGAAGCGTGGAGAACGGGATCGCCCTCGTCCGCAGTTCAGGAGAGACGCTGAAGGAGATCGTCGAGGCCACGCGGAGGGTCAGCGACATCGTGGCGGAGATCGCGGTCTCGAACGAGGAGCAGGCGCTCGGGATCGAGCAGATGAACACGACCATCGCCCACCTGGACGAGGGCACCCGGCGCGAGGCCGCACTCGTCGAGGAGACGACGGGCGCGACCCGTTCTCTGGACCGGGAGGCGCGGGAGCTTCAGGAGCTCGTCGCGTTCTTCCGAACCGACGGGGCGGCGGACGGCGACGGGGACGATCGCACGAACGGACGCGGCTCCGGCCCTTCCCCGAAGAGCGATTCCCAGGGGACGCTCGCCTTCGGGCTCGAGGATCCAGAGTAGTCGAGCGAGGCCGGCGGGCTAGCCGGGAGAGAGCCGACTCCAGCTCTTGCCGAGGTCGCGGGCCCGGGCGAGCTCGATGTCGGAGAGCGCGGGCGCGTTCTGGGCGTCGATCAGGCTCTCGACCTGCTCCTCCCCGCGGAATCCCGGAATCGTCGTCGAGACGGCGGAATGCGCGAGAACGAACTGGAGAGCCGCCTCGGTCAGCGATCGAACTCCCGAAGCGGCCAGGAAACGGAGCCTCTCGACCCGATCGAGGCGGGCCGCGACCTCCTCGCGCGTCAGCCGGCTGCGCCAATCGTCCTTGCCGAAGACCGTGGCGCTCGTGTAACGACCCGAGAGGAAACCGTAGGCGAGCGGGGAGGACACGACGATCCCCACCTCATAGCGGTGAGCTTCGTCCAACAGCTGCCGTGCCGCCCCCTGGTGTAACAGGTTGAAGTGAACCTGAATGGCGTCGAGGCGACCCGATCGGACCAGTCGCAGGCCGGCCTTGAGGTCCCATCCCACGCTCACCCCCGCGAGACGGATCACCTGCCGGGTGCGCAGCTCGTCGAGCGCGTCGAGGACGGCCTCCGTCTCCGCGCCTTCCACCGGAACCGCGTGGACCTGGTAGAGGTCGATGACGTCCACCCCGAGGCGGAGCCGGGATCGATTCGCGGCCGCCCGGAGGTGATCGGCGGAAAGGTCTTGCATCCACCTCGCAGCGCCGTCGGGAACCCATCCTCCCTTCGTGGCGAGCACGATCTGGCCTCGACGATCCGCCACCGCCCGCCCCAGCAGGCGCTCGCTCCGTCCCAGTCCGTAGGAGTCGGCCGAGTCGAAGAAGTTGACGCCGAGGTCGAGGGCGCGACGGATTCCCCGGATGACTTCGCTTTCCGGCACCAGCCCGTAACCGGTGGGCGCTCCGCCGAGGAGTATGGAGCCTCCCGCCGGCCAGGTCCCCAATCCGATCTCGGAGACGCGGACACCGGTCTTTCCGAGAGTACGGTATTCCATAGTCGTAACAGACTACCACGACCCGCCGTATGGGGGATACACGACGGACGATCTGCCGGAACGGTCCGCTGCTTCCGGTGTTCAGTCCAAAAGGAAAGATCGTTGCACGCATTCCACAGGAGACTGCTTTTCTTTACGAGCACTCTGCTCGCATCGCAGCTATGATGCCGCCCTGCGAGCCGCAGGGTGTCGTGAAGGAGCCGTTCCTCCGGGGTGCGAACCTTCGGAGTGAGGAACAGGGCACGAGGAGGTCCACGTGAAGGAAGATACCGGACGAGAGGGAAGACGGAGAGTGCGACCCGAACTCGTCGAGTGGGCGAAGACGTTGGTCTTCTCGGTCGTTCTCTTTTTCGGACTTCGGGCCGCGGTCGTCGAGGCGTACGTGATTCCTACCGGATCGATGTTACCCACGATTCACGAGGGCGATCGGGTCCTCGGCTCCAAGTTCCACTACTGGTTCTGGAATCCGGGGCGGGGCGACGTCGTCGTGTTTCGGCCTCCCGAGGCGGCTGGTCGGAACGGCCAGGAGAGACCTCCTCGATACGTGAAGCGCGTGATCGCGGTGGGCGGAGATCGGGTGGAGGTGCGCGGAGGCCAGGTGTTCGTGAACGACGAGCGCATCCACGAGCCCTATGTGTCCGTACCGGCACGCTACGGCATGGGGCCGGTCATCGTTCCGGAGCGCCAGCTCTTCGTGCTCGGCGACAACCGCAACAACTCGCTCGACAGCCACGTGTGGGGGTTCATCGGCGAGGACCATCTGATTGCCCGCGCCTTCGTGCGCTACTGGCCCCCGAATCGGATCGGCCGGATCTAGCCCGGACTAGCCTGCGTTCCTCACCGGACTCTGAGGCAGCTGCGGCTCGCCGCGCCTCGCGACGAATCTGGTGAGAAACGCGGACCGGAAGGACGAATACCGGTCGCCCCCGCCGCCGCGATCAGCAACCACCGCGTCCGAACAACGAATTGTCCTCGCCCTCCTGGTGAATGGCCCACTTCAGCTCGTCCTCTTCCACGTCCAAGTCCTCCCCATTCCCATCCCACTCGTCTTCGTCGAGGAGGTCTTCTTCCAGGTCCTCTCCATCGTCCTCGGGCCAATCGAGATTCTCTTCGTCCTCGAGGAGGCCCCGATCGGGGTCGTCTTTCCGGCCCATCAGCTTCATTGTGCGATCGCTCCTTCATCGACCGGCGGGCCTCCTCCGTGGATGCGGTCCCGTTCCGGTCGTTGAGAGCCAGGTTTCCGATGCAGAGAAGCCGTAGCTTCCGGGAGTGAACGATCGCGGGACGGTCTCTCAACCCCCCGCGACGGGACGAACCAGCTCCAGACGATCTCCACGCGAGAGCCGAACGGAGCCGAACCGCTCTCTCGGGAGCGGCTCACCATTGAGTTCGGCCACGACCCACCGTCGGTCGAGCCCGAGCTCCGTCAAAAGATCCTCCAGGGTCGCCCCCGCCGCGATGGACCGGGGTGATCCGTTCACGATGATCTCATTCATTGAGCACCGCTTCCCAGTCCTTCCAGACGGGATCCCGACCGCCGACCCGGATGGCCTCCGCCACCTCCTCCGGACTGCGGGAGTCCACGACGTCGAACTGTACCTCCGCCTCCTCGGGCGCGGTATAGCCCCCGGGCTCCGTGCGGGAGCCGGCGCTCATCTGGGTCACCCCCAGCGAGAGCATGCCGTCCCGGAACTCCGGGCTCTCGCGCGTGGAGAGGACGATTCCGACGTCCGGCTGGAAGATGCGGAAGGCGCAGACGAGCCGCGCGAGCTCCCGGTCGCCGACCGGACGGGGCGCCTCGATCGCGAACGCGGCGCGGCGCAGGCGGGGGAAGGAGACCGTCACGAACGACCTCCAGTGGCGGCGCACGAGGAAGGCGGCATGGGCGGCGACGTGCACGGCCTCGAGCCGCCAGTCCGCGAGGCCCAGGAGCGCCCCGATGCCCAGGCGCTTCATGCCCGCTTCCGCGCCCCGCTCCACGGTCGCGAGCCGCCAGTCATAGTCCCTCTTTCTGCCGGCGAGGTGAACGCGTTCGTAGACGCGGCGATCGTAGGTCTCCTGGTAGGCGACGAGTCCCTCCGCCCCGGCCGCGACCCACCGCCGGTAGACGCTCACGTCCTGAGGCTGCACCTCGACGGAGAGGCTCGGCACGCGACACCGCAGGCGCTCGAGCACGGCGACCACGTACTCGGGAGACACGTGGCGGGGATGCTCCCCGGCGACGAGCAGCAGATGGCGGAAGCCTCGCTCGATCAGGAGCTCGGCCTCCTCCACCGCCTCCTCCACGCTGAGGGTGCGCCGGCGGATCGGATTCGGAAGCGCGAAGCTGCAGTAGGTGCAGGTCTCCACGCACTCGTTCGACAGGTAGAGCGGAGCGTAGAGCTGGATGACGTCGCCGAAACGGCGGGTGGTGAGATCGCGCGCCCGCCGGGCGAGCTCCTCGAGCCGCCGGTCGGCGGCCGGGGAGAGAAGCGCCGCGAAGTCGAGGAGATCGGGACGGTCCGCGACCAACGCGCGATCGACCTCATCGTCCCCCGCGTTCCGCGCTGTCTCGAGGAGCCTCCCGAGAGGCAGCCGCGGCAGCTCGGCTCCGAAGCTCACCGGTCTCCTCCGAGAAATCCCGTGAGGGGGCTCGATGCCTCGGCCCTCTCCCGCACGGGAGCGGAGCCGGCGAGAAACGCCTCCCTCCCCGCCTCGACGCCGAGGCGGAAGGCGCCGGCCATCGCCTCCGGATCGCGGGCCACCGCGATGGCGGTGTTGACGAGCACGGCGTCCGCCCCGAGCTCCATCGCCTCCGCCGCGTGCGAGGGGAGACCCAACCCCGCATCCACGACGACCGGCACCTCCGCCTGCTCGACGATGATCTCGATCGAGTCCCGCGTCTTCACCCCGCGATTCGAGCCGATCGGGGAGCCGAGAGGCATGACGGTGGCGGTGCCGATCTCCTGCAGCCGCTTCGCGAGCACGGGATCGGCGCCGATGTAGGGAAGCACCGTGAAGCCCTCGTCGACGAGCTGCTCCGCCGCCTTCAGGGTCTCCACCGGATCGGGCAGCAACCAGCGGGGATCGGGCGTCACCTCGAGCTTGACCCAGTCGGAGAGACCGGCCGCGCGGGCCAGCCGGGCGAGGCGCACCGCCTCGTCGGCCGTCTCCGCGCCGGACGTGTTGGGAAGGAGCCGGTACCGGTCCCGGTCGATGAACTCGAGGAGGTTCGGCTCCCGCGAGTCGAGATCCACACGGCGGAGCGCCACCGTGACGATCTCGGTCCCCGACGCGTCGATCGCCCGGCGCATGATCTCGGGGGACGCGAACTTCCCCGTACCCAGAAGGAGGCGGGAGCGGAACGTCCGTCCGGCGATGGTGAGAGAATCGGCCATGGCGGAAAGGGGAAAGCGGGGCGAGTCGCGTGCGCGGTGTCTCCGAGCCTCAAAGGTAGACACCGCCTCGGCCCGAGTCAATCGGGCGGAGCGCGACCTCCCGTCGGCCGGGGCCATCCTCCGAGCCCCGCGAACCGGGTCCACCCGCCGGGCCGAAAGGCCCCCGGGAGAGAGGCGGAGCCGGTATGCTCGTTTCGGTCACGCGCCGGATCCGGCGCGAGGAGAAGCCGTGCGTTCCTCCCCACGCCGTCCCCTCGGTCTCGTCTCCTGGATCGCCGACCTCGACGTCCTCGGAGGTCCGGAGGAGATCGCGAGTCGTCTTCAGTCCCTTCTCGCGGCGGGCCTGTCGTCGGTACAGCTCCGCGGGAAGTCGCGCGCGACCGCGGAGCTCGTCGAGGCCGGCCGGGCGCTTCGGGAACGGACGGTCTCGCGGGGGGCGCTCTTCGTGGTGAACGGCGACCTCGAAGCGGCCGCGCTGCTGGAGGCCGACGGCGTCCACCTCCCGGCCGCCGGGCCGACCGTGCGGGAGGCGCGGGCCGTGCTCCCCGCCGGCACGAGGGTCGGAGTCAGCGCCCACGACCCCGCGGAGATCGCGCGGGCGAGCGGTGCCGACTGGGTTCTTCTCTCGCCGGTCTTCCCCACCCGGTCGAAGCCGGGTGCCCCCGCCCTGGGACTGAGCCGCTTCCGTGAGCTCGTCGGCGGAACGAGAGCGGCGGTCTACGCGCTGGGAGGCATCACCGCGGGGAACGTCGAGGAGTGTCTCTCCGCGGGGGCCGCCGGAGTCGCGGCGATTCGCGGCCTGGCCGAACCGGACGGGGAGACGCTTCTGCGAGAGGCCCGCGCCTGGGCGACGCGCGCGGAGTAGCGACCCCCCCCACCTCACCGGTCTCCGCTGCGGCAGCGGCATCGCCGCGCCCGGGCGACGCGCGCGGAATCGAAGTAGCTACCGCCGCTCCTTCCTCTTCGTCCAGAGGATCCCTTTCTTCTCCGGCTTCTTCCAGGCGGCGAATCTTCCCTCCCCGCGCTTTCTCAACGGGATCATCATCCCGGTGGCCTGGGCGAGGGCGAAGCGGAGCTCGATGGGCTCGACCGAGAAGTGCTTCCACGCGTTGACCCGCCGGGGGAGGAGACCTCTCCGCAACGTCTCCAGCCAGTGGGCGACCGCCGGTCGCGGGAACTCCGACGTCGCGTACAGGGGCGCAAAGGCGGAGACGGGCATCCCCGGCACGGGGACGATCCACCTCCTCAGCCCGAGGTTCTCCGCCAGCCCTTTGACGAGCAGTCCGGCGGTGAGGATCTCTCCGCAGCCGAGATCGTAGACGGGATCGAGAGGTCCCGCCGCCGTGGCCGCCTCGATGCAGTAGCGCGCGAGGTCCTCCGCCGCCAGCGGCTCGAACTTCACCCGACCGATCGCGGGAAAGGGAATCACCGGCGACCGCTCGATGGTCCCGCGCAGGGCTCCGACCAGACCGCCGGATCCGAGCAGGATGCCGGTCCGCAGTCGAACGACGTCGTGCCCGGCCGATGCGAGAGCCTCCTCGGCGGCGGCGCTCGCTCGCTGCAGGGAGGCGGGTGCGTCGGCCGCGGCGCCGAGAACCGAGCCGCGAACGATGCGAACTCCGGCGGGCACGCGGCTGACGAGAGCTTCGCAACGTGACCGCTCCGCCGCCGGCAGGGCGTCCCCCGGTGGAACCTCGTCCGGCGCGAGCCCCAGATCGATCACCGCGTCGCCGGGGCGAACCTCCTCCCCGGCCTCGAGGTCGAGCCTCCGCACCGGTCGCTCCGCGGCGGCCTCCGTCACCGCGTCCGCAAGGGCGGGGTCCCCCCCGATCACCCAGATCGTACCGCTCACGGATCGTCCCCCCTCTCCGGAGCGTTCCCGTCCCGGACGTCCGACCGGTCGACGCGGGCGAAGATCGCGTCGTGAAGCCCGACGCGATAGAGGATCCCCGCGGCTCGCTTCGTCAGGAGTCGCTCCCGGATCGGCCCCAACAGCGAGTCGCGATCGATCCAGCGCGCGTCCCGGATCTCGGTCCGGTCGATCGGGCGCAACTCTCCACCGACGGCGACCGCCTCCAGCACGTGGGAGATCCAGTGAATCGAATCCTCCTCCGACTCCGGAGCCGCCTCGAAGACCACCCGCGACCGGAGGAGGTAGCGTCGGATCTCGATCTCGAGACCGGTCTCCTCGAGACCCTCCCGTTTCGCGCCTTCCTCCACGGTCTCTCCCGGAGCGATTCCCCCGCTGGGCAATCGGTACGCGCCGTCGGGGTAGTCCGGCTTCGCGATGACGGCATACCGGTCTCCCCGGCGAATGACCAGGGTGATGTCGTGAGCGCGACCGTGCCTCTGCGTTTCCCGGATGAAGGCCAATTCCTCGTCGGAGGTGGGCACGCGAAACGAGACCTCTCCCGGAACGCCCCACGCCCGTTCCGCCTCCCGAACCCGCTCCTCACCCACGTACATCCCGCATCTCCCGTCCACTCGCTTGCCGCTCTCGAGGCGATCGATCAGAATCCGACCGTCCGACCGAACCCCGGGAGAGAGCCGTGCCCCCCGTCGTTCCGTTCGCCGTCGTCCTCGGAACCGTCCAAGACGGGGGCTTCCCCCACGTCGGGTGCGCCTGCCCCGCCTGCGAGCGGGCGACCCGCGAGCCGTCTCTCCGCCGGAGCGTCGCGAGCCTCGGCCTCGTGACCCGGAAGGGCATCGCGGTGATCGACGCGACGCCCGACTTCGCGTCCCAAACCCGGCGACTGGCCGAGCTCGCGGGCCGATCGGTGGCGGATCCGCCGCGGGCCCTGCTCCTCACCCACCTGCACGCCGGACACGTCCTGGGCCTGGCGCTGATGGGACGGGAGGCATGGGCGAACACGGGAACTCCGGTTTGGGCGACGGAGAAGTGCCTCGCGTTTCTCCAGCGGAACGAGCCGTTCGCGGCGCTCTTCCGCGACGGTCATCTCTCCGGGCGAGCCCTCCCCCTCGGGTGGGACGCCTCTCTGGACGACCTCGTGATCCAGCCGATCCCGGTTCACCACCGCAGCGAGAACGGCGACACCGTCGGCTACCGCGTGGAGGGGCCGGAGAGATCGATCTTCTATGCTCCCGACCTCGATTCCGTGACTCCGGACGTGATCGGACAGATCCGCGCGGCGGATATCGCGATCCTCGACGGAACCTTCTTTCGGAGAGGAGAGCTCTCGCGAACCGACGCGAGCGCCGTGCCCCACCCCGCGATCGCCGACACGATGAGCGCCGTCTCCCGCATCGACACGAAGGTGCTCTTCACCCATCTCAATCACACGAATCCCGGTCTCGATCCCGATTCGCGGGAGAGCCGCGCGATCCGAGCCGTGGGGATGCGGGTTGCGCGGGAAGGCGAGGTGATCGAGCTCGGGTAGCCGGTGCTCCTCACCGGCCTCTGCCCCGACCGCGACGGACCACGGCGAGCCCGGGGAAAGACGCAGGCTAGCGAACCATCGAGATCCCGACGGAGACCCCGGAGACGAAATCGGAAGTCGTCGGCAGATCGTCCCCGAGCCCGAGCGCGGCGTAGTCCTCTTCGTCCTCGTTGAGGTAGAGGTACTCCCCACGGTATTCCACGTTCAGGTGGTACGTGTTCAGGAAGTCGAGGCCGAGACCCTCCAAGGAGACCTTGACGCCGATGCCCGCCCTCGCCGACGCGTCGAAGCTCGATTCCAAGCGCCGGTCGGGCGGAGTGATGCGCGCCCCTCCCCCCCCGATCAGGAGGTACATGTTCCGGGATTGGGCCCCCAGATTCGGAAACCACAGGATCTGGAGGGCCCCGCCGTAGCCCTTGGGGGCTCTCCTCCCGAGCGGCCACACCCGGGTCTCCCCCAGAAGCTGGAGCTCGACTCCCTCGACCACGAACATCCCCAGCCTCAGCTCGGGCTGCGCGCTGAACGGCCCGTCGTAGAGCTCGGGCAGGGAGGTCGCCGAGGCGCCGATCTGGATCTCCCGGCTTCCGGCGACGACCGGAAAGGACTGGGCTTGGGCCTCGCCGCCGGCGAGGAGAAGAGCGGGGGCCAAAAGGACTACGCCGGCCCGGCGCATGGAAGTCATCGGGTCCTCCTCTCGGGCCTCCGTTCGGAACCCCTCTCGGGGGAGCGGGATCGATTCGCCTCGTCTCGGGCAAGCGGCCCTACCATACCATCGCACGGGAAGTTCCGCCTCCCCTGCCCCGACTTGACATCGCCCGGACCGACCCGGATCCTGGAATGCGCGGAGTCGTGCGGCCTCGATCTACGGAGGGAGGCTTGGCGATCGGAATGGCCATGACGCGCGTCCTGGTGCTCGGAGACGATGTCGAGGGGATCCTCCACCAGGTGGAGGAATCGGGACTGGAGCCGGTCACCGAGTCGCCCGACGTCGTCCTCACGTACGGCGGGGACGGGCTCCTGCTGCACAGCGAACGCGAGTGGCCGGGAGTGCCCAAGCTCCCCTTGCGCAACAGCCGCCACGGAAAGAAGTGTGAGCCGCATCAGATCCAGGTCGCGCTCGCCCGGTTGATCTCCGGCGACCTGCACCGCAGAGAGCACATCAAGCTGCGGGGGGAGGCCAAAGAACGGGTCCAGATCGGACTGAACGACGTCCTCGTCCACAACAGCCGACCGACGTCGAGCGTGCGGTGCCGGATCTGGGTCGACGACCGCGAGTTCGGAGACGAGATCGTCGGCGACGGCGTCGTCGTCGCCACCCCCTTCGGGTCCACCGCGTACTACCGCTCCATCACCCGGGGCGTCTTTCGTTCCGGGATCGGTCTCGCCTTCAACAACTCGACCGTTCCGGTCGACCACATGGTGCTCCGCGAGGAGTCACGAATTCGTGTCCGCATCACCCGGGGCCCGGCCATCGTGGCCGCCGACAATCACATCGACTGGATTCCGCTCGAACGAGGAGACGAGGTGGAGATCCGGCGAGACGAGGGGAAGGCGGTCATCCTCGGTCTGACGGGAGGCCGGAAGCGGATCCCCTAGCCTGAATCTCGACGACTTGGACGAGGGTCTCTCGGAGGTGTCGAGCCGCGAGCTCGTGCCCCAGCGGAGTCCAGTGTCCGTCCCCCCTGTAGTTCGTAATCTTCCCCCGCTCGGCCGCGCTCGCGAAGGAAGGGCGGAGGTCCACCGTGGGAAACCCCTCCCGCTCCAGGAACTCGACGACGTCGGCCATGCGGTCGACCCCCTTCCCCTTGTCGAGAAGGGGCGGGACGATCATCGCGACGAGCGCGGCGCCGTCGGCCTCGCACGCCGTGCGCAGGGATCGTACGAGCCGCCGCATGAGCTCGCGAGTACGGCGCTCCAGCTCGGCGCGGTCCTGGCCCTTGACCGACCGTGCCGACAGGGTCTGCTGATGGAGCATGGCGAATTTGTGCCGGACGGTGTTGAGAAGGTGGGACCGGGCGAGAAAGGACTGGAGACCGGGGATTCTGCGCGAGATCCGCTGGATGTCCGCGGCGGACGTCCGGCGCGCCGTCCGCTTCGCGAGGGATTCGCCCTCCAGGACGTACAGGCCGCTCGTCACGTTGTCCCAGAAGTCGTTCGGACTGATGCACAGGACCACGACGTCGGGGGAGTAGCGGTGTCCCTCCGTCCGATAGTAGGCCAACTGGTGGGCGGTCCCGGTCCCTCCCACCCCGGCGTTCAGGACCTCCCAGGTCTCGGCTGGATCGCCCGCGGAAGCCAGGCTCCGCTCCAGCACTTCGGCGAACGTCTCCTCGCGGGCGACGCCGTGACCGCAGGTGAAGGAGTCCCCGAGGCAGAGAATCCGACGCGTTCCCGGCGGCTTCTCGAGGGGGTGCTCCCGATCCCGGAGCCCTCGCGAGTTGATCACGAGGTCCATGTCGTACTCGGAGCAGGTGATGAAACCGCGGGAGTCCGGAATGTGCTTCACCCCCACGTCGGGATCCCACATGACCGGAAGGTAGGCCATGCGAGGCACCGGCGCGACGAGGCGAATGCCGATCTCCAGAATCGCCAGAAAGAACCCGAGGGAGAGGAACGCCTTGCCGAGGATCGACGCGATGCGAAGAAGGGGACCGGGCGAGGTTGCGCCCACGATGCAAACCCGCTAGCGTGGAAGGGGTGACGACTATCTCCGGGCACTGCAGGCTAGGATAAGGGGGAGGGCATGTCCAGATCGAGCGCCGATGGAGCCCCGGAACCACCTCGACGCGGCCTCAGGGCCGCACTCTGGAGGAACCGGATCTGGTGGCTTCCCCCGCTCGTGCTGGTTTTCGTGATCCTGGGCCTACTCGTCGTGATCGGGCAGGACGTGCCTCCCTTCCTCTACACGCTGTTCTGACCCGCGCCCCTCGGGCGGACTGCCCGCCGGCCGTACGCCACGAGGTGCCCTCCCCACCGCCAGCGATCGAAGATCGGGTTCACGAGACGGATCCACGGGCTCATCTCGCCCCACTGCTGCGCGGGTGCGCGGGTCGACAGAACGGAGAGCCCGCTCGTCTCCATGGTGTGCACGAGCGTCCGCGGAGTGAAGTACCAGTAGTGGTGCCCGGTGGCGTAGTGCTTCCAGGGATTTCGTTTGAGGCGGTACCGGCTCTGAAAGCTCTTCCACCGGGAGGAGAGGCTTCCCAGGTTCGGCACCTCGACGCGGACCACGCCGCGCTCCCGAACCAGGCGCGCCACGGTTTCCAGCGTCGTGAACGGGTCGGAGACGTGCTCGAGGACGTGGTTCAGAACGACCGCGTCGTAGCGATCCGATTCGAGGGAGAGCTCTTCCAGGGGACCGTGGTGGGCGGGGATCCCCAGGTTCTCCCCGACGTGGCGCGCCATGACCGAGGAGATGTCGGTCGCCTCGGGGCTCCAGCCCCGCTCGAGCGCGACGCGGACGAGCGCACCGTCCCCCGCCCCAACGTCGAGGAGGCGTCCCGGACCCCCCGTGAAGGACTCCACCTCCGCGAGCAGCGCCGAGAACACGAGCCGGCGTCTCTCGACCTTCTGTTCCAGCTCGGGCCGGAAGTACTCGTAGCCGTAGATCGACTCGTCCGCCTCGCCCGGCTCCGGGACGAGCTGCGCGTACTGGATCCCGCAGTCGGGACACTCGACGACGTCGTTCCCGGGGGCGATGGAGAAGACCCGCTTAAGCGGCGCGCCCTTGCGGCACCGGCACTTTCTTGCGGACGTCACGGCCGAGACCGCGGCGTCAACCGCGTATGCCCGATCCCGACTCTCCGATCGACACCGACAGCTCCTCGGCCGTGGGATCCAGCGGCAGTCCGTTCTTCGGATCGGCCATCATCGCCTGGAGGTCGTCCACGAGCTCGAGGGTGATGGCTCCCGGAGTGCCGTCCCCGACCCGCACGCCCTCGATCTCGGTGATCGGCATCACCCCGGCGCCGGTGCCCGTCATGAAGCACTCCTTGTCGGAACCGACGAAGTCGATGGGCATCAGGTCGTCGCGTACGGAGACGCGGTACCCGCGCTTCTCCGCCAGCATGATGACGGTCTCGCGGGTGATCCCCGGCAGGCAGTACTCGGTGATCGGAGTTCGCAGGGTGACCTGGCTCGGCTCGCGCTCCCAGCCCTCTCCGCGGATGACGGAGAAGATATTGTCCACGGTCGCCTCGGCCACGAAGCCGTCGGCCGTGAGCATCAGGGACTCGACGAAACCGGTGCCCAGGGTTCCCTCGATCAGCGCGAGCACGTTGTTGAGGTAGTTGTTGCTCTTGATGTTCGGATTGATGAAGCGACGATCGGGTCGGCGCACCCTCCGCGTGAGACCCAGCGGAATGCCCCGCCGGTAGGCCTCCTGTGAGTAGAGGCGGATCGTGCTCACGATCGCGAATACGGTGGGCGAGATGCACTTCCGGGGATTGATCCCCAGATCGCCCAGCCCCCGCGTGACGACGAGCCGGATGTACCCGGCTCCGCCCTCGGGGAACTCGACCTGGCCACAGGTCTCCAGGAGGCGCTCGGTCAGGGTCCGGCGGTCGACGGGCGAATCGATGTCGATCAGCTCCATGGATCGATCCAGGCGATCCATGTGCTCCCGGTACAGGAAGATCGATCGATTGCGGATGAGGATTCCCTCGAAGACCGCGTCCCCGTACAGGGCCACGTGATCCAGGCACGAGAGACCGACCTCGTCCAGCCGGAAGATCCCGTCCTTGCGCGGGAGGCCCGAAGGGTCCTCCGAGGTCACTCCCTCCGAGGACTCCACGAGCGCCCGCGGGGTCAGGCCCTCGATCACGGGCATGCTGAGGTAGACGCGAGCCCGACTGCCGACCTCCCGGAGAGTGTCGATCGCCCCTTGGTATTCCTGTCGACTTCTCAAATCACACCCCCGGTGTTCGGTGGACGAAAATGGCCTCGCCGACGTTTCCGGCCCATTGTACCGGCCTGTCCGCGGAACGGGGAGTCTTTCCTGGCCTCGACCCGCACTGTTCGTGAAAGGCCGTCGCGAGATCGTGGAGACGGCCACCGGACGGGCACCCGCAGGGGCTCGAACCCGAGGCGTATCTGAATGATACGTCGCAGGGTGCGAGGGGCGAGGACGCCCGTCCGGTGGTGCGTTTCCGCGGTCGCAGCAGGTCGTTCACGAATAGTCCGGGTCAAGAGGAACCTGACGGGAGTTCCGCGGGTACAGCAACCGAGAGCGGGTCCGGTTGTGCGATCGGGCGCCCTTGGCTAGAATCTCGCCCCCGCTCTCGATCCCGGGCTCTTCCGACAGGTGGTCTACCCATGTCCGTAACGCGTTTCACAGGTTTGATCGCGCTCCTTCTGGCGGTGACGCTTCCGCCACGGGTCGCGGAGGGTCAGATCCTCCGGGACCTGGAGGACGTTTCGCTGGGCTATGAGATCTATCTCGACGAGGACCCCGAACCGATCGGGACCTTCGACATCTCCTTCGTCCGGGGGGAGTCTTCGCGAGGACCGCATCTCGAGGTCCGGGCCCGCAGCGACTATACGGTCCCGCTGACCAATCCCTTCCGACACCAGGAGGATGTCGAGCTCTACTGCAACGAGGAGGGGATCTACCGGTTCGTGGCGACCCGGCGCTCCGGGGACGTCGAACGAAAGGTGTCGGCCCTCCGGAAGGACTTCGACTATCACGTCACGAGCGAGTTGCAGGGCAAGACCACCCAGACGATGATCACCGCGGGGGTCCGGAGGTCGAACCTCGGCCTCTTCTGCGGCGGCTTCCTGGAAACTCCCTTGGATCAAGACGAGATGTTCGTCGACTTCCCGCTTCTCTACCCGGTCTACGCGAACCACGAGGCGCGGCAGAAGTATCGTGAGATGACCATTCCCATGGACGTCGGCGCGGACGAGCCCGTGCCGATCATCGTCTCTCGCGTCCAGCGGAAGGACAAGAAGTCCGACGCGATGTGGAACACGGCCAGCCCGCATCAGATCCTGATCAGGTACGAAGAGCCGACCTCCTACGGGAAGATGGTCTACCAGCTCGTGACAGTGAACGGGGAGCCTTTCGCGGAGAGCGAGCTCATCCGATGACGCCGCCCGGGCGGCTCGAGTCGATGGTCGAACACCACGTGGCGAAGCGGGGCCCTCTGGAGAGGGAGGCCAACGAGGCCGCGTGGCGGCTCGCCACGACCGGCGCCGAGGAGGCGGAGCGTGAGGCGGCCAGGGCCGAGGAGGAGATCGCGCGCCTTCTCGCGAATCGGGAGTCCTACCGGAATCTCCTCGCGATCCGCGACTCGGGGGAGGTGACCGAGCCGCAGGCGCGCCGTCAGCTCGAGCTCCTCCTTCTCGATCACCGACGGCACCAGGCCGACGAGAGGATCCTGGCCGAGCTCGTGGAGCTCGGCCTGCGGGCGGAGTCGACGTTCGCGAAGTTCCGGCCGAATCTCGACGGTCAGCCGGTGAGCGAGAACCGCATTCGGGAGATCCTGCGGGACTCCCGGGACGCGGGCGAGCGGCGCCGGGCGTGGGAGGCCTCGAAGGCGATCGGTCCCGAGGTCGCCCCTCTGATCCTCGAAATGGTGGCGAAGCGGAACCGGGTCGCCGAGTCGGTCGGCTATCGAGACTTCTATGCCCTGGATCTGGCCTGCCAGGAGATCGAAGAGGAATTCCTGTTCGAGACGCTCGACCGGCTCGAGCAACTGACGCGAGCGCCGTACGAGGAGTTCCTCGACACGCTCTTCACCCGTCTCGGACGCGCCTACGGCATCCCGAAGACGGAGATCCGGCCGTGGCACCTGGCCGACCCGTTCTTCCAAGAGGTGGTCCCCTCGGAGGACGTCCCGATCGCTCCGCTCTACGCCGATCGGGACCTGGTCGAGATCACGCGACGCTTCTACGTCTCGCGAACGTCGCACCCGACGACCACTGGATGGACACGATGCTCCACGAGTTCGGGCATGCCGTGTACGACCTCTATCTGGATCGCCGACTTCCGTGGCTGCTTCGCCGGTCGGCACACACGCTCGCCACGGAGGCCGTGGCCATTCTGTTCGGTCGCCTGGCCACCGACGCCGATTGGATGATCCGTCACGTGGGGATGGCACCCTCGGACGTGGAGCCGCTGCGCGAGGGGCTGCGAGAGACGGCCCGGACGAGGCAGCTTCTCTTCCCGCGCTGGGTGTTGGTGATGGTCCACTTCGAGCGGGCGCTCTACCGCGACCCCTCGGCCGATGTGAACCGGCTCTGGTGGGATCTCGTGGAGCGCTACCAGGGGGTGTCCCGCCTCGAAGGTCGGGACGCGCCCGACTGGGCATGCAAGATCCATCTCGCCGTGGCGCCCGTCTACTACCACAACTACCTTCTCGGCGACCTGATGGCCTCCCAGATCCAGGCCCTTCTGGACGGGAAGGGGGACGCCCCGCGGTGGTTCGACGGGGCGGGGAGCGGGACGGTCCTGCGGGAGCGGCTCTTTCGGGACGGGGCCCGGTACGACTGGAACGAGACCCTCCGTCGCCTCACGGGCGAGCCGCTCGACCCCCGGCACTACGTCGCGCAGTTCGTAGCGACGTCCTGATGCCCGCCTCCTCCCTCTCCGACGAATTCGACGTTCGGGAGGTTCTCCGGGAGCTCTCCCTCGCCTCGAGAGGGAGCCTCACGTTCCACGACCTCGCCGATCGCTGCGCCGTTCCGGCGCGAAAGCGTCCGCGGTTCCGCCGCTTCCTGCGGTTGCTCACGCGGGAGGGAACGATCCGGCCGGCGAAGGGACGGGGCTACCGCCTCGGCCGACGGCCCCGGCCGGAGAGCGAATGGGCGGTCGAGGGAATCGTGCGCCGCCACCGGAACGGTTTCGGTTTCCTCGAGCGGGCCGAAGACGAGGATCTCTTCCTCTCCGTACGGGAGACGGAGGACCTCCTCGACGGGGACCGGATCCGTGCCGTTCCCGTTCCCGGTCGATTCGGACGGCAGGCGGGACGGGTCGTCGAGGTCGTGGAGCGGGGGCGCGCGTCGGTGACGGGCGTGTACCGGAAGTCGGGCATCCGGGAGTGGGTCGATCCCGACCCCGAGCTCGCGGGTGGTCCCATCGAGCTCGTGCCGGGTGCGGTCTCGCCGCGGGACGGGGAGATCGTCGACGTGGAGATCCGCGATTACCCGGCGGGTCGGCGGCCGGCCGTCGGCCGAATCGTGGAGATCCTCGGCGCGCCCGGCGAGCTGGGCACTCTCGTCGAGGCGGTGATCCGACGACACCGACTCCGGCGTCGATTCCCCCCCGATGTGCTCGAAGAGGCGGAGGCGCTGCCCGCCGTTCCGTGCGAGGAGGATCTCCGTGACCGCGAGGACCTCCGGGACGAACCGACGTTCACGATCGACGGCGAAGACGCCCGCGACTTCGACGACGCCGTTTCGGTGCACCCCCTGCCCGGAGGAGGCATGAGGCTGCGCGTCTCGATCGCCGACGTCTCCCACTACGTGAGACCGCGCTCCCCCCTCGACACGGAAGCCCACGAGCGCGGGACGAGCGTCTACCTTCCCGACCGCGTGATCCCGATGCTCCCCGAGCGGCTGTCGGACGGAATCGCGAGCCTGCGCCCGGGCGAGGACCGTCTGACGGTGACGTGCGAGATGCGGTTCGACGGGGACGGGAGGCGCACGGGGTTGCGGGTCTACGAGAGCGTCATCCGGTCCTGGGGTCGCTGGACCTATCGCGAGGTCGCCCGGGTTCTCGACGGCGAGGAGGTCGCGGGGGTCACGGAACACCGGGAGCAGGTAATCCTCATGCACTCGCTCATGGGGAGGCTTCGCGGGCGGCGGGAGGCGCGCGGCAGTCTCGACTTCGACCTGCCGGAGCCGCAGGTCGTTCTCGACCGGTCGGGCCGTCCCGAGGACGTGCGGCGCGCGGAGAGAAACGACGCCCACCGGATCATCGAGGAGTTCATGATCGCCGCGAACGAGACCGTGGCGGACTGGCTCGTCGAACGGGAAGGCCCTGCGGTGTTCCGGGTTCACGCCCCTCCCGATCCGGGCAAGCTCCGCCAGTACGTCGAGTTCGCGCGAAGCTACGGGCACTTCCCGCCGTTCGGCGGTCTCGCCTCCGGGCGCGTGCTCGCATCGTTTCTCGAGAGCGTTCGCGGCGTACCCGCGGAGCACGCGCTCCACCATCTGCTGCTGCGGACGATGATGCGCGCCGAGTACTCGGACCAGAACACCGGGCACTTCGGGCTCGCGTCCGAACGCTACGTGCACTTCACAAGCCCGATCCGTCGATATCCCGATCTCACCGTTCACCGTTTCGTGAAGGCGCGGCTGGCCGGCGAGGCACCGTCGAAACAGGGTCTCGCCCGGCTCGCCGCCCACACCAGCGAGCGGGAGAGGGTGGCCGCGACGTGCGAGCGCGACGTCGTGGACGTGATGCGGGCGTACCTGCTCGCCGACCGGGTCGGGGACGTCTTCGAGGGGATCGTCTCGGGGGTCATCGAGGAGGGCTTCTTCGTCGAGCTCCTCGATCTCTACGCGGAAGGGATGGTCCGCGTGGAAGACCTGACCGACGACTACTACCGCTTCCTGCCCGAGCCCCGGGTTCTGGTGGGTCGCCGGCTCAAGCGGCGCTTCGCCATTGGGGATCCCGTTCGGGTGGCCATCCAGGCCGTCCATGTCGCCGTCGGTCGCGTGGAGCTCGCGCTGGTTCGGGGGGGCAGCCGCGTGCGGAGGCGCTGACCTCCCGAGCTGGAATTCGGATGAGGTGAATCGTCCTATCTGACTGTCGATTAATCGATTCGGCGCTGTCGCGACCGGCGCCGTGCCGCGCCGGGAGACCCCCGCCGGAGGGCCCCGGCACGGCCTCCGGGGGGGGGAGGTTGCGGCGGGTCCCGGCACCTCCTATAATCTTTCAAGTCATTCCTTGGAAACCGATTCCGGGAAACGCCATGCTCTGCCCCCTGGGTCGATTCGTCGCCTGGAAATCGGGCCTCGCCCTCCTGTGCGCCGCAGTCCTGCTGACCCCCGTCGGCAACGCGAGGGCCTCCGCCCCGGCGGACGGGCCGGGCTTCCGCCGGCATCTCGACCGGCTCGTGGACGAGGGCGACCTCAACTACGAGCAGGCTCTCGTCCACCGCTTCCAGCGCGTATTCGCACCCGACGACCTTCCCTCCCCCCTGGAGAGCGAGGGGGCCTGGCCGGCGAAGTCGGCGACCCTTCTCGTGCACGAGTTCGACCGCACGCGGGGGCATCTCACGGTCGCGGCGATCCGCACGATCGAGGGCTATCTGGGACGCGGAGCGTCGAGCGAGGACGCCTCCCTCGAGACCGCCCACTTCCGCATCGGATACTCGCTGTCGGGCGCGGACGCCGTTCCCTCGGTGGACGTGTCTCCGGAGAACGGGATCCCCGATCTCGTGGACTGGGTCGGCGAGCACGCGGAGACGGCGTGGTCCCGCCTCATCGCCGGGATCGGATTCACGCCGCCGGTGCCGGCCGGCCAGCGGGTCCGGATCTCCTTCCGGGAGATGAGCGCCTTCGGATTCACCCGGATCGTCGGCGACGTTCCCGAGATCATTCTCCATCGCGACTTCAACGGTTTCCCCGAGAACCGGGATCCCGCGGGCTCGCGGCGCGGGGCGGTGAAGGTGGCGGTCGCCCACGAGCTCAAGCACGCGTCGCAGCACGCCGCGAGCGATTGGACCGAGGGGGGCTGGCTCGAGGCCGACGCGACATGGGCCGAGGACTTCGTCTTCGACGAGGTGGACGACTACCTGCGCTACCTCCCCCTGGGCTCGCCCGTGAGTCACCCCGAGGAGTGGCTGCCCGCCTCGTACGAGGACTGTCTCTGGAACCACCTCCTGGTCGAGACGCACGGCCCGGGATTGCTCGTCGACTTCTTCGCGCGGCGCGGTGACCACCGGGAGGAAGCGGTTCTCGAGTCGTTCGATCGGGTCCTGCGGTTCCGTGGCTCGGACCTGCAGACGGCGGCGGCGTCACTCGCGCTCTGGTGCTACTTCACGGGGGCGAACGCCTCGGGACGACCGGTCGGGTTCCGGGAGGCCGAGCTCTATCCCACCCCTCCGATCTCCTCGGTGCTGGACACGCCCGAGGACACGGACGCGGCGGGTCTGATCGGCCTCGGTACCCGGCACGTGGTCGTGAACGGAGCGGGTCGCTCGGGCTCCCCGCAGGTCGAGTTCGTGGGCGAGACCGCGTCCCAGTTCTCCGTGAGCGCCGTGATCCTCGACCGGGCCGGTCGGCGCATCGTCGTCGAGGTTCCGCAGGGATCCCTCGGGGCCGGGGACCAGCAGCTTCCGGTCGAGTGGGAGTCGACGGCCCTGCTCGTCGTCTTGGTGAGTCACGTGGAAGCCACCTCGGGCCGGGCGGAGTACTTCCTCACCGTCGACGATCACCACGCCACCGGGGTCGAGGGGCTGTCTGCCCGGGACCGCTTCCGACTCGACCCGAATCGGCCGAACCCGTTCCGCGTCTCGACGACCATCCCGTTCGAGCTGCCGGTCGAGGGTCCAGTTCGCCTGACGATCTACGACGTGGGCGGCCGACTCGTGAGACACCTCGTCGACCATCGGACCCTGACGGCGGGACGTCACGAGCTCGTCTGGGAGGGTGTCGACGACGGCGGTCGCCCCGTCCGGCCGGGCGTCTACTTCTATCGGCTCGAGGCGGATTCGCGCAGCGCCACGCGCCGCCTGCTTCTGCTCCGGTAGACCGCGCCCGCGCTCACGACCGCGCCCCCTTCTCGGAAACACCGGCTCGTCGGACCCGCGCGCATATCTCACCAGGCTCGGTTCAGCGCGCGGGGCTCCGGCGCACGAGCAAATCGAACTTCCCGATCGTGTGAACGAGCTCGTAGCTCCCCAGAAGGAAGTTCTTCAGCTCGTCGAAGTCGGTGAGCACCGTGTGGCTGTCCAGCTCGTTCCCCGTGACGCGGGGAAACACGTCGTCGCGTTGCACGACGAACACTCGCGGGGGCTCGGCGCGGAGATCGGCCATGAGCTCTCGCTGCGCGCGCTCCCGGCCCCACCCCACCCGCTGCGGAAGGTTGATGACGTACCGGCTCGCGGGGCGTCTTCCGGAGCGACGATAGATCCCCGCGTCGAAGCCCCAGACGAAGACGGGATCGGTGGCGGCCGTCCGAGCGGCGATCCAGTCCGCCACCTCCCGGATGGATCGGGCATCCATGTCCGCGGTGCTGTACAGCCGATCGTGGATCTCCGTACTCCTCTCCGGATGCCGCAGCGCCTCCATTCGCGAGGCGCTGCGCTCCCAGAACGTGTTCGAGATCTCCCCGCGCGGGATGCGCGCCACGAGGAGGATCGCGAGCAGGAAGAGCGCGGCGGCGGCGGCGAGGAGCCGCGGCCGGGCACCGACCCAGAGCTTCCAGAGGCCCCACCCGCCGAGCAGGGACCCGAGGGGGATCACCGCGCCGAAGTGATAGCCGAAGAACTTCGCCTGGAGAGCGACCCCCACGAGGAGCACCCCGGAGACGAGCGCCACGTGAAGCGCTCCCTCCCGCTCACGGCGGTGGAGGGGCGGGAGAGCGAGGAACAGGGCGAGACCGAGAAACGTGAAGGGAGAGAACTTCACGACCCACTGGACGACGGCGTAGTACAGAAGACCGACGACGAGATTCCCCTGGAGGTCGACGCGGGTGTAGTTCGGCGCATAGACGAAGAGCGTCTCGAGGAAGGCGCCGAGCGCCCCGCCCGCGGCGAGCCAGACGGCGACGAGCACCAGCGGCAGCACGGCGCCTCCCGCGAACCAGAGAACCGGTGAGACCGCGGCTCGCAGCCGTTCCCCGGAGGACGCGCGTCGCCCCTCGCGGACCGCCGCGAGCGCGGCGGAGACGAGGACGGGCACGCCGAGCATCGGCTTGAGGAGCCCCCCGATCGCGTAGAGAGCTCCCGATCCCGCCCAGGCGATTCGCGTGGGGGTGCGGTCCTCCCGGGAGCCGTCTTTCGATCCGGTGCCCCTCATCGCGAGCACGAGCGCCCACGCCACCGCCACGCCGCCGAAGCTCTCCGGCTGCGCGGTGTTCCAGAACTCCTGGCGCGCGTGGGCGAGGATCGCGACCACGCCGGCGAGGCATCCCGCCCGCGCCGATCCCACGATCCGACGGGAGAGGAGAGCGAACGCTCCCACGACCGAGATCACGGAGACGATCTCCAGCATCCGGATCGAGCGCATGCTCTCGCCGAAGAGAGTCTGGGCGAGCGCGTACACGAGGAAGATCCCGGGAGGCTTGACGTCCCACGCCTCGACGTAGAGCGACTTCCCGTCCCGGAGCATGGCGCCGATGACGGAGAACGTCTCCTGGTCGCGCCCGTGGTGGAAGAGCCCGAGCTGGAGCAGGACGAACGCACCCAGAACGCCGGCCGCTCCGAGAAGGAGCCACTCGGCGGCGGCCGAGATCCGGGTACGGTCGGTGGATGTCATGCGGCCACCTCGGGGAACCGCGGGTCGGGTCTCAGGTCGGTTCGATCTGCAGGAGTACGAGGCGGAACTCTCCCCGGCGCCGGAAGCCGGCGCGTTCGTACGCCCGTCGGGCCGGAGCGTTCTCCCGGTCCACGTGCAGCGAGACGAACGAGGAGCTCTGGAGGAGCTCCGCCGAAACCGCCGCGACCCCCTCCCGGGCGAATCCGCGCCCGCGTCGGCCGGGACGGGTGAACACTCCCTCGATCTGCGACCCGCCCGAGTACTGGGCGGACACATCGACCTTGAAGACGATCTCTCCGTCGTCCTGGAGCAGCCAGGTCCGGCCGTCCCGGATCTTCACCCGCATCGACTCGCGGATTCCCTCGCGGGAGAGGCTTCCCGGCCGCAGCGCGAAGTCCTCGAGCAGCATCTGCTCCGACATCTCGACTACGTCGTCCAGATCGGAGATCTCCGCCGGGCGGACGATCGCGTGAATCGGAGGGAGATCCTCCTCCACCAGAACGTAGAAATCCTGGATCCGGTTGAGATGCATGGGACGACCGCGCCAGCGGTAGTGGGAGAGGAAGCTGTCCGAGGGGCCCCGGGGTCCGACGAGGATGATCCAGTCCGCTTCGCGCCCGAGGGCGAGGGTGGCGGCGGCTCGAACGAAATCCTCGTCGTCGCCGGCGAGGACGACCCCCTTCCGGTGTCCGAAGAAGACGACGCCATCGAGACCGGCGGCTCCGAAGTGCCCGTAGAACCGACCGTGGGACGGTGAGTTCTCGTTGACCACGCCGTCCATCGCGACCCGGGCCAGAAGAAAGACGTTCTCCATGGGCCGCTGCCGCAGAAAGTCGACCAGATCCCCCCGGTCGGTCTCCAGGAGGAGCCTTGTATCGATCGGCATGGTCTCGACGCGGGAATCTGAATGCGGTCTCATGACATCTCATTCTGGGGGCATTTTAGCGGGGAGTCCACGGGAGATGAGGGCTCCGCCGATCGTCGCTCTCCCCTCGGTGCCCTCTCCCTGGTCCCGGCGGCCGCTTCCCTGCGGCCGGACTCCTTGCGGGATGAGGGGCCCGGAACCTATGCTCGACGAGACCTCACCCGGAGGAGCCGTGCCGTCCGACAACGTTCCCGAATCGCGACTGGGCTCCCCCGAGTCCGACCTGCGGTTCAAGGGGCTTTCCCGCTCCACTCGAGACTTCTTCACGTCGCTGGAGGCGGCTCCCTGTCCTCCGGTCTGGCCGGGCGGCGATCGCGTCGCGTACGCGGCCCACGTCCTCTCCCCCTTCAAGGCGCTGGTCGCCGACCTCGACCGCCTGCTGTCCTACGTCACCCCGCCGCTCGGGCTCGAGCCGCGGGTCGGACGCTCCCTCTACTGGAGCGGGCCTCTCCCCCCCTGCCCGGGGGACTGCCCCGTACGGCAGATCCGGGTCTGGGACGCCCGTCGGGCTCCGGAGGAGTCGCCGGCGCTCTATGCGACGTTCTCCCGGAGCGGCATCGAAGTCGGTCTGGCGGCGGCCGGGGGCGATCCGGAGGCGACGCGCCGCTTGACCGATGCGCTCCGCGAGGAGAAGGGGAGCGAGATTCGGGGCCGGGCCGATGATCTCCTGGCGCGCGGTTGGGTCGCGGAGGGCGAGACGGCCGACGCCGACCGGGGGGACGCGAGAGACGGGGACATCCGACCTTGGGCGTGGGAGCGAGGGTTGCGCGTCTACCGAACCCTCGACTGGAATCGGTGGATCGACGAGCCCGGATTCGTCGTGGAGCTGGCGGACCTCTTCCGTGAGCTCCTCCCTCTCTTCGACCGAATGCGCGAAGCACGCGCCGCCCCTCCCCGCCGCGCCTCCACGGCCGCGTGCCCTCCGACCGCGGGCGGCCGATGATCCCCGCCTCCTCGCCGGAATTCCGTCTCGACGGCAAGGTGGCGCTGGTGACGGGCGGCGGAACGGGGATTGGAAGGTCCATCGCGGAGGCGTTCGTCGGGGCCGGAGCGCGCGTCGTGGTCTCGGGTCGACGGGAGGAGCCGCTGCTGCGGGCCGTCGAGAACCTGGGCGGAGAGGAGCACGTGGCCGTCGCGCCCGGCGACGTCACGTCGGGGGTGGACCGGGGGCGGATGCTCGATACGGCCGTCCGCACCTGGGGAAGGCTCGACGTCCTGGTGAACAGCGCGGGCCGCGTGGGCGCGACCGGTCCGTTGGAGCGGCTCCAGGAGGACGAGTGGTCGGCCCTGCTGGCCGTCGATCTCACCGCGCCTCTCCTGCTCGCGAAGGAGGCGCTTCCCCTACTCCGCAAGCAGGGCGGATCGATCCTGAACATCTCGACCGGGGCCTCGCTCCGACCGGTCTCCGGCTTCGGCGCGTACGCGGCCGCCAAGGCGGGACTGAACTACGTCTCCCAGGTGCTGGCGCTGGAGGCGGCGCCGCGCGTCCGCGTGAACGTGATCTGTCCGGGCGGAACCGACACCCCGATCTTCGGGACCTTTCTGGAGAGCGAGGAGAAGATCGCGGAGATCAAGAAGCGGTTCGCGGAGATGACGCCCCTCGGCCGCCTCGGTCACCCCAGGGACATCGCCGCCGCCGCCCTCTTCCTGAGCTCGGACGCCGCCCAGTGGGTGACGGGAGCCGTCCTGACCGTCGACGGCGGGATGAACCTGGAGTAGGGGTGCCGGCCTATCCGCAGCCGCGCGACGAGCCTGGTGAGAAATGCGGGCTAGTGGGAGACGACGACCCTTCTTTCGTGTTCCTCGCCGCCGGCCTCCAGCCGAAGGAAGTAGACGCCGGCCGCGACCGCGGATCCTCCATGCCGGAATCTGCTCCACCGTACCGTGTGAACGCCGGCGTCTCGAACGGCGTCGAGAACTCGCCCGACTCGCCGGCCTCCGACATCGTAGACCGTGATGCGAACGGGACCGCTACGGTCGACCCGGAAGCGGATCGAGGCCTCCGTGGAGACGGGATTCGGCGAAACCGAGAGGATGTCGGTCGTCTCCTCGATCCGGGCCTCTCGCTCGAAGCCCGGGATGTCCGTTGCGAGCAGGCTCCAGTCGATGCTCTCCCACCGTGCGATGTGAAAGGAGGGAATCGAGCCCGCCTCGGTGAAATCTCCTGCGACGTACAGCCTGTCGCCGAATTCCCGAACTCCGGTCACGTAGGAGTTGAGACCGCTGCCGAACCCGAACCACTGCCCTCCCGTCCAGAGAGCCAGATTGTTGACCGGCTGAAAGTCGACCAGATCGAAGTTGCCGCCCACGACCAGCGAGCCGTTCGAGACCGCCAACGCTCCGGCGTCCGGAGGATTGAAGCTAGTCCCCAGGGACTTCCACGACACGCCGTCCCAGCTAGCGATCCCGCCCGAGTAGACCCCGCCCATCAGGAGAAAGTGACCGGCCGCCATCAGCTTGTTCGAGTAGACGAGGAGAGCATTGACCCACGCACCGAAGTTGGGATGATCATGAGCCCCCGATCCCACACTTCCCCATTCGGACCCGTTCCAGCGACCGATGCGATTCAAATCCACGACGCCGGAGGAGTCGAAATACCCTCCCGCGTAGAGCTCACCCTCGAACACCGCGAGTGCGTTCACGGTCCCGTCCAGGCCGTCGCCCAAGGGGCTCCAGGAGGCCCCGTTCCACTGGGCGATGTTCTGGCACGGAACGCCATCTGCCGCTCCGAACAGACCCCCTGCAACGAGTCGACCTTCATAGGTCGCGAGTGCTCGGACGGTGAACCCCGTGATCCCCTCACCCAGCGGAAGCACGGTCTCTCCGTCCCATGCCACGATCCGATTCGCACTCTCCCCGTTCGCCACCGAGAAGCGGCCTCCCAAGATCAGCTGGTCATCGTGGTAGGCGACCGCCTCGACGTGGTCGTCCAGGGTAACGGGAAACGCCTCCCAGTCAGCGCCGTTCCAGAGAGCTGCATATCGGAAGTCGTTGTCCCCCGCCTTCGTGAACGAGCCGGCCGCGAGGAGCTCCCCCTCGTAAGTATTGAAGAGCGCGCCGCGGTTCAGGCCTCGCGCCCGGTCCCAGATCGTCTTCCACTCCTCCTCTTCGGAGAGACGGACGACGTTGTAGACCGGCCTTCCCCCCGGCGTGTGGAGCGCACCGCCGATCACGATCGACGAGCCTTCGGCCCCGATGGCGTGGACCCGGGCGTCGTTCGGCCGGAGATCACTGCCCAACGGGATCCAGGTCGAGTCCTGCCAGCGGACGACGGGGCAGTGAGGAGGCCACGGATCGTTCACCAGTTCCACGCCGCCGGCGATCAGCGAACCGGCCGTCGATGAGAGCGAATACACCACGGCCTGCGCGTAGGTGAAGCCGGGTCCCAGGCTCGACCAGCTCGATCCGTCCCAGGACGCGATTCGGGCCGCTTCCTGACCCCCGATGATCGAGAATTCGCCCCCGGCGATCAGCTCGGCCCCGTGAACGGTCAGCGCATGCACTTCCCGATCGGCTCCCCCGCCCAGGTCAAGCCAGGCCGCCCCGTTCCAGCGCGCGATCCGGGACGCCACCGTCCCTCCCGCCTCGTCGAATCGACCGGCCGCGATGAGATCTCCACCGAAGACCTCGAGATCCAACACCTCATCCGACAGACCCTCACCGAGAGGGAGCCAGTCCGAACCGTTCCACCGGGCCACGCGGTTGACCGGCGTCCCTCCCGCCTCGAGGAACCGCCCTCCGATCACCAGATCGCCGTCGAGCGTCGTCATGGCGTTCACGTTGTCGTCCGTGCCACCGGCGAGCTCTTCCCAGGCGTCACCGGTCCATCTCGCCACCCGCCTCGCGGCGTGATCACCGGACATCGTGAATTCCCCTCCCGCGACCAGGTCGCCCGAGAAGACGCCGAGGGAGTGAACGGCGCCGTCGAGACCTGCGCCGAGGGGCTTCCAGGACTCCCCGTCGAAGCGAGAGACACGGTTCACATCGACCTCGTCGACTTGTTCGAAATTGCCCCCGATCACGATGTCGCCGTCGTAAAAGAGAACCGCCCGGACGAGGCCGTTCGCCCCGCGGAACGAGGGCAGGATGAACCCGTCCCACCAGTTGTCATTCGGGTCGGGACCGTGATCGGACGGGTCCGGAGGATCCCGCGGAACGGATCCGTAGGCCGCCGCCAGTGCGGTCGTGTCGGACGGATCGACCTCGGCGGCTACTGGACGGAGATCGAATCCCGAGTGCAGAAGTGCGACGAAGAGCAGCGCGAGAAGGAGGACTCGCGGCCGGAAGGGATCCATCGTCGCCCCCGAGTCAGCCGTCGGACCGGACGGCGAAGCGGCACAACCCTGGCCTGCCTATCTCACCAGCCTCGTCGCGAGGCTGGTGAGAAACGCAGGCTAGGGGAAGAACCGTCGTCGGCCCGCTATGAGGACCATACCGATTGCTGCCCGCCGATCCCAGAGAAAACGCGGGTCCCGGCGGACTCTCGAGGAAACACGCGCGGAGGAGCCGGGTCGCTCAATACCCCGCCCGGCTTCCACATCCATCCTGTTCAAGACCTGAGCGAACTCCAGCGGCGAGAGAGCGAGATCCTATCCCCCTTGTCCTTTCTTTACTTCCGCTCACTCAGCACCACGTCGCACTCGAAGCTCTGCCCCTCCCGCAGGTATTTCACCCGGACGCGGTCCCCGGGCTCGCGCGCCGCGAGCGCCCCCTGGAAATCCACGATCGTGTCCAGGGTCTCGCCGTCCAACTCGACGAGAAGATCCCCCTGCCGGAGTCCCGCCTCCTCGGCGGGACCGCCCGGCATCACCCCGGAGAGCAGAATCCCCCCCGACTCCCGGGAGAAGTCCGGAATGGACCCGAAGGAGACGCGCCGACGCTTCGTCTCCCGATCGGCGAGGGAGGCCTCCATCCGCTCGGCCCCGGCGGGTCGAAAGGTCGGAGGAGCATCGGTCGTCGCCAGGTAGAGAGCGACCTCCGCGACGAAGTCGGCGACCTTTCCGACTCCCTCGACGTTGACCGTCGCGGGATCGTCGCCCGGGCGGTGGTAGGTCGGCCGGGCGCCGGTAAAGAAGTGGAGCGCGGGAATCCCGCGGGTGAGGAACGGGGCGTGGTCGCCCGCCGTGTGGCTCTCCTGATTCATCGCGAGGTCGAACCGAAAGCCGTAGTTCACTCCCTTCAGCAGGTCGGGAAACTCCACCGCGCTCGCGGTCCCGAAGACGATCAACCGGTCGTCCGCGAGCCCCCCGACGGTGTCGAGGTTCAGCATGGCGACGGCCTTTTGCAGATCGACGGGAGGACGGCTCACCCAGTGCTCGGAACCGAGCGCCCCGATCTCTTCCCCGCTGAATCCGATCACGTACACCGTCCGCAGGAGATCGCCCGCCTCGAGGAGACGTTGCGCGACCCGGAGGAGCGCGGCGATCCCCGATGCGTTGTCGTCCGCGCCGTTGTGGATCTCCCCCGGGAACTCGGACTCGGGTGCACCGATCCCCAGTCCGTCGTAGTGGGCGCCGATCACCAGGCATTCCTCCCCGTTCCCGGGGATCCGCCCCACGACGTTGTGGAGGGTCACTCCCCCCGGACCGGAGAACGGCTGGAGCCAGCCCGACTCGAGCCCGGGTCGGACCCCGGACTCCTCGAGCCAGGTCCGGACCAACCGGCCGGCGTTCTCGAGCTCGGGGGATCCGGCGCCGCGCCCCTTCATCGCGTCGGAGGCCAGCTCGTCGACGACGCGGCGGGTGTCGGCGTCGGTGGGCTCCGGGAACTGCGCGGACGACACCGTTGCGGTGAGAGCGAGAACGGCGACCGTTGAGATCGCGACCCCCGCGCGACGGAGACCGGCAAGGCCATCCTGCCGGACCTCTCGATGAGATCGAGTCACGTTCGGCCCTCCTCGGGATCGTCTTCCCCGCGCCGGGGCGATTCGATCGAAGGATCGCTTCCGTGCGCACCGGAGACCTCGGCCTCCACCCGCACCGCGAGCGGCGACTCGCCGGCCGGCCAGAGCCCCTTCGCCACGTTCCTCTCTCCCTCGAAGCGCAGGAAGCTGTACTTCGAGTAGTGCGGGATCTTCCGCCCGAGAGAGGGAACCACCTCCGCGCTCTGCGGCAGGAAGAGGCCCGCCGGGCGATCGACGCGCCCGCCGATCCGGCCCGCGGCGACGAGCGACGCGGTTCCCGGCCCGACGTCGCCGACCGCGGCCTCGCTCTCCGGCAGAAGCACCCGGAGCTCGGCGGCCGCCGGTCCGTCCCCGAAGAACCAGGTGCCGCCGTCGAAATCGTCGAGCCCGGTCCCGGCGACCTCCTCGACGGCGACGATGGTGGAATCCTCCGCCCACGACTCGGCCAGCGTGACGAGCGCGTCCCGCAGCGCTCCCTGCGCGTCGGCACCGACGACGATGCGTGTGCTCTCCGCTCCGAGGACGCCGCTCAGCGTGGGGGCGACCTCTTCGGTGTGCAGTAATCGGAACAGATCGAAGCCGGGATCGGCCGCCACGACCTCGGGACGGAAGCAGGTCCTCACCTCGAAGGGCGATCGAGCCCGGTCACACGCGACCTCGAGGTGCACGACCTCCCCCGCGCCGGACACCGTCAGGGGAACCCGCGCGTCGAACACCGGCTCCTCCTGCACGAGGACGCCCCGCGTCACCCACTCGATCGGCCCCTCGGACCCGCTCGCCACGGATGCGAGCGTGAGTCGGACCGCCCCGGGTCGCCGAATCCACTGATCGAACCAGGGGCGGAGATCCTCTCCGGTCTCCGCCTCGAAGGCGGCTCGCACGTCGTCCCAGGCGGCGTGG
The DNA here is from genome assembly GCA_025774805.1 of bacterium. GTDB lineage: Bacteria > ARS69 > ARS69 > ARS69 > ARS69 > JALGZR01. The sequence goes on from JALGZR010000010.1 coordinate 40,454, forward strand.
CGAAACCGATTGCCATCGGTGAAGCGGCGCAGCGAGGCGAAGAAGTCACGATCCCCCAGACGACGGCGCAGCATGTGGAACACCATGAGGGTCTTCCCGTACCCGACCGCCTGCGTGCGGGCGGAGTCGCGCTCCCGGAACTGCGCCAGGGCGAAGTCGCGCCCTCCCCCGGCGGCGAAGTCCCGGTAACCGAGCAGCGCGTTTCTCCGGTAGTCCCGGGCCGCGCTTGCTCCCTCCTCCTCCTTGGCCATGTAGTCGGCGCAGTAGGTGGTGAGCCCTTCGCACCAGTTGCCCTTCTCGGAGTCCACGTACACGCAGTTGCCCCACCAGTTGTGCAGGATCTCGTGCGGATAGCTCGTGTGCAGGATGAACGGAAGCCGGATCACGCGGTCGCCGAGAAACGTGAAGCTCGGCATCCCGTAGCCGGTCTGCCAGTAGTTCTCGACGAGGGCGAACTTGCCGAAGGGGTACGGACCGATGAGCGATGCGTAGCGGTCGAGAATGGGGCCGGTGGCCTCGAGATACCGGTCGGTGATCTCCGGTCCGGTGTTCTCGTAGCAAAACGTCTGGACCTTGACCCCGCCGTGCTCGATCTCCCGGAACTCGTACGGACCGGCGATGAGGTAGATCTCCTCCATGGGGTCCCGGCAGCTCCAGCGCATCGAGCGACGATCCCCCGAGGTCTCCTCCGAGACCAGGTCTCCCTGGCTGACCGTCCGCCAACCGGAGGGTCCCTCGACCTCCAGGTCGAAGGAGAAGAGTCCCTCTCCGCCCCACGGGATCCAGAAGCTGCCGCCGGAGAGGAAGGCCCCGCGCTCGACGATCCGTCCCGACGTCGTCTCGAAGCTCCGCTCGTACGCGCGCTCCGGCGCGTGAAGGCTGTCGGCGATCACCCCCGCGTACTCGATCTCGAGCGAGACGGGCGCCTCGCCCCACCCCTTCGGGGGCGGGGAGACCACGACCTCCCTCGCGATCTCGAACCCCTCGAGGTCGGCGTAAGGAGGACGTCTCCAGAAGTGACGCGGATCCCATCCGGACTCGGTCTCGACCTCGAGATCTCTCCCCTCTCCCCCGATCCGAACGCTCTCGACCGAGAGCCCGGTGTGGAGGAGGAATCGCCACGGTTCGCCGGCGGCGGGCGCCGTCGCGAGGCGGACCGTGTCGAGCGCCTCCAGGCGATGGGCGGGAACGTCGAGGGAGACCCGGATCTCGTGATGCATGACGGGGACAGCCCGGTCGGAGAGGCCGTCGGAGGGATTCGGGGTCCCGGCCTCGCCCGCGCCCGCGATCAGGACGGCAAGACCGAGGATCCAGGCTGGTTTCGGCATGATCCGGCTCCTACCGGGGTCGGCCCCGGTGCTCGGAGAGCGCCCGCTCCACCCCGGCGACGCTCGTGACCGGAGCCCGGCAGGCGTAGCTCCGACAGACATACACCGCCGGGCCGCCGTCGACGAGAGTCTTTCCGTGCAGGAGGGGAACGCGCGACTCGACCTCCGCCCCGTTGCCCTCCGGGTCGAGGAGCGCGAGGGCCACCCCCGGAAGGTACTCCGAATGGATCTTCCGCAGAAGCGTTCGGGTGCTCTCCTCTCCCGGCGGCCCGACGATGGCGATCTCTCCGTCCTCGTGCAGCCGCTCGTCGAGTGCGATCAGAAGCCCGAGCGTGGCGCGGGAAGCGCGCTCCATGGCCCCGGCGAAGCGGCGCAGCGCCGCGTCGGCCCGCTCGCGGTAGCCCTCCTCCCCCGTCAGAACCGCGAGCCGCAGCATCACCTGCGTCGCCGCCCCGTTGCCCGAGGGGATCGCGCCGTCGTGGGGCGTCATGCTTCGGGTGAGAAGCTCCTCGGCGTCGATCGCGGTGTGGTACCAGCCGCCTTCTTCCTCGTCGGAGAACAGACGGTTCATGTCGTCGGCCAGGGATCGCGCCTCGTTCAGCCAGCGGAGGTCGAACGTGGCCTCGTAGAGATCGAGACAGGCGTCGATCAAGAACGCGTGATCCTTCAAGAAGGCTCGAATCCGGGACTCGCCGGCACGATGGGTTCTCAGCAGTCGACCCTCCCCGTCGCGCAGCTCGCGGAGCACGAAGTCCGCGGCCCGCACCGCCGCGTCGAGGTAGCGGGGCTCGTCGAGGACGCGCCCGGCGTACGCGAAGGCGGCGATCATCAGTCCGTTCCACGAGGCGAGCACCTTGTCGTCGAGCCCGGGACGGATGCGCGACTTCCGGCGCTCCAACAGCCGGTCGCGCTGCTCCGCCAGGAGGTCTTCCAGCTCGTCTCGGGCCCTGCCCTCGGCCCGAGCCAGATCCTCGAGCGAGGTCGGAAGGTGGAGAACGTTCATCCCGGGCTCGCCGGGCGGGGTCGGATGGTGCACGTCGGTGAAGTTGCCCGCACGATCGATCCCGTAGGCGCGCTTGAACAGCGCGGCCCCGTCCCCGAGGAGCTCGTCGATCTCCGGCTCGGTCCAGACGAAGAAGACCCCCTCACGCCCCTCGCTGTCCGCGTCGGTCGCGGAGCGGAACCCCCCGGACTCCTCGGTCATCTCCCGGAGAACGTAGTCGAGGGTCTCGCGGACGACGCGCTCGTACTCCGGGTCTCCCGTCACCTGGAAGGCCTCGACGTACGCCCGGGCGAGCTGGGCGTTGTCGTACAGCATCTTCTCGAAGTGGGGCACGAGCCACCTCTCGTCGGTGGAGTAGCGGTGGAAGCCCCCGCCCAGTTGGTCGTAGATGCCGCCCGCCGCCATCCGGCGCAGCGTGTGCTCCACGATCTCCAGAGGCCTCTCGTCCCCCGTGCGGACGTGGTGCCGCAGCAGGAAGCGCAGGGCCAGGTGCGGCGGGAACTTCGGCGCGCCCCCGAAGCCGCCGTACTTTTCGTCGAAGTTGGCCCCGAGGTTTCGCGCCGTTCGCGCGAGGAGATCGGGCTCGGGCAGATCGTCCGCCGCCGCGTACCGAGAGCTCGAGCGCAGGGCCTCCACGAGCTTCGAGCTCTGCTCGAGGATCCGGGACCGGTCCTCCTTCCAGGCCGCCGAGATCCTCTGCATCAGATCGGGCCAGCCCATCCGGTTCGCGTACGTCTTCGGCGGGAAGTACGTGCCCCCGAAGAAGGGGACCCCGTCGGGCGTCACGAACACGTTGAGAGGCCATCCCCCACCGACCCCCATCATCTGGACCGCGGTCATGTAGATCTCGTCGACGTCGGGACGCTCTTCCCGGTCGACTTTGACGCAGACGAAGTGCTCGTTCATGATCGCGGCGATCTCGGGATCCTCGAAGCACTCGTGCTCCATCACGTGGCACCAGTGGCACGAGGAGTACCCGATCGAGACGATGATCGGCTTGTCCTCCCGCGTCGCTCGCTCGAACGCCTCGTCCCCCCACGGGTACCAATCCACCGGATTGTCCGCGTGCTGGAGGAGGTACGGACTGGTCTCGAACGCGAGACGGTTTCGGCCTTCGGGCGGGGTCTGCATGGTGGATCCTCCCCCCGCGGGCTGTCCGTCGCCCGCCTCTCCCCCGCAGGAGATCGGGCCGAAGGAGAGCGCGAGAGCGAACGTGAACGGACGCGCGATGCGGCGCGCGAAGGCGCGGCCCCCGAGACGGTCAGTCGGCAAATCGTACTGAGTAGACCGGGGGGAAACTCGCTCCGAGGCAGTCCCACGACCGCCCGCGATCGCCCGACCAGAACACGTTGCCCGTGGTCGTGCCGAAGGCCAGGGTGCCGTGCGACTTGTCCAGCGCGTGGCGGAAGACGACGTCATAGCAGTTCTTCTGCGGCAGGCCCTTGCGCTGGGCCTTCCAGGTCTTCCCGCCGTCCGTGGTCCGGCAGACGCAGAGCTTCCCGTCGACCGCGTACCGCAGTGTGTCGGACGTCGCGGGAACGACCCAGGCGCACTCGGAGTCCCGCTCGTCGGCGGCGATCGCAAAGCCGAAATAGGCGAGGTCCCCCTTCTTCGTGAGGAGCTTCCAGCTCCTCGCCCCGTCGGTGCTCCGGTAGACTCCGGCGTGGTTCTGCTGCCAGAGGACGTCCGGCGCCGCCGCGCAGGCCTCGAAGTAGTGGGGGTCCTGACCCACGTCCGCCTTGGGATCGGGGAGGAAGTCGGCCAGCATTCCGCGGTTGAGCGGCCGCCAGCTCTTCATGTCGTCGGTGGTCTCGAAGACCCCGGCGCAACTGATCCCCACGAGAACGCGTCGGCTGTCCCTCGGGTCCACGAAGACGGAGTGGATGCCCGGCAGGTCGCGGCCGCCCCCGAACCACTTCTCGAAACGCGTCGGGTGGTTCCACAGACCCTTGATCAGGCGAAACGAGTCGCCGCCGTCGTCGCTGCGGAACAGGCCGCCCGGGTCGGTGCCGAGAAGCAGCGTGTCGGGCCGGTCGTCGCCGCCCGGCGCGATGACCCAGATGTAGCGAAGGGTCGCGGGCCGGGACTTCGTCGTCGTCCAGGGCTTGACCCGGGCGCTCTTAGGAAACTTCGGCGCCGGGACCTCCTCCCAGCTCCCTCCCCCGTCGCGGGAGCGCTGGAGCTTGCAGCCCCAGTGCCCGTGATCGAGGCTCGCCCAGAGGACTCCGCTGCGGGGATCGCGCTTCGCGTACGGGACCGGGGATCCCGCGTGGGAATGGCTCTTCACGCGCCAGCCGCTCTTTCCGCGGGCCAGGACGAAGAGGCCCTTCCGCGTTCCGAGGATGAGGGTGTCCGAGGGAGCTGCCATCGTCTTCCTCCGGTAGCGTCTGCCGGGCGGCGAGCGGGATGATCGGGTCTCGGGGATCAACCCCCCGACAGCGCTTGCATGACGAAGAGCCGATCCGACGGCCCGACGGGGTCGCTGAGCGACGTCCGGTCCGTCAGGAGCTCTTCGTTGATGAACACGTTCACGTGGGGGCGCAGAGCGCCCCGATCGTCCACGAGATAGGCGGCGAGGCCCGGGTGCAGCCGGTCGAGGGCGTCCATGATCTCGGCCACCGTCCCTCCCTCCACGTCGACGTCGCGCAGCTCGGGGAAGTGGAGGTTCAGGTGGCGCGTGAACTGCACGTGGGGCAACGTTGCCTCCCCGTTCTCGGATCGAGGGGCTGATACTTTACGGGGAGAAGAGGCGGCGAGTCAAACGAGCGGGGGGTCGGGTTTGCGGTGGGCGGACGGCCCACTGGGGCTGAAGGGCGAAGCGCGCGAGGGGCACCGAGCGGCTGGAGTCGAGTGGAGAGTCCGGTTTATGATGGAGACGCCCTCCCGGATCCGAGTTGAGCTGAGGCGGTCCCCATGCGCTTCGACCTGCTAAGGCTTCGTCCGCGGCCGGTGCTCGCGGCCGCCCTCCTGAGTCTCGCCCTCGCCGCAACTGCGGCGGCCCTGCAGAAAACGCCGGCCCGGGCACCGGCGGAGATGAGAGAAGACCGGTGGCTCACCGGGGGTACGTGTAGCATCGCCTATTACAACCTGTGCTCGGGGTGGGTTTGGATCTGGTCGGGGTGGGATCCGGGAGAGCGGTTCGGAATCGCCTATGGTCCGGTTCGTATCTGTAGCGACATCGGATCTGTCGTGACGGACTCGTTTCTTCACGTGATGACGGGCAGTCCCGCGGGCTACGGTTTCACGGGAACCGTTTCGGTGGAAGGGAACTACCCCGATCCCTGTCCCGATGATCCCGGGCCGTACTCTCAACCATTCCTGCCGACGATGGGCTGGAACCACCACACTTGGTACGCCCCCGTCTACCAATACGCCGTGGTCACGTACACGATCGGTCCGGCACCGGGTAATCCCTGCGGGATCTCCACGGATCAGGCCTCCGCGCTCGGGCCGACGGGGGAGCCCGCCTGCGGCTCCTGCTTTCCGGAGAGTCGACAGACCCACTCCTATCGATGGGGAACGGAGGGGTCCCCGATCTGCCCCGGAATCCCGTTCGAGGACGACCTCTGTCCCGTCGAGCTCCTGGCGGCGATCGAGGGGTACGTCTACGACCCCGGCGGCACGATTTCGGTCGAGTCGTCTTCCTGGGGCAAGGTGAAGTCGCTCTTCCGGTGAGAAGTGCCGCGGGCCGAGCTTCGCCCGGTTTCCGAACACGTCAATCGAGGGGCCGAGGGGGTGGGCTCCGCGCGCAGTTCCCGGAGGCGAGCGAAGCGAAGCCGGAGGGGTGTTTGAGCACGGAGTCCACCCCGAGGCCCCGTCGAGACCGCGCCTATCGACACGGTAGGAGGGCGGGTCCCACCTGCAGTCCCCCTCAGAATTCCGCGCTCCGCGGCGTCCGGGGAAAAGGGATCACGTCGCGGATGTTCGCCATTCCGGTGGCGTACTGGATCATGCGCTCGAAGCCGAGGCCCCAACCGGCGTGGGGCACGGTGCCGTAGCGGCGGAGGTCGCGGTACCAGCCGTAAGGTTCCCGCGGAAGTTCCATCTCGTCGATGCGCCGGTCGAGGACGTCGAGCCGCTCCTCGCGCTGGGATCCCCCGATGATCTCGCCGATGCCCGGGGCGAGGACGTCCATCGCCGCCACGGTCTTCTCGTCGTCGTTGAGACGCATGTAGAACGCCTTGATCTCCTTCGGGTAGTTCATCACGACGACCGGGCGACCCGCATGCTCCTCGGTGAGAAAGCGCTCGTGCTCGGACTGGAGGTCGATGCCCCAGCTCACCGGGAACTCGAACTTCGTCCCCTTCGCCTGAGCCCTCTCGAGGACGGCGATGGCCTCCGTGTACTCCATCCGCTCGAAGCTCGCCTCGATGAACTTTTCCAGCCGCTCGATGCACTCCGGGTGGATCCGCTTCCGGAAGAACTCCATGTCGTCGGGACGCCGCTGCAGGAGATCGCTGAAGATCGCCTTGAGGAACTCCTCGGCGAGAGTCGCGCAGTCGTCGAGATCGGCGAAGGCGACCTCGGGCTCGATCATCCAGAATTCGGAGAGGTGGCGGCTCGTGTTGCTGTTCTCGGCGCGAAACGTCGGCCCGAACGTGTAGACCTTGCTCAGCGCGCAGCAGTACGTCTCGACGTTGAGCTGTCCGGACACCGTCAGATACGCCTCCCTCCCGAAGAAGTCACGGTCGAAGTCGACGGCGCCGCTCTCGGTGCGCGGGAGGTTCGCGAGATCGAGGGTGGAGACCCGGAACAGCTCCCCCGCCCCCTCGGCGTCGGAGGCGGTGATGATCGGGGTGTGGATCCAGTAAAAGCCGCGGTCGTGAAAGAACCGGTGGATCGCGAGGGCGAGGCAGTGTCGCACGCGGGCCACCGCCCCGAACGTGTTCGTCCGGGGTCTCAGGTGCGCGACCTCCCGCAGGTACTCGAAGGTGTGGCGCTTGGGCGCGACCGGATACGTCTCCGGGTCGTCCACCCATCCCACTATCTCGATCGACGACGCACGGATCTCGACGGCCTGCCCCTTCCCCTGGCTCTCGACGAGCTCGCCGGTCGCGACGACCGAGCACCCGGCCGAGATCCTCTTCACGTCCGACTGATAGTTCGGAAGCGTCCCGGGGGCGACGACCTGGACCGCATCGAACGCGGAGCCGTCGCTCACCTGGATGAACGAGAGGCCGGCCTTCGAGTCGCGGCGCGTCCGGACCCACCCCTTGACAGTGACCGTCGTGCCGAGGTCGACTTCCCCCTGCAACAGACGGGAGATCGGTTCGAGTGCCATCGGGGGCGCTCTCCTTCCGAAGCGGGGCCCGGCGCACGATCCTCTCGCGGTCGCTCATTCCGCGGTCACTCAGTATGCCGGGCCGACCCGCAAGGGACAATGTTTCGCGCGGCGCTTCCGGAGCTCTCCGGAGAGCCGGAGGATCCGAGGAGAGGACGCGAGAGCGGTGCCGGAGCTGCCGGAGGTCGAGCGGGGACGCAAGCTGGCCGAGACGGTCGGGCGGGGCCGGGTGATCACCCGGGTCCGGTGCGCCTCCGACGCGATCGTCTACGACGGGGTGAATCCCGGCCGGGTCCGACGGGCGCTGACGGGGGCCCGCGTCATGGCCGTGCACCGGCGCGGCAAGCACCTCTGGTTCGAGCTCGACTCCCCGCCCCACCCGCTCTTCCACTTCGGCATGACCGGAGCGTTCCGGACTCCCGACGAGGTCCCGGCCCGGCTCGCGTCGAGCCCCCGGCAACGGGACGGCCGGTGGCCTCCCCGGTTCGCCAAGATCCGACTCTCGTTCGACGACGGCGGCGAGCTCGCGATGACGAACTCACGGCGCCTCGGCCGGATCCGGCTCCGGGACGATCCGATCGGCGAGCCCCCGATCAGCCTCCTCGGATTCGATCCGCTGCTCGATCCGCCGTCCCCCGGAGGGTTCGCGGTGCTCCTGCGGGAGCGGGCCCCGCGGATCAAGAGCCTCCTGATGGATCAGGCGTTCGCGGCCGGCGTCGGCAACTGGATCGCGGACGAGGTTCTCTACCAGGCGGGCATCGATCCCCGGCGTCGGGCCCGCTCCCTCTCCTCTGAGGAGGCCCGGCGCCTCCGCGCGAAGCTGGTCTCGGTCGTCCGGCGTGCGGTCCGCGTCGACGCCGACAAGAGCCGCTTCCCCCGGACGTGGCTCTTCCACCGTCGCTGGGGCCGGGGGTCGGACGCCCGCACGGTGAAGGGAGAGCCGATCGAGTTCCTCACGATCGGGGGGCGGACGACCGCCTGGGTTCCGTCCGCGCAGCGGTAGGCGCGGATCCCGGCGTCCCCGGTCCCCGGGCCGTAGTCGGGCCGCGCCTCTTCCCGCGCTCCCCCGGTGAGGTCGAGCGCGGACCGGCCGGCGAGTCTCACCAGGCTCGCCGCGAGATGGCGGGAACCTCGACTTCGCCCCGGGGTACCTCCCCCCGGAGAGCAGAGTCCACGAACTTTGGCTTGGCCCCCCGGGGAGAATCCGCTACGATTTGCCCCCGTTTCTCAGAGAGCGAACGACTTCTCAAACCCCTCAAGCAACCAACCCTAAGGTGTTGAAATGATTGAAGTTCATGGCGTATCGAAGTCCTTCGGGACGACGGTGGCCCTGAACCGCGTGTCCTTCTCCGTCGAGAAGAACCGCGTGCTCGGCTTCCTCGGACCGAACGGGGCTGGGAAAAGCACGGCCATGAAGATCATCACCACGTTCCTCTCCCCGGACGAGGGACGGGTGACGGTCGACGGGATCGACGTCACCCAGGATCCGCTCGCGGTCCGGCGCAAGATCGGCTACCTGCCGGAAGTGGCGCCCCTCTACGACGACATGCGGGTGGTGACCTACCTCGAGTTCGTCGCGCGGGCTCGGGGGCTGCATGGAACCCAACTGGCCCAGCGACTCGACTGGGTCTACGACGCCACCAGCATCCACAGCGTCCTCTACCGGAACGTGAACGAGCTCTCAAGGGGCTTCCGGCAGCGGGTGGGCCTGGCCCAGGCGCTCGTCCACGATCCCGCCGTGCTGATCCTCGATGAGCCGACCTCCGGCCTGGACCCGAGGCAGATCATCGGAATCCGCCATTTGATCCGGGATCTCGCGAAGACGAAGACCGTCATCTTCTCCTCTCACATCCTGGCCGAGGCCAGCGCGGTCACCGAGCGCATCGTGATCATCAACGAGGGCGAGATCGTGGCCGACGGGCTCGTCGACGACCTCCGGCGGCAGGCGCGGCGGATGAACCGCTACCGGATCGATCTCGGGGACGCGGGCGAGGGAGGCGGCGAGGCGCTGAAGTCGCTCGAGGGCGTGACCTCCGTCACTCCGTCGGGCGACGGCGAGGGGCCGGGCCGCGTCTGGATCGTCGAGACCGCTCTCGAGCGGGACCTTCGCCGGGACGTCAATGACCTGGCCCGGGACAAGGGGTGGACCCTGCTCGAGCTCCACTCGATGGAGCCGACGCTCGAGGAGGCGTTCATCGAGCTGACGGCCGAGTCCGGAACGGGGGGTGGCAAGCGATGAGAGACGCCGCCATCATCTTCCGCCGGGAGATGGGAGCGTACTTCCACTCCCCCATCGCCTACATCTTCATCATCGTGTTCCTGCTCCTCACGAGCGGGTTTTACACGAACGGCTTCTTCCTGGCGGGGGTCGCGGACATGCGCGACTTCTTCGGGACCCTTCCGCTCTATCTTCTCTTCTTCATTCCCGCGCTGACGATGCGGCTTTGGGCCGAGGATCAACGGCTCGGGACGTTCGAGCTCCTGATGACTCTGCCCATGCGGCCGTCGAGCATCGTTCTGGGCAAGTATCTGGCCAGCCTCGTCTTCTTCTGCCTGGCTCTGGCCGGCACGCTCACGATCCCCATCACGGTGGCCTGGATCGGGGATCCCGATCCCGGAGCGGTGATCTGCGGGTACTTCGGATCGGTTCTGCTCGGGGGCCTGTTCCTGTCGGTGGGGATCTTCATCTCGGGGCTCTTCAAGGACCAGATCGCCGCCTTCGTGCTGGCGCTTCTCGCCTGCTCCCTGTTCGTGCTGGCGGGCACCCCGTTCTTCGTCGCCATCCTCGACGGCTGGATCCCGGGGCTCGGATCGGTGCTGAGCAAGTCGTTCGCCGTCTCCTCCCACTTCGAGGGGATTCAGCGCGGGGTCATCGGTTTCGACGACGTGGTCTTTTTCGTCTCGATCTCGGTCGTGTTCCTGGTGCTGAACACGTACTCCCTCGAAAGCCGGAAGTACTAGGAGGCGATGAGATGACGGCGAAAGGAATCAGTTTCCGTACCGGTCTCACGGTGGGAGCGTTGCTCCTTCTGGGCATCGCGATCTTCCTGAACCAGACGGTCTCGAGCCTCGGCGTCGGGCGCTTCGACCTGACCGAGGAGAAGATCTACACCGTCTCGGAGGGCACGAAGAACATCCTCGCCTCCCTCGAGGTCCCGGTTCAGATCAAGTACTACGTGACCCCCGAGAGCGAGATGCCGGCCATGTTGAAGACGCTCCGGCAGGACGTGACCGACAAGCTGCAGGAGCTCTCGATCGCGTCGAAGGGCATGCTGGACTTCAAGCTCGTCGATCCGAAGGAGTCGGAGGAGCTCGAGGAGGCGCTGATCGGGAAGGGCATCCGTCCCTTCCAGGCGCAGAGCCTCGAGCGCGACGCGATGGCCATCAAGCTCGTCTACTCGGCGATCGCCATCGGCTACAAGGACGAGCCGGAGGAGATCCTACCGCAGATCCTCCCCGATAATCTCGGTAGCCTCGAGTACGAGCTCCTCTCCCGCATCGTGAAGCTCACGCGGGAGGAGGACCCGGTCCTCGCGATCTACTCCACGAAGGAGCCGATCGATCCTCAGATCGCGAGTTTCTATCTCCAGTCGGGGCAGCCGTTGCCCGAGCCGAACGACCCCTTCCAGCCGATCCCCGAGTATCTCCGAGGACAGGGATACGACGTGCGCCCGATCGAGCTGACGGAGGACAGCGCGATCCCGGAAGAGGCCAGCTCCCTTCTCGTCCTCGCCCCCCGGGGGCTGAACGATCGGCAGCGCTGGGAGATCTACCAGGTTCTCCGCCGGGGAGGAAACGTCATCGTGGCCGCGCAGGCCACGACGTACGACTACAGCGCCTCTCCGCGCGGCGGCTACCAGATCACGGTCCGACCCCAGACGCTGGGCATCAACGATCTGCTCTCCGAGTTCGGGATCCGGATCGACGACCGCCTCCTGTTCGATCAGCAGATGGCGACCCTCGCGATTCCGCGCACCGCGAACATCGGCGGCATCCGCTTCCAGATGTCGGAGCCGGTGCAGGCGCCCATGCAGATCCGGGTGATGGGAGAGGCGATCTCCCGGGACATCCCGATCACCGCGGGCGTTCCCGAGCTCCTCTACCTCTGGGGCACGCAGGTCGTGATCGACGACGCGGGCCTCGAGGAGAAGGGGTTGACGGCCACCACCGTCTTCACCGGGAGCGCGAACAGCTGGACGATCGAGAAGCCGGCGGGAGCGCTCGCCCCCACGGACATCGACCCGGCCGGCCATCCCCCGCTCGAGCACCCCACGCTCGCGGTGCTCGTCGAAGGGGTCTTCCCCGATCCGTGGGCGGACGGGGAGAAGCCGGAATGGCCCTCCACCGGGGCGGACGAGACCGAGGGGGAGGAAGACGAGGAGGAACCCGCCGAGGCGGAGGAAGGGGACGAGGTCGCCGGTCCCGAGCCCGCTCCGGAGTCCGGGCGGCTGCTCGTCATCGGGTGCGCCAAGCTCTTCGAGGAGTTGCTCCTGGACCAGGCCGGCCACGCGATGTTCCTCCTGAACTCGGTGGACGCGCTGACCTCGGGGGACGACCTCATTTCGATCCGGTCCAAGAGCTTCGCCCAGCGCACGTTCGGTGAGGTCTCGGACGGGAAGAAGCTCGCGTTCCGCATCGTGAACATGGCGCTGGTCCCGGTGGTCGTCGCGGTGTTCGGCTTGGGACTGCGCATCAAGCGCCGGCGGGAGGCCGAGGAGTACGCGGAGCGCCTCGAACGCTCGGCAGGGGGATCGACCCGATGATGAGCCGGAAGACTCTGGGCATCCTCGCGCTGGTTCTCATCGCGCTGGCTGCCCTCTCGTACACCACGTCCCAGCGCCGCTACGCGACCACCGAGGGCGGAGGATTCGTCGAGATCCTCCCGGCGGGAATCGACCCCGGGTCGATCTCGTCGGTCAAGGCCTGGCTCGGAACGGCCCCCGAGGACGAGATCGAGCTCCAGAGGTCGAGCGATGGGTGGATCGTCGCCTCCCGGTGGGGTTGGAAGGCGAAGGACGATCTCGTCCAGCGGCTCCTGGACGATCTCGGCGGGCTCACCGGCGAGCTGCGCTCCTCCACGGAAGAGGTGCTGTCCGACTACCAGATCGACGACGAAACGGGGCTCCACGTCCTCGGGTTCGGCGACGGAGGCTCGGAGATGTTCCACCTCGTCGTGGGGAAGGCGGCCACGCGGGGAGGCACGTTCGTCCGCCGCGACGGGGTTCACGACGTCTTCCTGTCCAGCGCCTCGCTCCGCTCCTCGTTCGGGATCTGGGGCGAGGAGCCCAAGCCGCCCGACGCGAAGCGATGGATCGAGCTGCGGATCCACAAGGCGGAGAGGAACGACGTCGACCGGGTGGTGCTCCGCGACGGAGAGCAGGAGATCCGGCTGGAGAAGGTGTTCGAGGAGCCCGAGGAAGAGGACGCCGAGGTCGATCGGACGAAGTGGACCTGGAAGCCGGACACGGCGGGCGAGTTCGACAAGAACAAGGCCGACGGGATCGTGAGCACGCTCTGCAATCTCTATGCGAACGACGTCGTGGAGCCGGGGGACGACGAACGTTACGGCCTCGGAGAGGGCGCGCGTCGCGCCGAGATCACGTTCGTCGACGGAACCGTGACGTCGGTCTTCTTCGGTGACACGAAGGAGGAAGACGACAAGTTCGTCTACTTCCGCGTCGGCGAGGACGGGAACCCGGCCCAGATCTACAAGAGCACGGTGGACCGGGTCTTTCCGGGCCGCGCCGAGCTGAAGCCGACGGAGGGTTGACCCGGCCGGGGTCATGAGCGCGCCGTCCTGCGGGCCGTCGGCCCCACGTGTCCCGACGGCCCCGGACGGCGCCCGCCCGTTCCCCTACCCCGTCTTTCCCGGAGAGCCTCCGATCCGGGACCCCGTCCGGAAGTCCCCCATGGGGAAGCGCCGGGCCCTCGTGCTCGGCGCCCTGCACGTCGCCATCCTGATTCACGTCGTGCACTGGCTCGTCGCCGGCCGGACGCTTTCGCCCGTCGAGCCGTCCGAGTCGATGCGGACTCTCGAGCTCGGCGAGCTCAACGCCGGCTTCCTGTTCTTCGTCCTGGCCCTTCTTTCGACTCTCGTCTTCGGACGCTTCGTATGCGGCTGGGGGTGCCACGTCGTGGCCCTCCAGGATCTGTGCGCCTGGATCATGAAGCGTTTCGGAGTGAGACCGAGACCTTCCGATCGCGCCTCCTGCTGTGGGCGCCGCTCGTGCTCGCCCTCTACATGTTCGTCTGGCCGACGTTCAAGCGCGTGGCGCTCCTCCCGCTTCTGGAGCGCTTCCTCCCCGGGGCGGTTTCCCACTTCACCCCGCCCCCGCCGTTCCCCGGGCTGACGAGCCACCTCACGACCGAGCACTTCTGGGCCACGATGCCGGGACTCGCCGTCGCGATGCCGTTTCTCCTCATCTGCGGTTTCGTCACGGTCTACCTCATGGGCGCGAAGGCGTACTGCTCGTACGGGTGCCCCTACGGAGGGTTCTTCGCTCCCGTCGACCGCTTCGCCCCGGGGCGAATCCGGGTCACCGACGCGTGTCGTCAGTGCGGTCACTGCACGGTCTCGTGCTCCTCGAACGTGCGGGTGCACGAGGAGGTGCGGGAGTACGGAATGGTCGTGGACCCGGGGTGCATGAAGTGCCTCGACTGCGTGAACGTCTGCCCGAAGGGAGCGCTCTACTTCGGCTTTGGGCCTCCGGCCGCGGCCAAGCCTTCTCCCCGCACGGGGACGTTCTTCCGGGCGTACGACCTCCCGCTCTCGGAGGAGATCGTCCTCGCGGCGGTGTTCGCGCTCTCGTTCTTCGCGCTCCGCGGGGTCTACGACGTGATCCCGGTGCTCATGGCGATGGGCATGGCGGGGTGTACGGCCTATCTCGCGTGGATCGGGGGGAGGCTCCTCCGGATGCCCGACGTCGCGCTGCAGAACGTGACGCTCCGGGCCGAGGGGCGGCTGACGGGGGCGGGACGGGTGACCGCGGTCGGGGTCGCGGTCGTGGGGCTCCTGGTGGCGCACAGTGCCCTGGTGAACGCCCACCGCACCCGCGCGGAGCGGTGGGATCGCGAGGTCCGCGTGCCCGTGTCCGAGGCCTTCCGGAAGCACCGCGCGCCGCTGGACCCGGTGGATCGCGAGAGGGCGCAGGCCGCCGCCCGCCACTACCGGCGGGCGGACCGCATCGACCGCGGCGGCTTCGGCCTGCTCGCGACCCCCGAGATGACCCTGCGTCGCGCCTGGCTGGCCCTGGTGCTCGGTGAGATCGACGAGGCGGAGGCGCACCTGCGGCACCGGATCGCCGCGGGCGGAGAGGTCGCCCCGATGCGAGTGGATCTCGCCCGCACGCTGCGGTTGGCCGGCAAGGACGCGGGCGCCGAGCGGGAGCTACGCGACCTGATCGCTCTCGATCCCGCCGATCCCGCGCCCCAGCGGGAGCTCGCCGCGCTGCTCGAGAGCCGGGGCGATTTGGAGGGGGCGGTGGCGGCGCTCGTCGTCGTGCACCACCTCGCCCCCGAGGACCGGGGATCGCGGGAGAGACTCATCTACCTGTTGCTGCGGCTCGGCCGCCCGCGCGAGGCGGCACGCTACCGGGACTAGCTGCCTTGTCACCCCCCCCTTCGCGGCGTAGCATGCGTTGCGATCTGTTTTCGAGTTCCATCCGACCGGGGAGCGGGGCTCCCGGGAGACGGCGAATGAATCTGTGGTCGAGAATCTGGAACTCCTCGATCGGGATGAAGATGATCATGGGGCTCACCGGCCTCGCGCTCGTCCTTTTCACGATCGTACACATGCTGGGGAACCTGCAGCTCTTCTTGGGGCCCCATGCACTCAATCGATACGCGAGCTTCCTTCAGAACCTCGGGGAGCTGCTCTGGCTGATGAGGGGCGGTTTGCTGATCCTCTTCGTGCTCCACGTGATCTGCGCCATCCGTGTCACGTACCTGAACCGCGTCGCGCGTCCCGTCCGATACCGCCGGGCGGCCCAAGTCCAGCTCGGCCTGGCTCCCCGCACTTTGATCTACACCGGTGTGCTCGTGTTCATCTTCCTCGGGTACCACCTGGCCCACTTCACGCTGGGCGCGACGGATCCGTCGTTCAAGGAGCTGCACGACTCACTCGGTCGCCACGATGTCCATTCGATGGTCGCCAAGGGGTTCGGAGATCCTCGGGCCGCCTGGTCTTACATGATCGCCATGATCCTGCTGGGCTATCACCTGAGCCACGGCATTCCGAATCTCTTCCAATCGGTCGGCTGGAATCATCCGAAGTACCAGCCCGTCCTGAAGCGATGGGGCGCGATTCTCGCGATTCTGATCGTGATCGGGAACATCTCGATGCCGTTGGCCGTCCAGCTCGGACTGGTCCGGGTCGTCGCGGGAGGTCACTAGCATGAAGCTCGATGCGAAGATCCCGTCCGGGGCCATTGCCGAGAAGTGGGATCGGCACCGCTTCGAGATGAATTTGGTCAACCCGGCGAACAAGCGGAAGTTCGAAGTGATCGTGGTGGGCTCGGGGCTGGCCGGGGGGTCGGCCGCCGCGACCCTCGCCGAGCTCGGATACCGCGTGAAGTGCTTCTGTTACCAGGACAGCCCGCGGCGGGCCCACAGCATCGCCGCCCAGGGCGGAATCAACGCCGCGAAGAACTACCAGAACGACGGCGACAGCGTCTATCGCCTCTTCTACGACACGGTGAAGGGAGGCGACTTCCGCTCTCGCGAGGCGAACGTCTACCGGCTCGCCCAGGTGAGCACGAACATCATCGACCAGTGCGTTGCGCAGGGAGTTCCCTTCGCCCGCGAGTACGGCGGACACCTCGCGAACCGCTCCTTCGGGGGCGCTCAGGTGTCCCGTACGTTCTACGCCCGGGGACAGACGGGGCAGCAGCTCCTCCTCGGAGCCTACTCGGCGCTGAGCCGGCAGATCGGGGCGGGCGCGGTGGAGATGCACTCCCGCAGCGAGATGCTCGACCTCGTCGTAATCGACGGGCGCGCGCGGGGCATCGTCACGCGCGATCTGATCACCGGCAAGATCGAGACTCACGTCGCAGACGCGATCGTATTGGGGACGGGTGGATACGGTCCGGTGTTCTTCCTCTCGACGAACGCCAAGGGCTGCAACGTCACCGCAACGTGGCGCGCGCACAAACGGGGCGCGGGTTTCGCGAATCCCTGCTTCACCCAGATCCACCCCACCTGCATTCCCGTCTCGGGCGAGCACCAGTCCAAGCTCACCCTGATGTCCGAGTCGCTCCGCAACGACGGGCGCATCTGGGTGTCGAGGAAGCCTGGAGACACTCGTCGCCCGGGAGACATCCCCGAGGGCGAGCGCGACTACTTCCTCGAGCGCAAGTATCCGAGCTTCGGCAACCTCGCCCCGCGCGACATCTCCTCGCGCTCCGCGAAGGAGGTCTGCGACGAGGGCCGAGGGGTGGGCGAAACCGGTCGCGGGGTCTACCTCGATTTCGCCGACGCGATCGAGCGCCTCGGGCGCAGGGTGATCAGCGAGCGCTACGGCAACCTGTTCGACATGTACGAGAAGATCACGGGGGAGAATCCCTACGAGGTGCCGATGCGCATCTACCCCGCCTCCCACTACACGATGGGAGGGCTCTGGGTGGACTACAACCTGATGAGCACCGTGCCCGGTCTCTTCGTGATCGGCGAGGCGAACTTCTCCGACCACGGCGCCAACCGGCTCGGGGCGAGCGCGCTCATGCAGGGGCTCGCGGACGGCTACTTCGTCCTCCCCTACACGATCGGCAACTATTTCGCCTCGGAGGGAAAGCCCCCGGAGGTGGCGCCCGATCATCCCGAGGCCCGGAAGGTCGTCGAGGAGGTCCGCAACCGCATCGATCGGCTCCTCGGCGCGAACGGAAGACGCACACCCGATACGTTCCACCGGGAGCTCGGCGAGCTCGTCTGGGAGGATTGCGGCATGTCCCGCAACGAGGCGGGTCTGAAGAGGGCTCTCGAGCGGATTCCCGAGCTGCGGGCCGAGTACTGGGAAGACGTCAACGTCCTCGGAACGGCGGAGTCGCTCAACGTCTGCGTCGAGAAGGCGACGCGGGTCGCCGACTTCCTCGAGTTCGCCGAGACGATGTGCCGCGACGCTCTCGAGCGTGACGAATCGTGCGGAGCCCACTTTCGGGAGGAGCACCAGACCTCCGAGGGCGAGGCGAAGCGGAACGACACCGAGTACGCTCACGTGAGCGTCTGGGAGTACCGGGGAGAGGACGAGGCGCCGGTCATGCACAAGGAGCCTCTCACGTTCGAAGAAGTCCGGCTCGCGACGAGGAGTTACAAGTGATGAACCTGACCCTGAAGGTGTGGCGCCAGAAGGATGCCCGGGACAAGGGGAGCATCGTCACTTACGAGGTGAAGAAGATCAGCCCGGACTCCTCGTTTCTCGAGATGCTGGACCAGCTCAACGAGGACCTCCAGAACCGCGGGGAGGAGCCGATCGCCTTCGACCACGACTGCCGCGAGGGGATCTGCGGCATGTGCTCCCTCGTGATCAACGGAATTCCCCACGGACCGGAGCGGGCGACGACGGTCTGTCAGCTTCACATGCGTCACTTCCGCGACGGAGACACCATCTTCATCGAGCCGTGGCGGGCCCGCGCGTTTCCCGTGATCCGGGATCTGGTGGTCGACCGGACCGCATTCGACCGGATCTTCCAGGCGGGGGGATACGTCTCCGTGAACACGGGCGGTGCCCCCGACGCCAACGCGGTGCCGATCGCCAAGGCCGATGCCGACCTGGCCATGGACGCGGCCTCCTGCATCGGGTGCGGGGCCTGCGTCGCCTCCTGCCGGAACGCGTCCGCGATGCTCTTCGTGGGGGCCAAGATCTCCCAGTTGCGCCACCTGCCCCAGGGGCAGCCCGAGAGAAAGCGGCGGGCCCTCGCCATGGTGGCGCAGATGGACCGTGAGGGCTTCGGCAACTGCTCGAACCACTACGAGTGCGAAGCGGTGTGTCCCAAGGAGATCAAGCGCGACGTCATCAACGAGCTGAACCAGGACTATCTCGTGGCGAGTCTCACGGGGAGGGAGTGATGGCCCGGATCCGGATGTACGGAAAGGGCACCTGAGGCACGGTCCGCAAGGCAAGAGGTCTCTTGCGCGAACTGGGGATCGAGTACGATTTCCGCGACACCGCGAAGGAGCCGCTGAGCGCGGCGGAGCTGAAGAGGCTCGTCGGGAAGCGCCCGATCGAGGACTTCCTGAACCCGCGCAGCACCTCCTACCGCAAGATGGGACTGAAGAACCGGAAGATCTCCCGCACCGAGGCGATCCGGCTGATGGTCGAGGACGGCAATTTCATTCGACGGCCGATCCTGATCTCCGGGTCGCGCGCCGTCTTCGGGTTCGACGACACGGTCTACCGAGAGCTCTAGCCCGGACCGGAGTCGAGCGTTGGCAGGGATTCTCCCTTGTGCGAGAATCCCCGTCCGGCGCCCGTCCGTCGTGAAGCGTTTGACAGGAGGATGACGTGCCCTACGGGAAGGGACCGTGGGTCGGTCCGGTCGAAGAGGGAACCAAGGCGTTCTGCGCCTGCGGCGAATCGAGCGACAAGCCGTACTGCGACGGCAGTCACCATCGCCTTGGCACGGGGAAGACGCCGTGCGTCTACGAGATCACCGAGAAGAAGAACTATGCCATCTGCCAATGCGGCACGAGCCGGACACCCCCCCTGTGCGACGGCTCCCATAAGACGCTGAGCTGAGCTCTCCGTCGGAGGAGGAGAGGCGAGTATGAGCGAAACGCGCGTCCTGGCTTCGGCCGACGGTGCCGTCGGCACCATCACCCTGAATCACCCGAGGACGAACAGCTACGATCTCGAGTTCTTGAAGGCCCTGGACATCGCCCTCGACTCGATGATCCGGCAGACGGAGGTGAAGGTGGTCGTCCTCAAGAGCGCGATGGAGAGGTTCTTTTCGGTCGGCGCCGACATCAACACGCTCCGGTCGCGCACGGCCGCCGGGAACATGAAGCTCATCCGTTTCGGTCACGAGACCCTGGTCAAGATGAGATCGTCGTCGAAGATCTTCATCGCCGCCATCGGAGGCCACGCTCTGGGCGGGGGACTCGGAATCGCCCTCTCCTGCGATCTCCGGTTCGCCGGCGACGGCGACTACCGGCTCGGCCTTCCTGAGGTCAAGCTCGGGCTCTTTCCGGCCAACGGGGGAACGCAGCGCCTCCCGCGGCTCATCGGCCCGACGAGGGCGCTCGACCTGATGATTACGGGCGCCCTGGTGAACCCGCGCGAGGCCCATGAGCTCGGAATGGTGGAACGCCTATTCCCGATGGGCTCACTGCTCGAGGAGACGATGGCGTACGCCCGCCGGGTCGCGGCCGGCGCTTCGCTGGCGATCGAGCACATCAAGCGGGCCGTCTGCGACGGTTCCGACCTGTCCCTGGACAACGCGCTCGCGCTGGAACGCGAGCTGTTCGAGCCCCTCCTCGAAACGCAGGATGCCCGGGAGGGAATGGCCGCGTTCGTCGAGAAACGTCCGCCGATCTTCCGGGGACGCTAGCCTGCACTTCTCAGCGGGCTCGACCGGACCGGTGGCCGGCGGCCGCACCGAACCCGGAGTCCGGCGGCCGGACCGGTCCGGCAGGCCGCGAGGGCGGCCCCACCGAAGGGAGAGTTCGTGGCTCACATCGTGACGGTTAGGGACTGGACTCCCCGGATCCACCCGGACGCGTTCGTCGCCCCCACCGCGGTGGTGATCGGCAACGTCGTGGTGGAGGCCGGAGCCAACATCTGGTTCGGTGCGGTCCTGCGGGGCGATCAGAACGTGATTCGGATCGGGGAGCGCGCGAGCATCCAGGACAACGCCGTCCTCCACTGCAACGAGCCCAATGCCACGATCATCGGGCGCGACGTGATCGTGGGCCACGGCGCCGTCATGGAGGGCTGCCGCCTCGAGGACTTCGCCTACGTCGGTATGAACGCCGTGGTGCTGGATGGATGCGTGATGGAAGAGGGCGCTCTCCTCGCCGCCGGGGGCGTCCTCAAGGACGGAGACCGGATTCCGGCCTGGACGCTGGCGGCCGGTGTTCCGGCCAAGCCGCGCAAGAGGCTCGAGGGGGCGATCCTCGAGGAGGTTCGGGGAGGAGGCTCGAGGGTCTATCAGAAACTCATGAAGCTCTACGAAGACCTCGGCGTGCCTCTCTCCGGCGAGTCCGGCTCTTCCTGAGTCACGGTTCGGGTATGATTCGATCGTGATCTGGGAGGAGGCCGCCACCCGGCCCGCGTTCCCCCCAGGCTCTCCGACGGCAGCGGCAGTCCGCATTCTCGCGACGAAACGGGCGGAACGAGCAAGGTCGGCCCGTCATTCCCGAGTGTCCGCTCACCATTGCCGCCGCGACCGACGGGGACGCGACGGCGGCGTCTCTCCCGTTCCTCTTTCTCGTTGGTGAACGGTCTGATAACATCGGGCCGCTGCGGACCGGTTCGCTTCCGGCCCCCTGCTCCGCTCTCCCTATTCACTCCGCAATCCCCTTCTCGGAGACATCCATGATCCTTTTTCAGCGTACGTGCATCCTGGCATTCCTCGGTCTGCTCGGCTTGGCAACCTCCTCGACCGCCATGATCCGGGCGGAGAACGTCGCCACCGGGTTCATCCGACCCGTTTTCGTCACTGCGCCGACGGGAGACACCCAACGCCTCTTCGTGGTCGAAAAGCGGGGACTCGTCAAGATCATCGTGAGCGGTTCGGTGCTCGCGCGGCCCTACCTCGACATCCGGTCGCTCGTGAACTCGGCCGACACCGAGCAGGGGCTGCTCGGGCTCGCGTTCGACCCGGACTACGGTTCGAACGGTTACCTGTACGTGTACTACACCCGGACGGGGGGTGGGCCGGCGGGATCCTCCCAGATCGCACGGTTCACGGTTTCGACCGATCCCGACAGCGTCGATCCGAGCACGCGACACGACATCTTCTCGGTGGGGCAGCCGTTCACGAATCACAACGGCGGACACATCGAGTTCGGCTCCGATGACCTTCTCTACTGGGCGAGCGGAGACGGAGGCGGCGCGAACGACCCTCTGAACAGTGGCCAGAACGGGTTGTCCCTCTTGGGAAAGGTCCTTCGCCTCGACGTTCGCGGAGACGACTTCCCCCTCGATCCCACCCGCAATTACGCGATCCCGGCGAATAATCCCTTCGTCGGGAATCCGAACGTCCTCGACGAGATCTGGGCATTGGGCCTCCGAAACCCCTACCGGTTCTGCTTCGACTCGGGCTCGGGGGACCTCTATATCGCCGACGTCGGTCAGAACTGCTGGGAGGAGATCGACTACCAGCCGGCCTCGAGCGGCGGGGGCGAGAATTACGGGTGGCGGATCCGTGAGGGAAGTCACTGTTTCGACCCGCAGGACGAGTACAACTGCAACATTCCCGGTCCCTGTGGAGCCGGACTGACGGACCCGATTCACGAATACTCCCACACCACCGACGTGTTTTCCTGTTCGATCACGGGGGGCCGCGTCTACCGCGGCAGCGTCTTGCCGGCACTCTCCGGACACTACTTCTACGCGGACTATTGCAGCAACCAGGTGTATTCGCTCCGCTACGACGGAGCGACCGTTCACGATCTGACGAATCGGACGGCGGAGCTGAACCCGCCGATCGGCGGCGGCACGATCGATCAGATTACGGCCATCGGAGAGGACGGCGTCGGCGAGCTCTACATCGTCAAGGAGACGACGTTCGGCGCGGGCGGCACGATCTTCAAGATCGTCCCCGACCCGTCGATCCTGGACGCCCCGCAGGTCGATCGGCCCGTCTCCTTTCGGCTGAGCGGAGGAGCGCCGAATCCGTTCACGACGACGACGCGCTTCCGGGTGCGTCTCGATCGGCGGAGTCCTCTGGCCGTGTCGGTCTACTCGGCGACGGGAGGGCTCGTCCGGCACCTCCACCGCGGCGTCACCGCCCCGGGAGTGGTTCCCGTGGAGTGGGACGGGCGTGATGCCCGGGATCGCCCGGTGCCCGCCGGGGTCTATTTCATCCGGGCGGAGTCGGCGGGCCGGGTCGACACGGAGAGAATCGTCCGCATCCGCTGACGCGCGGCGGGCGCGGCCGCCGGATCGACCGCTCTCGGGCGACCCGCGAGGTTCCCCACGACGAGGGGCCCCGACACCGGTCGGGGCCCCCTCACCAGGTGCGATCGGGAAGGCGCGTGCGGGCGTCAGGAGACGCCGGGACTGCACCCCGCCGACTCGGTGCCGCTGTCGACGACGACGCCGTTTTCCTTCATCGTCCAGGTGTAGTCCGCGTCACCGTCGAACACCGCGTCGAGCGTGTACACCTCCGCAGCGCCCGAACCGGCCTCCATCGTGATCGTCATGGTGCCCGAGGGACAGCCGTTGGCCGGGGCGAGAACCTCCATGTCCCACGCCATCGCGGCGTCGAGATCGATGTCTCCCTCCCCGAAGCCGGACCAAAGCATGGCCATGTCCAACTGTCCCGTGCTGTCGATGGTGTACGGTCCGTCGGGCAGTCCGCCGAGGGCCATGTCCATCTCCACGGCGAGCTCGAGGTCGATCACCTGCCCGTCGTCCTCGGCGTGCATGTCCAGGAACATGTCGGCATCGACGAGCACCTGCCACGTCGTGGAATCGGGCTCATACTGGGCCAGGCCGAGGGGATCGATGTACTGCACCCAGAAGAGCACGTCCACGACGGTGGTGCCGTTCGCGTCGACGACGGTGTCCTGAACGACGAGCTCCCACCTCTCTCGCTCGTCCACCCACTCGGGCTGCTCCCCTGCGCGCAGGGTGGACCCGGAGGGAAGACCGAGGTCCTCGGTCGCCCCGGAGAGGTCTCCTTGGCTGTAGGCCTCGGCGTCGTCGACGAACTCGTTCACGAAGGAGATGGTGTCGAGCGCCTGCTGCCGGATGGCGTCGAGCTCGCTGTCGTCTCCCGGGCCGGGACCCGTTCCGGCGTCGGAGTCGTTCTTGTCGGAGCAGCCCGGCAGGAAGAGAAGGGGAAGCGCGAGAAGCAGGGTTCCGAGGAACCTGCCCCCGAGGCACGAATGCCGGTGTCGCATGGTATCGCTCCTGGCGTCTCCGCCACACGATCAAGGGGCCGTGTCGCTTCCCTCCCGATCGGACCGTAGCGGGGAGCGCCTTGAGCGCCGGCGTCGTTCGAGTCAGAGGCGCTCAACGGAGCCGAGAAAGGGCCACGAAATCCCGCGCCGGAGCGGGACTCACCGGGTCCCTCCACGAACGTTCGGAACGGTTCCGGAGGCTACCTCGCGTCCCCCGTTTCGAGCTTCGTCTTGATCTGATCGGTCTCGTGGATCAGCACCGGCATGCACTTCGAGCAGACCCAGAGCGGACGGCCGGAGTAACGGATGGAGATGAGGGGCATCTCGGAGTCGGAGGTGTCGCAGTTCAGGCAGCGGGAGTTCGCGGGGTTTTCATTCATCGGGAAGCTCCAATGGGTACGGGGATCGTCGACACACGAGGCGTGGGGAGAATAGCCGAAACGGGCGGGAAGGACGAGCGAGGATCCCGGTCCCGTCCCGCGCCCCGGCTCGGAGCCGCCGCGCGCGGGAACGGGACGGGCGGGCGGGCGGGAGTCGACGGTCGGATGGCGGTTCCTCCCAGGCCGAGTGGCGAGCCGCGAGACGGGCGGATCGAGTCGTGCCCGGCGATCCCATCCGCGAGCTTCGAGGCTCGGGAGGAACCCCATCCGACCGCGGCTTGACGCAGCGTCGCGACGAGCCTTGCGAGAAATGCGACTAGGCCGGAGGGCCCTCCTCCAGGACTTTCCGGAGGCCGTCCTCGTCGAGAATCGTTATCCCGAGCCGCTCGGCCTTCCTGCGCTTTGAACCGGCGGCCTCCCCCGCGACCAGGTAGTCGGTCTGCCGGCTCACGCTCACCGCGACCCGGGCCCCCCTCTCCCGGAGCCGGTCGGCCGCCTGGTTCCGGGTCCACGCCGACAGCGTCCCGGTGAGCACGAAGGTCAGGCCCGCCAGCGGCTTCTCACCCCGTTCGCCCGCCTGTTCGAGGTTCACGCCGGCCCGGCGCAGCTTGTCCAGGAGAGCCCGCATCTCCTCCCGACGGAGGGTGTCGACCACCGACCGGGCCACGGCCTCCCCCACCTCGTGGATCATCGTCAGCTTCTCGACCGTCGCGCGCTCCAGCTCGCGGATCGATCCGACCGCCTCGGCCAGCACGCGCGCCACGTGGGCGCCCACGTGACGGATGCCGAGGGCGAACAGGACGCGGTGGAAGGGTATCTCCTTCGACTTCTCAAGGGAGGCCAGGAGGTTTCGAGAGGAGAGCTCTCCCATCCGCTCGAGCGCGACGAGGTCGTCGAGCGAGAGAGAGTAGAGGTCACCGACGTCGTGCACGTGTCCCTCCCGCACGAGCTGCTCGATGAGCTTCGTGCCGAGCCCCTCGATGTCCATCGCCCCGCGAGACGCGAAGTGCTCGATCCGCCCTTCGATCTGGGCCGGGCAGGTCACGTTCTCGCACCGAAAGGCCACCTCCGACTCGTCCCGGACGAGCTCGCTGTCGCAGACGGGGCAGCGTGTCGGAAAGCGCCAGGGGCGCGCTCCCTTCGGCCGCCGGTCGAGCACGACGGATGCCACCTTCGGGATGACGTCGCCCCCCTTCTCCACGATCACCGTGTCGCCGGGGCGGATGTCCTTTCGTCGGATCTCGTCGAGGTTGTGGAGGGTGGCGCGGCTCACGGTCGAACCGCTCACGGTCACCGGCTCCAGCTCGGCCACGGGGGTGGCGACCCCCGTCCGGCCGATCTGCACGGTGATGCCGGTCAGTCGGGTGGGCGCTCCGATCGCGGGGAACTTGAACGCGATCGCCCAGCGGGGCGCCTTGGAGGTCGCACCGAGGCGGGCCTGGTGTGGCCGGGAATCCACCTTCACCACCATGCCGTCGGTCTCGTATTCGAGACCGAACCGCTTCTCCCTCCAGCTCTCCAGGGTAGTGAGCACCGCATCGAGATCGGGGCAGAGGAACCGATTCGCGTCGACCGGGAATCCGAGTCCGGAGAGAAACGTCATCGCCTCCCAATGCGTGGCGAAGCCCGCCGCCTCCATGTCCGCGAGTCCGTAGATGAAGATGCGCAGCTTCCGCTGTGCCACCAAACGGGGATCGAGGAGCTTGAGGGTCCCCGCGGTCAGATTGCGGGGGTTCGCGTAGGTCTCCAGACCCTCCTCGGCCCGGCGGGCGTTGAGCTCCCGGAAGTCGGCGAGCCCCATGAAGACCTCGCCGCGAACCTCGAACGCGCGGCGCTCGTCGACCCGCATCGGAAGGGAACGGATCGTGCGGAGGTTCGCGGTGATGTCGTCCCCGGTCCGGCCGTCCCCCCGCGTGGCCCCGAGCGCGAAGACCCCGTCCCGGTAGCGGGCGGCGACCGCGACCCCGTCGAACTTCAGCTCGAGGTGGTAGCGGAACTCCTCTCCCGGCAACCCCTCCCGAACGCGGCGATCGAACTCGCGGAGGTCGTCCTCGCTGTACGTGTTCGCCAGGGAGAGCATCGGAACGTCGTGGCGCACCGGCTCGAACCCGGCGAGCGGCTCCCCCCCCACCCGCTGCGTGGGGGAGTCGGGGGTCCGCAGCGACGGGCACTCCGTCTCGAGGGCCTCGAGCTCCTTCACGAGCGCGTCGAACTCCGCGTCGGAGATCTCGGGCGCCGCTTCCACGAAGTACTTTCGCTCGTGGTGGCGGATCGCGTCGGCCAACGCCGCCGCCCGCTCGCGCTGCTCCTTCGTCGGCCGCTTCCCGGTCACGTGCTCATTCCCTCTTCGTCCTCTCCTCGGCGGGCTCGCGCGCTCTCCCCCGCTCAGAACTCCCGCTCGAGCCCGGCGTGGACCTTGGCGTCGGAAAAACCGTCCCCGCGACCGAGGGCGAGCTCGAGCTTGACGAGTCCCGAGGCGCGCGTTTCGAGCGAGAGCCCGAACCCTCCTCCCACGAGCGTGTCGCGCACCCGGCGGCGTCCCTCCGGGGTCGCGGTCTCGAAGTCGTAGCCCCCGACGTCGGTGAAGAGATACATCCGGGAGCGGATCGAGAGACGATAGCGCATCTCCGAGCGGATCCACCAGACCCTCTCCCCGTGGAACTGCTCCTCGCGGTATCCCCGCAGCGTGTTCGTTCCCCCCAGGAAGAACTGATCGTAGAGAGGCACTTCGGAGCCCGTCGACCAGACGCCGCGCGCCCCGACCTCCTCGGAGACGATCCACCGTCGTCCGAGCGGGAGAAGTACCTGTCCCCCGGTTTCGACACGGGTCCGCCGCTCGTCCGATTCCGTGGAGCGGTACCCGACGAGCGTCTCGGCCCTCCACCCCCGGCTCGGATTGACGCGCCGATCGCGAAGGTCCGTGGAGAGCCCGACGGAGCCCCCCGTCGCGGTCTCATGAATCCGATCTCCGAGCGCATCGTCAAACGAGCTGTCCCGACGCTCCGCGGCGATCCGGACGGTGGCGTGATCCCCGATCGGAACGGCGAGCGCGGCGTCGAGATCGGTGCGGGAGAAGAGCGTGTCCCGCTTGGCCTGAGCGACGCCTCCCTCCACGGAGAGCGGCGTCCCGAGGATCCAGGGCTCGCGGAAGCGGAACGAGAGGTCCTGGACGTCGCCGGCCTGGCGCTCGAAGCGGAGGGACGCACGGCGGGCGGTGCCCAGGATGTTGCGAAGACTCACGTCCACGAGACCCACGAGGTATCCGCCGCCGGCGGGGTCGGGATTGTAGCCGAGGACCCCGAAGATCGAGCCGGAGGGTCCCTCCCGGACCTCGATCTCCACCCCGAGGCGATTGTCCCTTCCCCCCCGGACCACGCGCGGCTCTCCCACCGTCGTGAACAGCCCCTCGCGGCGAAGACGAGAGGCCATGCGCTCGATTTTGCGGACGTCCCAGCGGTCTCCCGGTCGGACTCCGGCGATGCGGGCGACCACCGCGTCGGACGTCTGCTCCGCCCCGAACACCCGGACCGACTCGATCTCGCCCCGCGGCCCCTCGCCGAGCCGCAGATCGACTCCGAGGCGGCCGTCCTCGGTGCGTCGGAAGCGGCTCGGGTAGAGGCGGGCCCGAGGGAACCCCCGCTCCGAGTAGGCGCGAAGCACGCGGGCCACGTCCTTCGTGAACACCCCGACGTCGAAGGGACGCCCGGGACGGACGTCCATACGCGAGAGGATCTCCTCCCGGGTGAGGTGGAAGTTCCCCCGGACCGCGATCTCCCCGACCATGACCGGCGCTTCCGATTCGATCGCCAGCGCGAGAACGGCCCTCTCCGGGGATCCGGGGGCGGAGTCGCGGCTCGCGCCCTCCGGCCGGACCCGTGGAGTCACCCGCGCCGTCCAGTACCCTCCCTCGATCAGTCGACTCTCGAGGAGACGAGCCGCCCGCTCCCCCGCCTCCGGGGAGAGCGTGTCCCCCGGCTCTCCGGGCAGGAGCGGAAGGACGTCCTCCGCGACGAGCAGCGAGTCCCCCTCGAGGGCCCATCGCTCGAGCACGAAACGGGGGGAAGGCGGCGGCTCCGTTGCGGAGGCCGGCGTCGTGCCCAGCGAGACGACGAGGAGGATCCGGAGCATCGATCCCGCAACGGTCATGGTCACCTCCCCGGGCTAGAACAGGGCGCGGGCTTCCGCCCGCGCGAGGTGGGTGGCCGGAATTCCCTCGAGCGACCGTCCCGAGTACGTAAACGAGGCGTGGATCGAGTCCGAGAGCTTGACGTCCAGGGACGTCCGCCAGTCGAGCTGATCGCGCCCGCGGGTCTGGAACCGGTCCGCGGTGTCGACTCCCTCCCGGTCGAAGGGCCGGGTCCAGGAGGCCTCTCCCGTCCACCGTCCCTGGGTGAGGATCGGCGCGGCGGCCGACAGCCCCAGGGTGAGCCCTCGGATCGACGCGCCGTTCGTCTCGTTCCGCTCCTGGACGATCGAGCCCCGTCCGGTGAACCGCGTCGTCGGGCGCGGCTGCCACGTGAGCTCCTCGCGCAGCTCCAGCAGAAGCACGTCGAAGTCGATCAACGCCGCCCCGGTCACCGCGTCGTTCTCGGACCGGTGGTCGGTCTGACGGGTGCCCTGGCTCTCGAGGATCCAGCGCGGGCCGACTCGACTCGTCGCGCGAAGAACGGCGCGTTGCGTCAGGAGATCCACCCGCCGCGAGATCGCGCGGTTGTCCTCGGTGTCGCTGCGTTCCCAGCGGGCGGTCACGGTGAGCGGGCCGGATCCCGGATAGACGACTACCTCCTGACGGAGGAAGATTTTGCCGAAGACCGTCGTCGCGTCGTCCTGAAAGCGTGAGAAGTCGAGCAGGTAGATGCGGCGCCGGTCGGAGGTGGTCGTCTCCTCCTCCACCCGCGCGAGGGTCTCACTGCGGATCGCCGCGAGGACCCGGCCGAGCGTCGAGGGGGTCTCGCCATCGCCCCCGCGCGCGCGCCGCGCCGCCCCGAGGCGGATGCGGGCGCTCGCGTCGAGGGCGAGGGTCGGCTCCTCGAGGTCGGGATCGACGCCCTCGCGCCGGGCGAAGGATCGCGACGTCGTCTCGTACACGTACTCGCCGTGGAGGCGACCCCCGAAGCTCTCGTGGTCGAGGCTGCTCCGGGTCAGGTGCGTGGTCCGGTCGGTCTCGTCGCGCCCCTCCTCGAAGTCGAGCTCCCGGCGGATCCACGAGAACCGGGCCCGCACCGAGCGGGACCGCGTCGCGTCGGCCCGCACCTCGTAGGTGCGGCCGACCGACTCCCGCACCCAGGCGCTCTCCTCGACGATGTCGGTCGTGCGGCGCGCGACGCGGAGATCGGCGGAGAGCCCGGGGCCGGGGACGATGCCCAGCCGGCCCCCGACCTCGACCTCGTCCTCGCCGGTGAGCCGCTCGGTAGCTCGAATCGCCTCCCGGTCCTCCTTCCAGTAGGTGAACCCGGGCCGCAGGAACCCGAGTCGGCCCGTCAGCTCTCCGCGCAACCGGAGCAGGTCGCTGACGGTCTCCCCCTCCGCTCCGGCGTCGTCCTCCCGGCGCACGGCCTCGGCCCGGAATGCCGCCCGCGACACCCGCCACCCGCTCCAGTGGACGTCTCCGTGGCGGCGAACGCTCCGGAACCTCCCCACGCGATCGAGAATTCCCCCGCCCCCTCCGAGCGACCAACGGTCCCCCGAGGCGAGCCGGGCCTCCACCTCGCCGACGGTCTCGTCCGCTCGGGAGGAGTCGGCGAAGTTCCACACCTCTCCGAGGTAGGCGTCGCGCGTGCGGCCGAGAGGACGGAATCCCGCCTCCTCTCCTCGGTAGGAGGTGGAGGCGGTGAACCGGACCGGCCTTCCGAACGCCTCCATCTCCGGCCGGTCGTAGGTGAGCGCCACTTTTCCCGCGGCCGCGTCGTTGTCGTCGTCGTCGACGGAGGAGAGCGTGTTCCGATCTTCCCGGCTGACCGCTCCGTCGGCGGCGAGCTTCCAGTCGCCCGTCGTGAGCCGCACCCCCAAATCGGCCAGGGACGCGGTGCGCGGTCCCGGAAGAAGGAGGCCCGGCGCGTAGTCGCCGTTTCCATCGCCGACGAATCGAAAAAAGGTCAGGCCGCTGTCCGGGGCGCGATCCCGAACGTAGCCCCCGAGGCCCGCGCCCACGGCAGTGAACGCGACGCTGCAGGTGCCGCTGTCGCCCCCCACGTACTCGAAGTGATCGTCGACCTCGACGTAGTCACCGCCCTCCCCGGTGCACGTGGCCCCCTCCACCAGAACCGCCTCGTCCCCCGCGGCCTTCAGATCCTCGCGGCGTTCGTCGGTCAGCGCGGCGCTCAGCGGATCCTCGTCCTCGATCTCGGCCGCGATCGAGGTTCGCCACGTGAACCCTCCCCCCTCACTCGCGAACGACCCCTCTCCCAGGTAGAAGTTCCGGCGGTAGTCCTGCTCCGCGAACTCGAAGTCGACCGCGATCTCCGAGTCGACGGTGACCAGCCGACGGTTCGTGAACTCGATCTCGCCCCGGCTGTAGTCGACCACGTAGTCGTTGTTCTCTCCGCGGGTGAGAAGAACGCCGTCCATCCAAACCCGTTCCGATCCGGCCACGATCACGCCGGTCGACGTGAAGCCTTCGCCCGCCAGAACGTACGGACCCTGCTTTCCCTCCTCGCCCCGGAACTCCAGCGTGCGGAAGTTCCCCCGCGTCGACCCCCCGGTCGCCCGGGCTCCGGCGGGGCCGAGCCCGACCCTGCCCTCGGCTCCGGAGAGACGCCGCTCGAAGTCTCCGAACGCGGTTCCCTCGCGCCGGGCGACGAAGTCCCCGAGCGTCGCGGATCCGCTCTTGGCGTCGACCCGGATCAGGATCTCGTCCAGCTCCTCGATGCGCTGGGTCTCCCCTTCCGGCTGAAGGGGGATGTTCTGATCGGAGAGCAGCGCGGTGAGCCGGACGTCCTCACCGATGCGGCCGGTCACGCTGACGCGAAGGGATTGCTCGACCTCGGCGTCCTTGTTCGATCCGACCTCGAGGGAGAACGTCTTCGCCCCGCCGATCAGGAGATTCTCGTCGACGGCACGGGCGAGCCGATCGGTCGGGGAGGAGCCGGGCGTCTCCGCGCTCATCCGCGTGGAGTCGGGTGGGGTCGGCTCCCCCGGGCTCAGAGCGACGAAGTCGAGGGGGAGCTCGACGGGGACCCAGGCGTAGGAGACCTTCAGCGTGTCGCCGGATGGCAGCGGACGGGCGAGCCGGATCGTGCCGGCGTCGTGATCGAGACGGTAATCGGTCTCGGGAAGCAGCGGGCGACTCGTAAGGGTCACGCTCTCGGACCCGACGAGGAGGAATCGGTGGGCGAGGACGATCGGAGCCGGAGGATCCTCAGCCACCGCGTCCGCGGTCCACACCTCGGTCGTCTCGGGGGCGGCCCACTCGGCGCCGGCATCCGGCCTGCACTTCTCACCAGGCTCGTCGCGAGGCTGTGGATCGTCATGTCTGGCGAGGAGACGGGGTGCTTTCGCCCGAGGCGGGGCCGTAGCCCCGTCGCAGGGCGGAAGCGCCTCGACGACGAAGCCAGGCGCGGCGAGCCGCTGCCGCAGCAGAGGCTGGTGAGAAGTGCAGGCCAGGATCGGGCCCGTGCTCCCGAGAACGGTGAGCGCCAGAAGAGCGGGCCGGCGCATCACTCGTCGCCGGCGACACGCTCGATGCGGTAGCGCTCGACCACCTCCCGAGACGAGTCGACCACCCAGATCCGTCCGTTCGGAGCCACCGCGACGTCGACGGGAGAGACGAAGCGCCCCGGGCCGTCGCCCCCGCCGCCGAAGGAGAAGAGAGGCACTCCCGTCGCGGTGAAGGCGCGAATGCGGGAAGCTCCGGCGTCGGCGACCCAGACCGTGCCGTCCGCGCCGACGTCGATTCCGGTCGGCTCGACGAGCGGATCCTCCGCGGGCCCGCTCCAGGCCGCGATCCAGTTCCCGATCGCGTCGAAGACCTGGATCCGTCCGTTGCCGGCGTCGGCGACGTGGACTCGGCCCTTTCCCGCGACCGCGACGCCGGCCGGGTAGCGGAAGCGGCCGGGCTCCTCCCCCAGCGCTCCGAGCCGGCCGACCAGCTCACCGGTCGGAGCGAAGATCCACACGAAGTGCCCGAGCGAATCGGAGACGTAGATCCTCCCCTCGTCGTCGGCGTCCATCCGGACCGGGCGCACGAGCTTCTCCCCCCCGATGCCGGCACCCTCGCGGAAGGGGAAGACGGTTCCCTCCGGGGAGGAGTCCCCGATGTCGAACTCCTGGATCCGCTCGTTCCCTTCGTCCACGACGAACAGCCGGAAACCCTCGCGGGCGCAGACGTCGGTGGGACCCGAGAACTCCCCATCTCCCCATCCGTATCCCCCGAACTCGAACACGAAGCGGCCTTCGGGATCGAAGTGGACGACCCGGTGGTTCCCGGTGTCCGCGACGAACACGTTCCCGAACGGATCGAGGGAGACGCCGCCGGGGGCCCGGAAGTCGGAGCCGTCGGAACCGATCGTGAGCGCGAGCTCGGGAACCGCGACGAGTCGGACCCCTTCGGCCGCGGAAACCGGCGGCGGGCCGGAGCAGATCGACGCTCCGATCGCGGGGGCCAGGGCGAGAGAAAGACGGAAGCCGGTCAAGGCGCTCTCCTCGCGACTCGATCGCCGCTCGAGGGGCCGGGGCGCAGGGAGGGGAACGGCCTGGCCTGCATCTCGCGACGAGCCCGGCAAGAGACGCTACTAGCCCGGACTATTCATGAAGGGCCGTCGCGAGATCGTGGAGACGCCCACCGGACGGGCACCCGCAGGGGCTCGAACCCGAGTCGTATCTGAACGATACGTCGCAGGGTGCGGACCGTTCACCGTCCGTCGGGGCTCGAGTCGAAGATCCAGGCGAGCTTCGGCCCGGATCCTCCGATTGTGGCTCCGAACCACGTACAGGGCATTGACCATCGACGCCAGGCGGTTGAACAGGGCGGCCCCGAGAGCCAGTCTCGCGTTCCGGTAGGATCGCTCGGTCTGGGATCGAAGCTGCCGGTACCGCGTGCGCACTTCGTCGTCGGGCCAGGTCCACGCCTGGCCCTCGTCGTAGCGCTTGTTCTTCTCGAAGAACTCCTCCCGGGCGGCGGGGTCGTCCGGGAATCTCAGCCGGGCGTCGCGCCGGACGATGTCGTGCCACTCCTCGAGGGAGAGCCAGAATCCGATGTGCTCGTAGTAGTCGTCGTCCCCCCCGCGAGGTGCACCTCCCTTGAAGAGCGCAAACTCCTCCTGCCGGTCTCTCCGAGCATCTCCCTGCAGGCGATGGTAGGTGAAGACCGTCCAGATCACCGTCTCGGTGAGAAGGAAGAGCTTCGCCCGATTGTTCGCGCCGCCGTACCGCTCGCCGAGCCCGGGAAGGATGGCGGAGGCGACCACTGCACGCATGATCGATTTCTCCCCGCCGCGGGGCTCTTGGGGGGGGGTCGCGTCGACCCAGCCCCAGTCGTCCCCGGTCGCCTCGTCGCCGATTTCCGGGGGACCGGGGAGGAACGACATCGCGAGGGCACCGGCCGCCGGACCGAGCGCCTCGCGCACGGCGTGGCGCAACCGCAATCCGTCCACCGGGGACGAGGGAGGAGAGGCGACCGACGGTGGAGGAGCCGCGGCGAGCCACGGCGCCGCGAACAAGAGCGTGAGTCCGAGCGCCTTGCCGCGCCGGCGAGGTCCTCGGATCATTCCGTCCCTTCTCATCGGATCACCGCGAACTTCAGCAACCGCTTCTCCAATCGATCCCCCGACCGCGCCTCCAAGCGGCAGAAGTAGACCCCGCTCGCGAAACCGCTCACCGGCAGCTCGATCACGTGATCGGTGTTGGGGTCGGTCGGCCCCCGCCGGGAGAGGATCTCCATCCCCGAGACGTCGTAGACCTCCAGGTCGATCGAGGTGACCTCCGAGCGCCGGGCCCCGAGGGTGTATTGGATCTTCACGTTCCGATGGTATTCGAGGGCCGGGTTCGGGTACGCGTACGCGTTTCCGACGAGGACGGTCGACCCGGGACCCGGGAGAAGCGGGAGCCGTCGCTCGTCGAAGGAACCGTGGAGACGAGGTCCGCCGAGGAGCATCCCCCACGCGGGGTTCGTGAGCGAGGGGACCCCGGCCAGGATGTGGCCGTAGGCGTAACCGTCCAGGGCCTGAAGAAACAGATCGAGACGGCCGTCCCCGTTGGCGTCGAGGATCGCGGGCGTCGACTGGACGGGGGCCCCCGTCATGAGTGGGAATCCGTCCACCTCGGATCCGTCGGGCGCGATCGCCCGCACGGTGAAGTCGGAGAACCCCGTCACGACGTCCTGACGCCCGTCCCCGTCGACGTCCGCGATGGCGGGTCCGGGCGGCGGCCAGTCGGAGCCGGGAAAGTCGGCGAGGTCGGGGATGACGGGCCAACCGGGCATCTCCGTCCCGTTGTAGTTGAACGCGTGGACCCTGCGGCCCCCGGAGACGATCACGATCTCCAGGAGACCGTCGCCATCCAGATCGCCGAAGGCGGGCGGGCCGCTGATGGGCGGCACCACCGTCCGGGGCCACCCGGGACGCGGCGTGCCCCCGGAGTCGAGGAGCTGGACCCATCCTCCCTCGGTGGCGAGGAACAGCTCCGGGGCGACGACGCCCGGGTCGCGATCCATGTCGGCAATGCCGATCCAGACCCGGCTCTTCTCGTCGTCGGACACCCCCTCCGGAAGGGGGTACTTCCGCCGGTTGGTCCGTCGCCCTTCTCGATTGAACCTCCGGACGTCGACGGAGTCGGACCATACGAACGCCACGATGCCGTCGGGGAACTCGTCCCCGTTCAGATCGCCGAAAGCGACCGTGGAGTAAAGCGTGTCCACCGGAAGCGTGCCGAGCAGCGCGACGGTGAAGAGCGTGTCCGGGAAAGGTCCGCGCAGGTCGAAGCCCCGGAGCATCCCGTCGAGGGTCGTCACGTACAGCTCGTCCGCTCCGTCCCGATCGAGATCGGCGGGAATGGCGG
The DNA here is from genome assembly GCA_025774805.1 of bacterium. GTDB lineage: Bacteria > ARS69 > ARS69 > ARS69 > ARS69 > JALGZR01. Next base: position 75,497 of record JALGZR010000010.1, read on the forward strand.
GCCACGTCGGCACGGCGGCCGCCCCGAAGGAGAGCAGGACCCCCGTCGAGTCCGCTCCCGGGTAACCCCCTCCCGTCGAGCGCCAGCAGTGAACCGCACCCGAGTCGGTCACCACGATCACCTCGAGGGAGTCGTCGCCGTCCAGGTCCCCGAGGGCCTGCGTCCAGTTCGGGCTCCCGAAGAGACGGAAGGGCGGGGCCGGCGCGGGCCAGTTCCCGGCCGGGTCCACGTCGCCGTCGCCGTCCCGGTCGTCATACTCGAAGAGGTACACGGAGGAGTCGGCGATGACCGCGATCTCGGCGGCGCCGTCCGCGTCCACGTCGGCGGCGGTCGTCGACGTGTACCCGGTGGTCCCGAGGTCCCCGACCTTCATGGGCCATCCCCTGGGCCTCGAGGAGAACCCGATGTTCATCCGGATGGTGAAGGTCGTGTCCTCCAGGGTGCCGAGGAATGTCGTGTCCCGCCGGGCACCGATGTTGGTGATCGAGATGCCCGACGGCGGGCCGAGGTTCGTGTTCGAGTTCGGACGCGTGAAGGGGGTGAAATTCGCGTTGTTGTCGGCGTGGAACGTCTCGAACGGCGTCCCCTGGGGATGGAGGGAGAACGGGTTTCCGATGTCGACGAGCCCGTCCGCCTCCTCGATCGTCACCGACCGCTTCTCGAAGATCACGTTGAGCCCCCGTCCCTGGCTGAGGTTGGCCAGGGCCTGACGCTCGTCGATGTGCCAGACGAGGAGCCCCGGGTCGATCAGCAGGTCGTAGTTGTGGCTGATCGTGGGGTTCAGGGTGTCGCCTGTGGCCGGACCGAGGACCACCGTGGTCGAATCGTCCTGGTCGAGGAACGTGTTGATCGCATCCGTCGAGCCCCGCCCGTCCAGATCGTCGACCCGGTACTCCAGGAGGAAGTACTCCGTGTCGCTGATCGGAAGCTGGACCCACTTCTTCATTCGGCGGGGGAACGCGGTCTCTCGCGACTGGATCGCCTTCAGTCTGAGACCGGGAAAGTCGCTCTTGATCACGTCGGGTCGGAGGCCCGAGTCGAAGACCGCGAGCCAGCGCGACCACGCTCCGACCGCGGTCGGGAGCGCCCCGATCACCTCCTTCGCCACGTCCGGGTACTGCGCTCGTTTCGGATGGGGGATGATCGCGGCCGCCAGGTTCCCGCTGTCCATGATGTCGTAGAACGCGACCGTCGAGGCGAACGTCTCGATGTTGTAGATGTCGAACAGACCGAGCTGGTGCCCCATCTCGTGGGCGATCCCTCCGTTGAGGGCCACCATGAACCCGTCCTGGGTGGCCGACTCCGGATAGGTGATCATCGTGGTGAGCGTGTCGCCGGTGTCGGAGACCACGAGATCCGAGTCGCTGAACACGATGGAGAACGTGGGCAGATCGAGGGGGGAATCCTGGAACACGTCGTTCTGCCAGTCGGCACCGGCGTGAACGACGAAATAGACGTCCCAGGCGTTCCAGTCGATGTCGCTGTCGGCGTCGGCGGCGATCAGGCTCTCGCGCGAGTAACGGGTCAGTCCCTCGATGGAAAAGAACTCGTCCTCACTCTCCGGTCCGTAGTCCGCCATGTCGGTGAGCTCGTAGGAGTCGATCCCCTCGCCGCGGGGAAACACCTCACCGGCGATCCGGATCCCTCCGTAGGTCATCGAGCTCCAGTACCGGTCCACCGCCTCGATGTGCTTGCGGAAGTAGGCGGCGTCGTGGGGCGCGGCGTCGATGTAGATGTTCTCCTCGTCGGGGTTCTCCGCCAGGAAGCGTCCGTCGCCAGTGGTCCTGTCCCCTTCGCGATCCGTCTGAAACTCGATCCGGATGACCGCGACGTGAACGGTGTCCGGAGTCAGGCCGGGAAGGCCCCTCAGGCCCGGTGCCCCTCGGGCCCGGCCTCGTCGCTCGAACACCGGAACGGGGGGACCGCCGATCTGGAGGTGGTGGGGCCGATCGTAGTCCGTCGCCCGCGTGGGGTCACCGGAGTCGCGAAGCCCGGGCCGCTCCGCCTCCGGTCGCGCCCGGACGATCCGCTCCGGTTTGCGCACCTCGAGCGGTCGGGCG
>JALGZR010000011.1 GCA_025774805.1 bacterium
CCAGATCGAGTACGAGGCCATCCAGCACGAGATGGAGATCCTGAAGGACCGTGCCGACGAGCTGGAAGAGCGGGGCCTGGAGTGGATCGATCGGGCCGACGCGGCGGAGCTCCAGCTACCGGAGGTGACCCGGCAGCTGGAGGAGATCGAATCGTCGGCGCAGACCGCGCGGGCGGAGCTCGACACGAAGACGACGGAGCTCAAGCGGATTCACGATGAAGCCGCCCAGCTCCAGGCGCCGATTCTCGAGAAGATCTCGGCGGGCGCGATCTCCTACTACAAACGTCTTCGGCGGGCGGGCCGGGCCCCGTTCGTCGCGCTCGTGAGACGTGGGGCTTGCAGCGGATGCGGGTTCCGGCATCCCCCTCAGAAGCTCCAGGAGATCAAACGGGGCTCCAAGATGATGACCTGCGAGCAGTGCGGCCGGATCCAGGTGTGGCAGGGCGACGAGGAGGAGACGGTCGGGTTCTGACCCGCGGGATCGCATGGTGAGCCTCTCCCCCGGCGCCCGCCGAATCGCGGAGCGCCTCCTGGCCGGCGAAAGCCTGAACGACATCGCCGCCCCCGGCGATCCGGCGCGGGGAGAGATCGAGGACTACCTGGCGTCCGCGCTCGGGTCGTCCCCCCCCGTCGGGCTCCCCGCGGACCGGCGGGCGGTGGCCTACGCCGACGGAGCTTCCCGCGGGAACCCCGGGCCCGCCGCCTACGGAATCCGAATCGTGGCGGGGGACGGAACCGAGCTCTACGCCGAGGGGCGGGCGATCGGCCGCGCCACGAACAACGTCGCCGAGTACCGGGCCGCCGTCACCGTTCTGAGGAAGGCTCTCGAGCTGGGTCTGGACCGCATCGAGCTGCGGCTGGACTCGGAGCTCGTCGTCAAGCAGCTCACCGGCCAGTACCGCGTCCGACAGCCCGCGCTCGTGGAGCTGAAGGCCGAGATTGACTCCGTCGTGCGCCGATTCGAGTCCTTCCGGGTCCGGCACGTGCCGCGGGAGCGAAACGCGGAGGCCGATCGGCTCGCCAACCGAGCCCTCGATCGGCTCTAGTCCGGGCTAGCCTGCATTTCTCACCGGGCGCGTTGCGAGGCCGGTGAGAAAGGCAGGCCAACCTCTTCGCCTTCTCCCGTCCCCGGGTCGGTTCGTCCTCTCTCGGCCGTCGTCCCGCGGCATCCCGCGCCGCGCTTGCGCCGATCCCCTCCCCGGTCGATCTTCCCGGGAGGGGCGCCGACCGAGGGCCCGACAACCCCTGGCAGTGCCCCGGCAAAACTGGTACTGATTGGAATCTGGGGAGGTCCAGATGGTCGCGTCCCCTTCGGGGACGAGGAAAGTCCGAGCTCCACCGGGCAGGGTGCTGGCTAACGGCCAGTCGCGGTAACGCGAAGGAAAGTGCCACAGAAAACAGACCGCCCGGGGGTCCGCCCCCGAGCAAGGGTGAAACGGTGAGGTAAGAGCTCACCAGCGCCTCCGGTGACGGGGGCGGCTCGGCAAACCCCACCCGGAGCAAGGCCGAATAGGAGAAGAGAGGCGGCCCGTCTCGCTACGATTCTCGGGTAGGCCGCTCGAGACCCGGAGCAATCCGGGTCCTAGAGAAATGACCATCGCGGGTCCACGGACCCGAACAGAACTCGGCTTACGGGCCTCCCCTTTCCCTACCCCGCGGGGAGGACCCGGCCGTGCTCCGGAAGAACTGGATCACCCCGAAACCGGTCGACGAGGCGTTGCTCACGCGCCTCGAGTCCGAGCTCGACGTGCCGCGCGTCGTCGCCCGCATCCTCGCCGCCCGAGGGAAGACCGATCCCGCGGCGGCGCGTCGCTTTCTCTTCCCCGACCTCTCCCAGCTCTCCTCCCCCTTCGCGTTGCTCGGGGGAGAAGCGGCGATCGACCGCATCCTCCACTCCCTCCGTCACCGGAAGAAGATCCTCGTCTTCGGGGACTTCGACGTCGACGGCGTGACCGGAACCGCTCTCGCCCTGCGGACCCTGCGCGAGCTCGGCGCCGACGTCGACTACCTGATGCCGAAGCGTCTCGTCCACGGCTACGGTCTCTCCCGCAAGGTGCTCCCCGATCTGATCGCGCGGAAACCGGATCTTCTCGTCACCGTCGACTGCGGCATTCGATCGATCGACGAGGTGGCGGAGCTGGCCGCCGCGAGCATCGACGCGGTGATCACCGATCACCACGAGCCGGCCGACGAGCTTCCTCCCGCGGTGGCGGTGGTCGATCCGAAGCGACCCGGCGACGAGTATCCCGACAAGCGGCTGGCGGGGGTCGGAGTGATGTTCCAGCTTCTGCGGGGGCTCTCCGACCAGCTCGAGCACGAGCTCGACCTCAACACCGATCTCGATCTCGTGGCCCTCGGAACGGTGGCCGACGTCGTGCCACTCGACGGAGAGAATCGCGTCCTCGTTCACGAGGGGCTCGACGTGCTGAACCGGAGGGAGAAGATCGGCGTCATGGCCCTCGCGCTCGAGGCGGGGATCGAGCGGCGGCTCGAGTCGTGGCATCTCGCCTACCTGCTCGGGCCGCGGATCAACGCCGCCGGCCGCCTCGGGGACGCGGCCGACGCGGTGCGGCTTCTCATCTCCTCGGACACGGCCGAGGCGAGCTCTCTCGCCAAGCGTCTCGACAAGGAGAACCGCCGCCGCCAGACGATCAGCGCCGAGACCCTCCAACAGGCCCTCGACGCCATCGAGCGGGGCACCGCCGGCGAGAATCCCGCCGGAATCGTTCTCGCGTCCAACGTCTGGCATCCCGGAGTGATCGGCATCGCGACCGCGAAGCTCGTGGAGCGATACCACCGCCCATCGGTCCTCATCGCCATGGACGGCGACACGGGTCGCGGATCCGTCCGGTCGATTCGGGGGATCGACGTCTGCGAGGTTCTGGCGGAGTGCGAGGATCTGCTCACGCAGTACGGAGGGCACGAGATGGCGGCGGGGCTGTCCCTGGCGCGGTCCGACGTCCCCGCGTTCCGGGAGCGCTTCGCCGCGGGCGTCGGGCGCCGTCTCGACGAGCGGACCGCGCACCCGGAGCTCAAGATGGACGCCGAGATCGGCGCGGAGGAGATCGACGAGGGGCTCGTCGGAGACCTCGACCGCCTCGGTCCGTTCGGCTACGGAAACTCGCGGCCCGTCTTCCTGCTCCGGAACGTCCGCTGCGAGGGGCGCCCTAGGATCGTCGGACGGGGGCACCTCAAGATGGCGCTCCAGCGCGACGGCCAACCCTCCCTCGCCTGCATCGGCTTCGATCTCGGGGACCACGTCCGCCGCGGCTTCCCCCAGGGCCCGCTCGACGTCGTCGGCCACGTGTCCATCAACGAATGGAACAACCGCCGAAACCCCCAACTCCAGATCCTCGATCTCCGGGAGGCCGCCGCGTGAACGAACGTCCTTCGCCGCCGGCCGCGCGGGCTCCGCTCCCGCTCGAGGGGGTCCTGGGGCTGAACGACCTGTTCGCGTGCCTCCACGAGCCCGAGGCCCACGACCTCGAGCTCATCGAGCGGGCGTACGAGTACGCCCGCCGGCGGCACTCCGGGCAGATGCGGCGATCGGGAACCCCGTACATCCATCATTGCCTCGCGGTGACGTGCATTCTGGCGGAGCTCCGACTCGACACGACCACGCTCGTCGCCGGATTGCTGCACGACGTGATCGAGGACACCGAAGCCTCACCGGACGATCTGCGCCGGGAGTTCGGCGATCACGTCGAGTTGATCGTCGACGGGGTCACCAAAATCGGGGGGTTCGAGTTCCGGAGTCCGGAGGAGCACCACGCCGAGAACTGGCGGAAGATGCTGCTCGCGATCGCCAAGGACTTGCGTGTCATTCTGATCAAGCTCGCGGATCGCCTGCACAACATGCGGACGATCCAGTACCTCCGGCGGGACAAGCAGGATCGAATCGCCCGCGAGACGCTCGAGATCTACGCCCCCCTCGCGCATCGGTTCGGGATCGCGACGATCCGGTGGGAGCTCGAAGATCTCGCCCTCAAGGTCCTGCAGCCCGCCGTCTATCAGGAGCTCGTCGAAAAGGTCGGACAGAGACGGGAGGAGAGAGAGGAGTTCCTGAGGCGGCTGACCGGCCCGTTGAGCAAGGAGCTCGCGAAGCTGAACATCGAGGCGGACGTGGCGGCGCGGGCGAAACACTTCTACAGCATCTACAACAAGATGGTCTCCCAGGAACTGGCATTCGAGGATCTCCACGATCTGCTCGCCGTGCGCGTGATCGTCCCGCAGATTCGGGACTGCTACGAGTCCCTCGGCACCATCCACTCTCTCTGGAGGCCGGTGCCCGAGCGCATCAAGGACTACATCGCCTCTCCGAAAACGAATCACTATCGCTCGCTGCACACCACCGTCATCGGGCCCGATCACCGTTGGGTCGAGTTCCAGATCCGTACCCATGAAATGCACGCCGAGGCCGAGTTCGGGATCGCGGCCCACTGGGCCTACAAAGAGGGAAAGACGCAGCTTCCCGACCTGATCACGAGCTTCCCCTGGCTGGGGGAGCTCGTGAAGGAGCAGGCCGACCAGAACTCCGAGGAGTTCCTCGATCTCCTGAAGTCCGATCTCTTCCAGCACGAGGTCTTCGTCTTCACGCCGCGGGGAGATCTCAAGGTTCTCCCGAAGGGCGCGACCCCGATCGACTTCGCGTACCAGATCCACACCGAGGTGGGCAACCGGTGTGTCGGAGCCCGGGTGAACGGACGCATCGTGCCGCTCCGCCGCCACCTCGAGAACGGGGACACGATCGAGATCATCACCTCTCCCATGGGACGGCCCAGCCAGGATTGGCTGAGCCTGGTGGCGACCGCCGGAGCGCGGGGCAAGATCCGACGGTACTTCCGGCTCGAGCACGCGCAGCATTCCATCGCCTTGGGCAAAGAGATGCTCGAGCGCGAGGCCAAGCGGCTGCGCATCGATCTGGGAAAGGCAATGGGGCCGGATGCGGCGAAGCGATTCGGATTCGACTCGGTCGAGAAGCTGTACGCGACGATCGGTCAGGGGGACTTCTCCGCACTGCACGTGCTCCGCCGGCTCTTCCCGGGCGTCGAGGAGAAGAGGGAGCCGAAGGGAATCCGGCGAATCCTCACCTTCACGCGGCGCCGAGAGGGGGGGGTGCGGGTGCAGGGTTTGAGCAACGTGATGATCCGCTTCGCGGAGTGCTGCCAGCCGGTGCCGGGGGAGACCATCGTCGGGATCGTCACGCGAGGTCGCGGAATCTCGGTCCACCGGAACGATTGCCCAAACACGTTCGCGCCGATCGTCGAGGCGGAGCGGCGGATCGCGGTCGATTGGGACGTCACCCGTGACGACGCCTTCCGCGTCCACCTCGCGGTGGAGGGAGAGAATCGCCGCGGACTGCTCGCGGACATCTCCTCGGCGATCACCGGTCTCGACACGAACATCCTCTCGGCCACGGTGCACGCCGAAGACCACCGGGCCATCGGGAGGTTCATCGTGGAGGTCGAAGACTTGGCCCACCTGCGCAAGATCATCAAGGTCGTGCAGAAGGTGAAGGGCGTGGTCCAAGTGTTCCGCCAGGATCATAATCCTGAGCGCAGGTCCTCCGACCGGCCCTAGCCTGCATACCTCACCCGGCTCGCGACGAGCCTGTTGAGATGTGCGGGCCGGTCCCACAACCGGCGACCCGTCCGCCCCGAAAGCGGGAGCGTTTCGATGAGTCCGCTGCTGGGAAAAGCCGCGCGGCTGGTGACGAGGGGAGATCGTCTCTGGTACCGGGCTCCGCTGCTCTCCCTGCATCCCGAGATCGTCCACGGCGTGACCCACGCGGGCCTCGGGAACTTCTCGCTCTCGACGGGCGACGATTCCGAGGCGGTCGAGTCCCGGCGGCGAGGACTGCTCGCGGCGGCCGGTCTCGGCGGGGCGCGCGTCGTCGCGCCGCCGCTCCACCATTCCTCGAACGTGGCCGTCGTCGACGGGGGGCGTCTCCCTGAAGGGGAATTCGATGCCTTCGTGACCCGCGACGCACGGACCGTGATCGCGGTCACGGTGGCCGACTGCGCGCCGGTCTTTTTCGTCGACCCGCGAGAGAAGGCGTTCGGAGTGGCCCATGCCGGCTGGCGGGGTCTGGCCGGAGGGATCATCCGCGCCGCGGTGCGCGCTCTGGTGGATGAGCTGGAGGTACGGGTGGGCGATCTGCTGGTGGGGGTCGGGCCGGCGATCCGCGGACCGCGCTACGAGGTCGGGCCCGAGGTTTGGGGGCTGTTCCCCGAGCCGTTCGCCGTCCCGACCGGAGATCCCCGGCAGGGGCAGGCTCAGCTCGACCTGCCGTCGTGCGCTCTCGCCGACGCGGCGGCGGAGGGCGTTTCCCGAGACAATCTCGTCGATTTCGCTCTCTGCACCGCCGATCATCCCGACGACTTCTTCTCCCACCGGCGAGGTGACTCCTGTCGTCACTGGGCGTTCATCGGGCGTCCGTGATACATTGCAGCCATGCGCGCCTTGATTCAAAGGGTCTCCCGCGCCCGCGTCGACGTCGAAGGGGAGACGGTCGGCTCGATCGGCCCCGGCCTCCTCGCGCTGATCGGGGTCAAGCGGGGCGACACTCGAGACGACTGCGAGTGGGTCGCGGGGAAGATCGCCACGCTTCGGATCTTCAACGACGGCGCCGGCAAGATGAATCTCTCCCTGGAGGAGGTGGGAGGTGCCGTCCTCCTCGTTTCGCAGTTCACCCTCTACGGAGACGCGCGGAAAGGACGGCGCCCTTCGTTCACGGCGTCGGCTCCTCCCGAAGAGGCCGTGCCCCTCCTCGATGTCCTGCGCGAAGAGGTCGAGGCCCACGGGATTCCGGCGGAGACGGGGCGCTTCGGCGCTCACATGATCGTCGAGCTCACGAACGACGGTCCGGTCACGCTGATGATCGACTCCGATGTGCGGCGCGGCACGGAGCGGAAGGATCGATAGAAACGCGAAGGGAAAGGGAAAGACATGGTTCCTGTCAGGACTGAGCGCTTTCGCCTGCTCGCCCCGGACTCACCGCTGGGGAACGTGTCACTCGTCCTCGCCTCGGAGTCGCCCCGGCGCCGGGCTCTGCTCCAGAGCCTGGGACTCCAGTTCACCGTTCAACCCGCCGAGGTCGACGAGCGCAAGGACCTTCCGGAGGATCCGGAGGGCCGGGCGCGGACCCTCGCGATCCGCAAGGCCCGCGTCATCGCGGAGCGGCTCCGAGAATGCATCGTCCTCGCGGCGGATACGATCGTCGTCCGCTCGGGCAGGATCTACGGGAAACCGGGAGACCGCGAGGAGGCGATCGTGATGTTGAGCGATCTCACGGGAGGGGAGCACCAGGTGATCACCGCGGTCTGTGCCGCGCACGGAGCGCGCGAACGGTACGAGACCCGGATCGTGTCGACGGCCGTGCGCATGAATGAAGTCGGAGCGGAGGAGATTCGCCGCTACGTCGATACCGGAGAGCCCTTCGGCAAGGCGGGCGCGTATGCGATTCAGGGGCTCGGCGGTCTGCTGGTGACCCGCATCGAGGGGGATTACTCGAACGTCGTGGGTCTGCCGCTCAGCGCTACGCTGGATCTTCTCGAGGAGATGATTCCCCGGGAGGCGTCCGCAGGCGGGGAGTCGCGGCCGGCCGCGACCTCCGCGGCCACGGAAGGGGAGACGAAACCGTGAGCGTCCATCACGACGAGCTCCGACTCTCCACGGCCGGCGACGGGACGATGCACGATCTGACCGAAGATGTCTCCAATTGCCTCGCCCGGTGCGGCGTGAGCGAAGGAACCGTCACGGTTTTCGTCCCGGGGTCGACGGCCGGCATCACGACCATCGAGTACGAGCCGGGGCTGATCCGCGACTTCCCCGCGGCGATGGACCGCTTCGCTCCGCGGGACCTGACGTACCACCACGACGAGACCTGGCACGACGGAAACGGGCACTCCCACGTGCGGGCGAGTGCGCTCGGACCCTCGCTCACCGTTCCGGCCGCCGCCGGTCGCCTCGTGCTCGGAACTTGGCAGCAGATCGTTCTCGTCGACTTCGACAACCGTCCGCGGGATCGGCGGGTGGTCGTGACGGTCATCGGGGAATAGAGGCTCCTTCGACGTGCCTTCCGGGACCGGGCCGGCGGATCGGGCCTTCCCGAGCGCGAGAGCGGCGATCGTCTACCTGCTGATTGCGGTCGCGGTGGGTGCCCCCCTGTACGTGGCGGGCGCGCTCGGTCTGCGCGCCCTCGGCCTCGTCCCCGACGGCGGCCCGGTCGTGCTGCCGTTCTTCCAGATCGCTCTGCTCCTCGTCACCGTGTGGCACCTCCGAGACCGTCGGTTCCCGTGGCGGGACGCGTTCCCCGTCCGTCGGCCCTCCCTCGCCGAGCTCGGTCACGGTCTCGCGACGGGATTCGCGGGGGTCCTCGTGGTGATCTTCGGGCTCGGCGGTCTCGCGAACCTCGTGCCGCCCGATTTCCCCTGGGGTCGGGGGCCGCCCGATCTGCCCTCGGCGGGTTTCCCCTACCTCGTTCTGATCCTGACCGGAGTCGGGGTCGCTCCCGTCGCCGAAGAGGTCTTCTTCCGGGGGCTCGTCCTCCGCGGGCTGGTCGCCCGACATGCCTCGGGCCGTGCGCTCCTGATTTCCGCGGTGATCTTCGGGCTCGCCCACATCGAGTCGCTCCACCGCGGACTCGCCGCAGCGGGCCTGGGCATGCTGCTCGGCTGGTGGTTCCTGCGGACCCGGAATCTCGTCGTGCCAGTGATCCTCCACGCCGGGATCAACGCGTTCGTCACGATCGTTCTCGGGCGCGTGGTTTCCGAGGAGGCGTGGGCGGGCGGAGAGCTGGGTTCCGAAGGTGCCCTGCCCGCGCCGGTGGCCCTGCTCGGACTCGCGGGCGGCGTCGCGATGCTGGCCGCGACCCTCCGGCTGGCCACGAGAGCGCTTCCGGAGCCGCCGCCCTGGCCGGAGCCGCCGGGGACGGTGGGGGAGGGGGAGTAGTCCCCCAGGTCTCTCCCTTGCCTCGGCCGGCAGGCAATGGAACAGTGGAGGGGCTCCGCGGTCCGTTTCCATGCCCCGGACCGGATGGTGCCTCGGGAATCGACGCGGGCTGCCTTGCCTCTGAGATCACGCATGGATTGATCGAGAAGGAGGAGTCCACCTTGACTGCCACACCCCGACATTCCCTGCTCCTGGTCCTCGTCTTCTCGCTGGGCGCGACCCCGGCCGCCGCGGGGGCGGAGGAGAAAAAAGAGGCGGTGTTCCCCTCGGGCTGGCCGTGGCGAGGGGTGGGGGTCAAGTATCCCGGTTTCGAAGAACTGGACCGGCTGGAGGAGCTTCACAGGACCGAGGGAATCCGGCACTTCTGTCTGGTGCCGAAACACCGTGCCTTGGCCCGGAAGAAGGGAATCACCCTGCAGGAGGCCTGGACCGAGAGCCTGGATTGGATGGTGGCCGCCCTGGCCCGATGCAAGAGACTGGGCATTACCGCGTCCGTCCTGATGGACGGGTTCCCGGTGTACGAGAACTGGAGCTCCGCGAGACAAACCTCCGAATTCTGGGACACGCCCGCTTGCCAGGACGAGGCTCTCGAACGGATCGTGGAGCTTGTCGAGCGCCTGCCCACGGGGCCGGAGCTGGGCCACATCCAGTTCTTCTCGGAGCCCGTATACCGAAAGGAGGATCCTTCGGGCAAACGAAGGGTCCGGGTGTCCACGCCGGAGGTGTGGCCGGCCTTCTTCGAACGAATTCGAAAGACGGTTAGGGAGCACGGAGATTTCTGGCTGGGATACAGTCCGGGTCCGGGTGGCCTGCGCCGAGGCTACAAGAAACAGGCGGTCTTCGATGATCCGCGCATTGTCTACAACGCCCACATGTACAGCCCCGGCATCTACACGCACCAGGGTCTCGAGGGAAAAGAACACCCGATCGAGTATCCCGGGCGCCTCGAGAAGGGTCGGAGATTCTGGAACAAGAAAGCGCTGCGGGAGTCCTTACAGCCGCTGCGGGACTTCCAACTGAAATGCATCGAGTCCGGGCGACCGGTGCCGGTCATCATCAACAGTTTCAGCGCCATCCGGTGGGCGCCCGGCGGCGAGCAGTACCTGCTGGACCTGGCGGACATCTTCCAAGAGTACGGCTGGTCCTATTCCTACTGGTGCCTGGGGGGGGCGCATGTATGGGACCCCGACTACGGCAATGTATTCGATGAGAAGACCCCGTGGCAGCGACAGTTCGTCGGCAAGACGTCGGTTCGGTGGAACACCCTGCGAACGATCCTGGCCCCGCGGGGAGAAGAGGAGAGGGAGAGCGGGGAGGGATCCGACCGACGAGATCCGTGATCGACGAACCCCGGATTCCCCCGTCCGGTTCCCTCTCTCGCCGGGGGTGCGACGCCCGTCCCCCGGGGGCCTCCGACTTCCCCGGCCTGAGCTCAGTGGGCCGTGCCCTGCCAAGGGAGAGCGGTCGCCTCGTCCGCGTGCCGCTTGATCTGGGCGAGGGCCTGAATGTACTTGTCCTTCGGTTCCAGCCTCACCGCCCGCTCTACCGACCTCGCCGCCGCATCGTACCGCCCGAGCGCGTCGTAGACGACACCGAGATTGTAGTGAGCCGAGGCGAGCGAAGGAGCGGCGACGGCAACCGAGCTGAGCGTCAACGCCGCTTCGTCCCAGAGCCCCGCCTGCGCGTACTTGATCGCCAAATCCGTCTCGACCAGATCGTTCTCCTCGAAGCGGACGGCGCGGACGACGTACTGGGGTTGGATCTGTCGGAGAAAGCGGCCGGTCACGCGAGAGGAGAGGTCGTCGAGGATCACGTCCTTCGTCGGCAGATGATGGGTCTCGTCCTCCCAGGCCTTCTCCGAAAAGTGGACGGTCTCCGTCTTGATGGCGACGATCTCGCCGGTGTTCACGTTCGCCATCCGGAACGTCACCCCCATCGTGCCCTCGCGAATCACGTGACCGCGATCGATGAGGACGGTCCGCATGATCTCCGTCTTGACCTCGTGGACCCTCCCGCTGCGGTCTTTCTCCTTCACCGTCTCGTACTCGCCGGTGCCGATCTTCGTCTCGAACTTGGAGATCCCCGTCTGGTCGTCGACGCTGAAGACGTCGACCGTCCCGAAGATGAGCGCGTCGACCCCGAGTAGCTTGAGCCGGTTGGCGGTCTCCGGATTCACGTGCTCCGAGTTTCCGAACTCACGCTCGTAGAGGATCTCCTCCAGCTTCTCGCGCTCGAACATGCGGAAGTGACCGTTCTCTACGATTCCCTGGGTCAGCTTCGCCGTCACGAAGCGGCCGGTTTGGTCCAGGCCGTCGAAGTCGGCGACGGCCACCCGCTCGATGTCACCGACGTCGATCTCGGCGGGTACGCGGGTCTGGAATCGGGCGACGGGGGAGCCGCATCCGGCCAAGAGAAGAACGGCGAGAAGGATCAACGTGCCGACCTTGCAGAGGTTCGCAGTCACGGAATTCGTCCTTTGCATGGGATCATCCTCGAGGCGCCTTCCGGACGGGCGCCTTTCTCACCATGGAGGGCAACGCACCCGGCCGGGCCGGGCGCACTTTCCCTGGAGATCGGAATCCACCGGGCCCCACTCAAGCGCGCAGGATGCCGGCGGAGTCGCCCCCGCTCCGAGTTTCCGGCAGGAGCCGACCGCCCGGGCCGATCGGGGAACACCTCCCCGGACGCCTCGCGGCTTCTCCGCCTTCCCGATCCCCGCTAGGATGGAGCCCCGGCCCGCCGGGACGTTCGGTGGGCACCCCGCCATCGGGCTCCGGAAACCGTGCAGGAGGGAGCATGGATTTCTTCACCGTGAAGTGGGACGACGGCGTGGTCGTCCTTCTCGATCAGACGAGACTTCCCGCCGAGGAGGTCTATCTGTCCTGCGAGAGCGTCGATGACGTCGTCGCCGCGATCCGCCGGCTCTCCGTTCGCGGTGCCCCCGCGATCGGCGTGGCGGGAGCCTACGGTGCCGCGCTCGCCGCCCACCTCTCCGAGACGACCGATCCCGCCGCGTTTCGCGCGGAGATCGAGCCGGAGCTGACGAAGCTGCGCGAGGCGAGGCCGACCGCGGTCAACCTGGCGTGGGCCGTCGATCACGTCCGGCGCGTCCTCGATTCGGTGGCCGACCGGCCGGTGCCTACCCAGCGGGAAGCCGTGCTCGCGGAGGCCCGGCGCATTCACGAGGAGGACGCCGAGGCGTGTCGCGCCCTGGGTCGCCACGGGGCGGAGCTGCTCCCGGACGCCGGGACGGTGCTCACCCACTGCAACGCCGGCGCTCTGGCGACCGGGGGCCGGGGAACGGCGCTCGCGGTGATCTACGCCGCCGTCGAGGCGGGGAAGCGGATCCACGTCTTCGCCGACGAGACCCGGCCGCTCCTGCAGGGCGCGCGCCTGACCGCCTGGGAGTGCGGCCGGATGGGCGTCCCGGTCACCGTTCTGTGCGACAACGCCGCGGGCTCGCTGCTCGCTCGCGGAGAGGTCGACTGCATCGTCGTGGGGTCCGATCGCATCGCGGCCAACGGCGACGTCGCGAACAAGATCGGCACCTACCCGCTCGCCGTCCTTGCCCGTGAGCACGGCGTTCCGTTCTACGTGGCCGCGCCGACCTCCACCATCGATCTCGCGACCCTCACCGGCGCCGGCATCCCCATCGAGGAGCGGGCGGCGGACGAGGTGACCACGCCGCGCGGACTGCGCATCACCCCCGAGGGAGTCCCCGCCCTCAACCCTGCCTTCGACGTCACACCGAACGCCCTCGTCGCGGCAATCGTCACGGAGAGGGGGGTCGCGCGCGCGCCCTACGAGGAGAGCCTGCGACGCCTGCTGGAAGATTAGCTCACACCTCTCACCCGGTCTGCCGTCGCCGCAGCGGAGGCTCGTGAGAAGTGAAGGCTAGTCCACATATCCCAGGGCCCGCATCTCCTCGAGGGTCTGCTCGTCGGGAAGAGCGGTGACCGTGTCCCCGTCCGCGGCGGGCAAGAAGAACTCACCTCGCCTTCGTTGGTCCTCCATGAGGGTCTCGAGCTCTTTCGACAGCCGCTGGACCAGCTCAGGATGAGCTTCGTGCCGGTCCTCCAGCTCGAACGGGTCCGCCGCGAGATCGAACAGTCGAACCCGCCCCTCGTCATCCGTGATCACCTTCCATCGACCCGAGATCAGCGTCCGCCGTCCCGGATCGAGCGGGGACATCCCGAAGACCGGAGTCTCTACGAAGCTCGGATCCAGGACGTCCTGGCCGCGCGCCTGTCGCCAGAATTCCTCGGGCTCGAGCTGAGGTAGAAACCGCAGGGCCGTGGGAACGATGTCGATGATCGAGAGCGTCCGATCGACTCGGCGCGGCGTCTCTCCCGGTGCCCGAAGGAGCAGCGCGAGGCGCAGCTGCTCGTCCCATACGTCCCCGTGAGTCGCGGCGTCGTGTTGGCCCAGCCCCTGCCCGTGATCCGAAGCCACGACGAGAACGGTCCTGTTCCAGTCGTTCCGGGCCTCCAACGTGTCGAGAAGCCGGCCGAACGAGTCGTCGAACATCCGTACGGCTCCGTCATAGAGGTTTACCAAGTCCCGCGGCTTGAGCCTTCGGCCTTGATGCGGCTCCACGGTCCCGGGGAACCGCCGCGTCTCCAGGTACCGCTGGAGAGCCTCGTCGTCCCCGTACATCTTGTTGTACGGAGGAGGAGGGTGTTCGGGCCCGTACGGGCCGTGCGGATCGAAGTAGTGAATCCACAGAAGGAACGGGGATTTGGCCTCGTCGAGCCAGGCCAGCACTTCCCGTGTGGTCTCCGGCGCCGACCGGCGGACTCCCTTGTTCTGGTTCCATTCCTGGAACCCGGCCGAGAGTCCGGTAATGCGCTTCACGGGGGTCGCGCTCACAAATCCGCTGGTCCGATACCCGAGCTCGGAGAGATGACTTGCTATGGTCGACAATCGGTCGCTGCCGCGAAAGGCCATCGCACGCATTTCCTTGACGGTACTTCGATTGACGAAGTTGTCCGCGATGCCGTGCTCCAGGGGATAGACGGACGTCATCAGAGAGAGGTGGCTCGGGGTCGTCCGGGACACGGGTGCGAAGCAGGCGTCGAAGACGATGCTCTGCCGGGCGAGGCGATCGAGGTTCGGCGAGGTGTCGCGGAAGTAGCCGTAGCATCCGAGATGATCGGCCCGTAACGTGTCGACCGTGACCAGCACGAGATTGCGCGGGCCGGAATCGGACGAACTGAAGGGCGAACAGGATAGACCTGCCGCCAGTGCAATCGAAGCGAGCGCCTTTGCGATGGATCCGGGGAATCGGCCCATGCCGGCCAGGGGCCGGACCCGCGTCGGGCCGGGATCGGTCGCCTTATCGGGGCACATTCCTCAGTGTTCCGAATCGAAGTACGCGGGACTCGACCAGGCCATCTCGGAGTCCTCCTGGGTGACACGGAGGTATGCGCCCCGGATGTCGTCGGCCCGAGGCCCGTGGGCGTTCGCCGCATCCGGCTCCCAGTGGACCAGGGCGATCCTCCGGTCCTCCCCCGGTTCGAACTCGGCGACCGTCGCAAACGGCGGATCGCCGCTCTTGGGAATGCCGACCAACTCGACACTTCGGAGCGTGTCCGTTCCGATCACGCGTCCGCGCACTCCCGTCCCGCCCGTCTCCCCGTCGAACGATTCGAGCTCGATACGAACCCTCGGTCCGGTCGTGCCGTACGTCCTTCCCTCGGCGAGCGCATCGAAGAGGGAGGCCCGATCGAGGGAGGACACCCAGACGGCGCAGATCCCGGGACCGGCGGGGTACTCGTCGGTCAGCACGTTCTTGAGGCGGATCGGGGTTCCCGGAAGCGCGTAGTGATTGTCGGTCGACGCGATGATCGCGAACTCGCGGCCGAGTGACAGGCCCTCTTGCAGCGAGCCCCGACGGGGTCGGGGGTCTTCCGGGTCCTCCCGGGCCGTGAACGACATCAGGGGCCCGATCGGCACCTCGGAGCTTCCCTTGTTGCTGAAGATCTCGACCACCGTTTGGAAGCGTGGGTCGTGGTGCTCCCACTGCATGCGGGGTTGCCCCGTGACCCCGGGGTGATGAGGGATCGTGAGCGCGCGGCCCGGCGGAAGCGCCGCCCAGAGGTCCTCCGGCGTCCGGTAATCCGGCACGGGGAGATAGGGTCCCTCGAGGTCGCGATAGTAGACATTGTGATGTCCAAGGTTATTCGTCCACTCCCACCCGAGAAGCACGGCGAAGCGCCCGGGGTCTTCGTACTCATCCGCGAGCATCCGCGTCTCCTCCCAAGACCGCTCGGTCATGCATCCGTACAGGTAGTTGACGTCGTGGTCCGTCTTCGCGGTGAAGTCGAGGCCGACCACGTTGCGCGCGTACCGGAAGCCCTCATGCGGGGATCGCGACCCGTCGGAGTGGTTCGAGTGCCAGTGCAGATCTCCCCATCGCAGGAGCGATGTCACCTCATCGCCGACGACCACGGGCAGGTCCCAACCGGGATTCAATCCGGCGGCGCGGGCCGACACCCACCAGACGCCCTCTTCCGGCAGAGACGTCCCGAAGAACCCGACCGCGTCGTCGAGGTTAGATGAGACCACCGGAATCGCGCCCGACTCGCTCCCCGACTCGTGAACCGCACGGCCCTCGATGCCCTCCGGAAGGAGGCTGGGGAAGCCGAACGAGTCGAGAGCCGCCACGCGGAAGGCGACAAATTCGTGTGGAGAGGACTGCGATGGGCCGGAGAGATGGAGACGGTCGGGGGGAGCACGGCTTACGGACAACGGTGGGCTGGACCAGGGGACCTCCTCCCCCCGGCCACCCGTCGCCGGTCGCCAGAACATTCGAAACGGGACGACTTCCTCGGGGAACCGTTGAGAACGCCCCTCGTATCGAAGCCCGATTTTCTGCCCCGCCGGCAGCTCCGTTTCCAGCACCACGATCACGGAAGGCGGCAGGTGTTTCTGAGGTCGCGGCCCACCACCCCGACACAAGACTGCCTGAGGGTAATCCATGACGAAGACCCGGGCCGGCCCGCTCATCAGGGAGATCCTTCCCGGACCCTCCCCCTCCATGTGCGCTTCGCTCCATCTCATCGCCGGCTTGGGGGCACAGAGGGGGAAACGCAGTTCCAGCGTGTCGCCCGCGGCAAGGCCCGAACGGAGCGCGGTCATCTCGATCCGAAGAGTGGTGTACCGTCCGGCCACGACCGGCTCCGGGCTCGTGAGAGTGGCCACGCAGGGAGGGCCGGCCTCGGCCCCGCCGGAGAGCAGCCCCAAGAGGAGTGTGATCGGTCCCACCCAAGACCTTCGGACTGCCGGCGGACTCATGTTTGCCTCCGCGTACCGGAACGGCCGATCCCCTGGACTCCAGGGTGTCACCAGATTACCACGGCTCGGGTTCCGACCGAGATCGGACCTCCGCTCCCGGACGAGACCCGTCGTTCTCGAGATCATCCCTCTCAATTCCCTTCACGTCGTATCTCTCGGCGGCTGAGCCACAGAAACGCGACGGACGCCGGCACGGCGGCCAATACGTACGAGAGGATCTTCGCCTCCGTACGGGGCAGGGTGGGCGTCATCTGCACGAAATACACTCCGATGAAGGCGGTCGCCGTGAACAGAATCAGCGCGCTCAACTCCCGCCGGCGTGCCGAGGCGATGACCACCGGGAATGCCGGAAGGGCATACCAGGGGTAAAGCAATGGGCTGAAGAACAACAGGTAGAGCATTTGATCGCGTCCGAACCTTCGAAGGAACGCGGCCCGGTCTCGGACACGCCACACGCCGGCGAGAACGACCACGGCGAATGCGGTCCCCATGACGGAATTTGCCACGGGCCCCCGGATCCCGATCTCGCGGCCGGCGTGCTTCAGGACAAATGCCAGAGAATTCATGGTCCAGCCCTTGATGATCGAGAGCGACGTGAGAGGGCCGGCCCCCATCCAGTCGGGAACGAGCCAAACGGTGTAGAAAGCGGCCCCGAGTCCCACGACCTGGAGCACTCGCGCGACCGCTCTCCCACGCCGTCTTTCCAGCGAGAAGATCAAGGCAACGATCGCTGGGAGCACGAACAGGTACGTGATCTTCACCGCACATCCGAACAGAACGACGGCGAGACCGAAGGTGGTTCGTCCTGCTGCAACGCGATTCACACCCAAGGCGAACATCAGTGTCACCAGGACGTCGACATGGCCGTTCACGGCGACCTCGATGAGAACCAGGGGATTCCACGCGAACAGGAGGAGGAGGCTCCGAGCGGTCCGTTCATGAACTCCAAGACGCTGCAACGTGTCCGCCGTGACCCAGAGCGAGACGAGGAGACAGATCACGAAGAACGACTTGAACGCCAGAGCGTTGCCGAAGTCGCCGAATCGGGCGACGTACAGGTGTTGGAAGAGTCGGGCTGCCAGCGGGCCGTAAATGGAACCGTGCTCGATCTGAGACGCGATGACCGGCGTCTCGAGACGCTGGAAATCGCTGAGCGGCACCTCGTAGGGGTTCGCGGCGTACCTGTCCGCGATCTCTCCAGTCGCCACGTATACCAGGAGATCCCGGGAGAGGGAGGGTACGGTGGGCAGCAGCATCAAGGAGAACAGAGCGGAGACGAAGAGGATGCTCCTTACCGACGGTGGTTCGTCCCGACGCGCGAATCGGTACGCCATCAGGTAGAGAACGAAGACCAGTCCGATCAGGATCGCGAAGACGACTGCTCGATCCGACGCGTGAGAGAAGAGATATCGGTTGACGCTCTGGATCGGATCCAGCGCTTCCGACCGGGACGCGAGAATCCGTTTCGTCCACCGGGTCAGTCGCAGAGTCATGAGGGGGGTGCAGAATGCAGCGTGCAAGCCTACGAACACCGCGTAGAGTGCAGTCATGCCGACCACACATGCCCGGAGCCGCCTCCGGGGGGCCGAGGAGGGCTGATCGCCTTCGGTCATCCGCGTTCTCTTGTTCCCCCTAGTCCACGTATCCCAGGACCCGCAGGGCTTCCAGCGTCTCCGGATCGATTCGAGTCTCCTCATCCAACTCGAGACCTCCGGAGGTCCCCTCGACCGCCCACATCGCCAGAGTGGGCCCGCTACGGGCCATCCAATCCTTCGGCGGATCGTCGACCGGACACCGGAGCGACTCGGGACTCGCGCGAAACGTCGCGGCCTCGGGACGCAGCGACGAGGGACCGAGGAGAATCGACTCCGAGCGCTCGCGACCGTCGATCGCAAAACGGCAACGGATCTCCGCATTTGGGGGGGACACGTAGAACAGCAGCCCGTCGACGTCGTCGGAGGTGAGGAACTCGAACTCGAAACGCGTTCGGGTCGAATCGATGTCCCAGTCATCGAATTCTCGGCTGCCGATCCTGCCGGGGTCGAGCTCATAGGGAAAGGCCTGGACGATACGCCCGCTCGTCTCGATCCGACCCTCGATCTTCACTTTCGGATCGACGCCACGGCATCCGATGCGCCACCCCCCTTGGGGAAGGCGGGCCCTCGCGAGCAGCTTCGGCAGGAGCTTCCCGATTCTCTCGGGATGAAGGGAGGCGAGATCCCTCGTCTCCCCGGGATCCGTCGAGAGGTCGTAGGGCGAGGACTTGCCGAGGAACACACCCAGAATCAGCTTTCATCCTCCTTCTGCGTAGGTCTTGAGCTCGCCACCGAACATGACGGCCTCGGCGTAGCGGGGTGCTCCCGGATCCTCATCGTCCGGCCGGAGACGGGCGATGAAGCTCCTCCCCTCGTATCCGTCCGGGATCTCCTCCGCAGCATCTCGAGAACGGTCGGAGCGACGTCGATCATGCCCACCGGTGACCGGACGATTTCCGTGCGCTCGATGTCGAGCGTCCGGGCGACTCTCTCGGGGCACCTCGGACCAGGGGAAGTCGAAGGACCTCCTCGTACATGGTATGGGGGTGACCCAGTCCTTGGTGATCCCAGAGCTCCTCTCCGTGATCGCTGAAGACGAGGATGATCGTGTTGTCCCCGAGTCCCCCGAGTTCGAGCTCGCTCAGGATCCGTCCGACTCCCTGATCGGTCTCCCTGGTCTCGCCGTCGTAAAGGGCGCGGCCCTTGCGGGCGAGAGCGGGAGAGAGGATCCGACGGTCGATCGTTGCGCATGGGGCGGTCCGGGGGCGAGGTGGTTGCGGGGAATCCTACCGATCCCGTTGGGCGGCGTCCACCGACGGCGGCGGACGTGCGTGAAGATGGTGCGAACAAGCGGTGGGAAGCGAGTATACTGCGATCATGCGTTCCTCCGGTCTCCGGGCGGTCGGCGCCCTTCTGATCCTCGGCTTGCTCGCCGCGGCCGTCGCGGTGAGGGGTTCGGGCTCTCGCCCGGGCTCGAGCCTCCGCGTCGACGACCCGTACGCCACCGGGCGCGGCCGCTGGTACCGGGGCCAACTCCACGCCCACTCCAACACGCATCGCTTCTTCGTGAGTCAGGACAGCCTGAAGGAAAAGGTCGAGAGGTACCGCGACGCCGGCTACGACTTCGTGTGCATGACCGATCACAACTTCAGGTCGAAGATCTTGGACCGGCCCCACGCCGCACTCCCGACGCGGGACCCCCGAGTCCCCGGGATCCTCTTCATCTCCGGGGCCGAGATCGGCTTCACGCTTCTCCCTCCACCGGGTGGCACACGGATTCGTCACAAGCACCACATGGGCGGGATCGGCATGGGCTGGAGCGTGGCTCTGGGGGAGTCCCTCTTCCAGCTCGTCGAGAGCGACTACGCGACGCCGCAGGCGGCCATCGATTCGATTCGCATGATGCGATACGCCCCCGACAAGGAGGCGCTGGCGATTCTGAATCACCCGGAGATGGTGGCCCGAGGCGACGTCAGCATCTACCCGCACGAGATGGCCCCGATCCGTGGCCAGGGGGGGATCGAGGTGTACAACACGCTGTGGGCACGCGCCCGCCCCGGGGGAAAGGCCTGGCAGAACCACGGGGCCTCCCACTGGGACTTCATGATCCGGTACCTGGAGGGCATGCGCTGGGGCTTCGCCACCGATGACGCGCATGACTACCGGGTCGGCCTGGACTACCTGGGGGGGTGGATCCTCGTGCAGGCGGAGGAGCTCACGACCGAGGCGATTCTCGACGCGATCAAGGCAGGGCGGTTCGTGGCCTGCGTCGACTCGTGCCATGGTGCAAAGCGCGACACGGTGAGCGCCGTCTTCACCGAGCTCGGCGTGCAAGGCCCGAGCCTCGTCGCGGCGAGTGATCGGCCCTCGGAATTCACCTGGTGGTCGGATTACGGACATCTCGTCCGGCGGCGAGAGGGCGTGCGCGCCGACACATTCTCTCTGGAGGGGTGGGAACGCGCCGTCCGCGTGCGGATCCGCAACGAGGCGGGCGCGGCCTATTCGCAGCCGTTCTTCGTGCACGGTTCCCGTCGAGACGACGATCGATGGCAGCTCCGTCCCGAGAAGAACACCCGCCTTCTTCTCCACTTCAACGAGGGAAGTGGGAATCGGGTGGAGGATGCCTCCGGAGAGGGCCCTCCTCTCACGCTCTCCCGACCGAGGATTCCGCCGGCCCCGGACTGGGCGGACCTGGCCGACACGGTCGTCTACCGCGACTCGCTGTGGGGGGGGTGGTTGCACAACGGCGTCGGGACGACCCCCGACGAGACCGACCTCGATCGGGATCGAGGCGGCTACGCGGTGCGCGCTCACGGTCGAAGCCTCGAGGGCCGCCTGCCGGTTCGGGAGGGATCCCCGCTTCTCTTCGAGGGCGCGCTGACCCTGGAGTGGATCGGAACGATCACGCGCCGAACGGACCGCGAGCAACCTCTTTTGGTGAACGAGACGCTGGCGCCGGACGGGAGCCGGACCGGTTGGCGGGTCGTCGTGGCCGAGACCGGCGCTCCGGAGAGCTACCGCTTCCGCTTCTACGAGGCGAGCGAGGAGGGGAGGGCCCATTCGGTTCCGATCGACGGAGTCGTTCCGGGAGAGGTCCATCTCCTCGCCGTCACTCTGGAGGGGACCCACCGGGGAAGCCGGGTGCGGGTCTTCCGGGACGGAGCCGAACAGGGCGAGGCGAACGTGGCCGGAGCGCGGGTCGCCTGGCGCACCCGACCGCAGCGCGGAACCGAGCCGGGACTCGCGCTGTTCGCCGACCCCTTCGAACCGGAGCGGGAGGCTTTCTACCACCTCCGGGAGCTCCGGATCACCGAGGGAATCCGTCCGGACGACGAGATCCGCGCCGACGCGGAGCGCCTCGGCTACACGCGGTGAGCGGAGAGGGGTCATGGCTCAGAGCGTCTAGATCTAATTGAGAGTTAGACACAGCCCCCACCGCTCGCCCCCCCTTCTCCCGGGGCGATTCGAACCGTCCAGCCTGCATGTCTCACCCGCCTCTGCAGCGGCACCGGAAAAGCCGCACCCCAGATCTTCGCCGCGGGGCTCCCGCCTGCGAGCGGCCTCGCCCTTCTTGACGCCCCGTTTCAGATGCTGCTAATCTCACCCCCTTTTCGTGGCCGAAATCCACGAGCCGGGAAAGTGTGCCTAGGACCCGCACCGGCCCGGCTCAGGACGGGGCGAGGCCGGCTCCGGGGAGGGAGGCCGCAGGAAGCCTCCGGACGGAGCCCCGGCCGACAGCCTCCGTCCGGGAAGAGGTGAGATTTGAAGACCCACGTCACGAAAGCGTCCGAGATCCGACGGGACTGGCACCTGATCGATGCCGACGGTCTGGTTCTGGGACGCATGGCCGCGGAGGCCGCGATTCTGCTCCGCGGGAAACACAAGCCCGACTACTCGACCCACCTGGACGGCGGGGACCACGTCATCATCGTGAATGCCGACAAGGTGGTTCTCTCCGGTCGCAAGCTGGACCAGAAGCAGCGATCCCGCCACTCGGGATATCCCGGAGGGATGAAGACGAAGTCGTACCGGGCCTGGATGAGCGAACGACCCGAAGAGGTCATCCGGAAGGCGGTGCGGGGAATGTTGCCGAAAAACCGTCTGGGCCGGCAGATGCTGAGGAAAGTGAGGATCTACGCGGGGCCGGAGCACCCTCACTCCGGTCAAGATCCGAAGCCGTACGAGGTCACGAGCTCGCGTCCACCGCGGGGCGTGTAGCTCGAAGGAGAAGTTCATGTCGCAAGTCATCTATCGGGCCACCGGACGTCGGAAGACCGCGGTCGCCCAGGTACGTCTGATGCCGGGGAGCGGGAACCGGAAGGTGAACGGACGCGATTTCCGTGAGCACTTCCGCCGCGATTCTCTCGTCGACGTGACCGAGGCGCCGCTCGCCCTCACGAACAACAGCGTCGCGTTCGATGTGGACGCGTCCGTGAAGGGGGGAGGTCTTGCCGGGCAGGCCGGGGCCATCCGTCTCGGCATCGCTCGGGCCCTCGTCCAAGCCGACGAGGATCACAGGCGGGTGCTCCGGGGCGCGGGCTTCCTGACCCGCGATTCCCGCATGGTCGAGCGGAAGAAGTACGGGCAGCCGGGCGCCCGCCGTCGCTTCCAATTCAGCAAGCGATAGAGCAAGCGGAAGAAGAGGCGACCGAAGTCCGGAAGCCGCCGGCCGACGTCGGTCGGCAGACAACTCGCACGCCATCCGACCGGATGGAGGTCCGCCAGGGCGAGATCGGCGCCCGGCGGCCCGGACGGGAAGACGGTGGCGGAAGCCCAACCGAGAAGGAGACCGATCTTGTCCGATATCACCCTCAGGGATCTGCTCGAGGCGGGCGTTCACTTCGGGCACCAGACGCAGCGCTGGAACCCGAAGATGCGCAAGTACATCTTCATGGAGCGGAACGGGATCTACATCCTGGACCTCCAGAAGAGCCTCGCCCTCCTGGAGCGGGCCCGGAAGACGGTCCGAGAGGTCGTCGGCCGCGGCGGCACCGTCCTCTTCGTGGGCACCAAGAAGCAGGCCAAGGAGGCCATCCGCCTGGCGGCGGAGGACTGCGGCCAGTTCTACATCGATGAGCGATGGCTCGGCGGGATGCTCACGAACTTCCAGACGATCCGGCGCTCGCTCCACCGCTTCCAGGAGCTCGAGCAGATGCGGGACGAGCCGACCTACGAGCTCATATCCAAGAAGGAGCGGCTCCGCCTCGACAAGGAGCGCCTGAAGTTGGACAAGGTGTTCCACGGAATCAAGTCGATGTCCCAGCTCCCCGCGGTCGTGTTCATCGTGGACATCGTCAAGGAGAAGATCGCGGTCTCCGAGGCGCGCAAGCTCGGGATTCCTGTCGTCGGGATCGTGGACACGAACAGCGATCCGGAGCAGGTTTCGCATCCGATTCCCGGGAACGACGACGCGATCCGCTCGATCCAGCTTCTGACGAATGCCATTGCCGACGCCGTGAAAGAAGGGGCGGTCAAGGCGCGCGAAGCCCGCGAAGCGCTCGCGAAGGCCGAGGCGGAGAAGAAGGCCGAGGCCGAGGCCCCATCCGAACTGACCGAGCCGGCGGCGACCAAAGAGTAGATTCGGGTACCGACCGGTTCGCCGCGCGCCCCCGCGCTCCGCGATACCCTGACCGGGGCTCCCCACGAGGCACCCCGAGGAGAGGAAGAGAATGTCGATCGACGCCAACATGGTGAAAGAGCTCCGCGCCAAAACGGGAGCCGGCATCATGGACTGCAAGAGGGCCCTGGCCGAGTCGGAGGGAAGCGTGAAGGACGCCATCGCCGCCCTCCGGAAGAAGGGTCTCGCCTCTGCCGACAAGAAGGCGGGCCGGGCCACGAAAGAGGGCCTGATCGGCTCCTACATCCACGGGAAGGGAAAGATCGGGGTCCTCGTGGAAGTCGCGTGCGAGACCGATTTCGTGGCGCGCACCGACGACTTTCAGGCGCTGGTGCGGGACCTGGCCATGCACGTCGCCGCCTCCGATCCTCTGGCCGTCAGCCGCGATGAGTTGGATCCGGCCCTGATCGAGGCGGAACGGGAGATGCTGATGGCCCAGGCCGCCGAGATGGGGAAGCCGGCCCACGTTCTCGAGAAGATCGTCGAGGGGAGATTGGAGAAGTGGTACGGTGAGCGCGTCCTCCTCGAACAGGAATTCGTGAAGGACCCGGACCAGACCGTTGAGGATGTCGTCAAGGGTGTGATCGCCAAGCTCGGCGAGAACATCCGGGTGAAGCGGGTCGTCCGGTTCGCGATCGGCGAGGGAAGCTGATTCCTTCGCCACTCGCGCGGTTCGTGGCGGCGCGCTCTCCCGGACCTCGTCGAGAGGTGCCATGAGCTCGGTACGATACAAGCGAATCCTTCTCAAGCTCTCGGGCCAGATCCTGGCGGGGGAGGGAGACTTCGGGCTCTCACCGCCGGTGATCACCCGGGTCGTCGGGCAGATCCACTCTGTCACCAGCCTCGGTGTCGAGGTCGGTATCGTCATCGGAGGCGGGAACATCTTTCGAGGGCTGATGGCCGGCACCCTCGGCTTGGATCGGGTCAACGGCGACTACATGGGCATGTTGGCCACCGTGATCAACGCCCTCGCCCTGCAGAGCGGTCTGGAAAAGATCGGCGTGCCGACGCGGGTGCTGACCGCCCTCACGGTCACGCAGGTCGCCGAACCCTACATCCGACGTCGCGCGATTCGACACCTGGAAAAGGGGCGCGTCGTCATCATGGCCGCCGGAACCGGCAACCCCTTCTTCACCACCGACACCGCCGCCTCCCTCCGCGCCGTGGAGATCGGAGCACAGATCATCCTGAAGGGAACCAAGGTCGACGGAGTCTATACGGCCGATCCGGAGAAGGACGCGTCGGCCGAGTTCCTCAAGTCGATCTCCTTCAAGGAAGTCCTGACGAGGGGGTTGAGGGTGATGGACGCCACGGCAATCAGCCTCTGCATGGAGAACGGAATTCCCATTCTCGTCTTTCGGATGGGCGAGACGAACAACCTGCGGAGAATACTGCTGGGAGAGGATATCGGAACCCTCGTGGGGAGTGATGCAGGATGAGTGACGCGATCTTCGATCAGTGCGAGAAGAAGATGACCAACTCCGTCGAAGCGCTGAAGCGCGAATTGGCGAAGCTCCGCGTCGGCAAGGCGACCCCTGCCCTGCTCGACGGCGTCCTGGTCGAGGCTTACGGGACCCAGACGCCGCTCAATCAGCTCGGGACCGTGGGCGCGCCCGAACCGCGTCTTCTGGTGGTGCAGCCATGGGACAAGAACATCATCGGCGCGATCGAAAAGGCGATTCGGGCTTCCGACCTCGGTCTCAACCCGGGCAGCGACGGCCAGGTCGTCCGTGTGCCGATACCGCCCCTTACCGAAGAACGCCGCAAAGAGATCGTCCGGCTGGCAAAGGGGTACGCCGAAGAGAGCCGTATCGCGATTCGTAACGCGCGACGAGAGGCGAACGACGCCTTGAAGACGGCGCAGAAGGCCGGCGATCTCACGGAGGACGAAGAGAAGCGGGCCCACGAGAGAGCCCAGGATCTGACCGACAAGCACGTGAAGGAGGTCGACGAGATCCTGGAGAAGAAAGAGAAAGAAATCCTCGAAATCTGACGGCGATCGCATGACGGAACGCGCAGTCGAGCTCAAGCGGGAGATCGAGAGCGGGGGGGATCTGCCTCGCCACCTGGCCGTCATCATGGACGGAAACGGCCGGTGGGCGAAGGAGCGGAACCTGCCCCGCCTCGCCGGCCATCGGGCCGGAGTGGACTCGGTTCGCGAGATCGTCCGCGCGACCGCCGAGCTCGGAATCGAGGTCCTCACTCTCTACGCGTTCTCCGTGGAAAACTGGAATCGTCCCAAATCCGAGATCAGCGGACTCATGCAGGTCCTCAAGGAAACGCTTCGCCGGGAGGAACGGGAGCTCGACGAGAACGACGTCCGTCTGAGGACCATCGGGCGGGAGTCCGACCTTCCGGCGGGAGTCCGTCGCCAGCTCGAGAAGACCCGGAAGGCGCTCTCCTCCAACGACGGTCTCATCCTCAATCTCGCCCTCTCCTACGGCGGTCGTCCCGAGATCGTCGACGCCGCCCGGCGGGCGATCGCGGAAGTCGCGGCCGGTCGGCTCGATCCCGAGGAGCTCGAGGAGGAGTCCTTCGGCCGTTTGCTCTACACGGGAGATCTCCCGGATCCCGATCTCCTGATTCGGACGAGCGGCGAGTTGCGGGTCTCCAATTTTCTGCTGTGGCAGATCGCGTACGCCGAGATCTGGGTGACCCCGACCCACTGGCCCGACTTCCGGCGAGTGCACCTCTACCAGGCGATCCGGGACTATCAGCTTCGCGAGCGCCGGTTCGGTCGAACCGGCGGGAGGGCGAGAAAGGTCGCCAAGCTCCGGTCCTCGCGCGCCAGAAAGAAGTAGCGATTGGGCACACCACTCCGCGTGCTCAGCGGGATCGTCTTCGTACCCTTTCTCGTGGCCGTCTCTCTCGCGGGGGGCGGCTGGTTCCTCTTCCTGGTGGAGTGGATTCTCGTGGTCGCGCTCTGGGAGTTCTACCGGCTCACGGAAGAGAAGGGGGTGAATCCCTCCAAGAAGACCGGAGTGGCGGCGGTGCTGGTGCTCGTCACCATGACGTATTGGGTCGGGCCCGATCACCTGGGTCTCTTCTTGGCCGTCTTCGTGATCACGATCACCCTGCGGGAGCTGTTTCGGGCGGAGATGGCGCTCCCGATCTACGACATCGCGACGACCGTCTTCGGTGTCCTCTACGTCGGCTGGCTCGGGACTCACCTGCTTCTCCTCCGGGAGCTCCCCCGTGAGATCGGTCTCGACTACCGGCTCGGCAGCCACTTCGTTCTGTACGCCTTTCTCATGGCGTGGGGATGCGACACCGCGGCCTACTTCGTCGGACTCGCGATCGGTCGGCACAAGCTCTTCCCCCGCGTGAGCCCGAAGAAATCGGTCGAGGGAGCGGTGGCCGGGTTCCTGGCCGCCGTCGGAGGCGCGATCCTGGGACGCATCTGGTTCGTGAGAGACGCTCAGGGAAGCCCGCTGCTCGGGCTGGGGGAGGCGTTGATCCTGGGAGCCCTTGTGGGAACCGCGAACCAGCTCGGCGATCTGGTGGAGTCGCTTCTCAAGAGGGACGCCGAGGTCAAGGACACCTCCGACAGCATTCCGGGACACGGCGGCGTGCTGGATCGGTTCGACAGCCTCCTTTTCTCGGCTCCCGTGACGTACTATTTCCTCGTGCTGGTGGTCTCCCGGTGATCGGGAGCGGGGTCGGCGCGAGCCCGGATCCCCCGGGCCGCGCGAGCGGCGAAGCCGGCCGGGACGCCCCCGGCGAACCGGAGGGAAGCGAGAACGATGACGCAGGGTGAACCGAAGCGGGTCGCGATTCTCGGATCGACGGGCTCGATCGGCGGCAGCACGCTCGACGTGGTCCGGCAGTGGCCGGACCGCTTCGACGTTCGTGCCCTCGCTGCGGGGGGGAACTGGGAGTCCCTTCTCGCACAGGTGATCGAGTTCCGTCCCCGGATCGTCGCGCTTCGCGACGCCGGCGCCGCCCGGGCGCTCCGGGAGGCGCTCTCCGTCGCGGACGCCGTCTCGTCCCCGCCCCCGGTTCTCGAGGGAGAAGAGGGCCTCCGGGAGATCGCCGGAGGCGACGGGCTCGACCTCGTCGTGAACGGGCTCGTGGGAAGCCTCGGTCTCCTGCCGACCCTGGCCGCGCTCGAGAGCGGGGCGTCGGTGGCGATCGCGAACAAGGAGACCCTGGTCATGGCGGGAGAGCCGGTCATGGCCGCCGCGAGCCGCAGCCGGGGGGAGCTGTTCCCCCTGGACAGCGAGCTCTCCGCGATCCACCAGTGCCTGCGGGGAAACCCGGAGAAGGCCGTGCGCCGGGTGATCCTCACCGCCTCGGGCGGCCCCTTCCGCCTCCGTTCGGGCCCGGACCTGGCCTCCGTCACCCCCGAGGAGGCGCTCGCCCACCCGACCTGGAACATGGGGCCCAAGGTCACGGTCGACTGCGCCACGATGATGAACAAGGGGCTCGAGGTGATCGAGACGCACTTCTACTTCGACATCCCCTTCGATCGAATCGAAACGGTCGTGCATCCGCAGTCCCTCGTTCACTCGATGGTCGAGTTCGTCGATCAATCCGTCATGGCCCAGATCTCCGCGCCCGACATGTGCCTGCCGATCCAGTACGCGATGACCTACCCCGAGCGTCTGCCGTCCGGGGTGCGATCTCTCGATCTGGTCGCGACGGGCTCGCTCACGTTCGAGAAGCCCGACCTCGAGCGCTTCCCCTGCCTCCGGCTCGCCCGGGATGCGGGACGGACGGGCGGAACGGCTCCCGCCGTGCTCAACGCCGCGAACGAGATCGCGGTGGAGGCCTTTCTCGCCCGAGAGATCCGGTTCGATCAGATCCCGGGAGTGATCGAGCACTGTCTGGAACGGTGTGTGGGTCATCCGGAACCGACCCTGGAGAACTTCCTCTCGGCGGACGGGTTCACCCGGGAGGAGGCCCGCCGGGCCGTCCGAGATCTCCGCAGCCGCGCCCACGCCCGGGGGACCGCATCATGACCTTTCTGGAACCGCTGGCCGTCTTCGCCCTCGCTCTCTCGATCCTCCTGCTGGTGCACGAGTGGGGGCACTACTGGGTCGGGCGGCGGTTCGGCGTACGGGTGCTGAGGTTCTCGCTCGGCTTCGGTCCCGAGATCGCGGGGTACACCCGGGGGGACACGCGCTTCTCCATTCGGGGAATCCCGTTCGGGGGCTACGTTCTCTTCGCCGGGTCCGACCCGGAAGAGGAGCGTGAGCACCTTCCCGACGATCTTCTCGCCCAGTCGATCCCGGTCCGCTCCGCCATCGTGCTCGCCGGTCCGGTCATGAACTTCCTGCTCGCGATCTTCTTGTTCGCGGTCGTCCTCTACGCGCAGGGGATACCGGTGCTGCCCGACACTCGGATCGGATCCGTGGCGGAGGACTCGGTGGCCGAGACGATGGGTCTCCTTCCCGACGACGAGATCCGCCGGGTCAACGGAGTCGATGTCGAGGGCTGGATCGAGTTCAGTCGAGAGCTCGGCAAGGTCGGCGCGGGTCAGGTCCTGACCCTCACCGTCGACCGCGCCGGAGAGACGCTCGAGCTACGCGGGTCGGCCCCGGAGGACGATGGATTCGGCGGCACTCTCTTCGGTGTGGTCTATCACATCGAGCCGATCGCGGGGACGGTGAAGCGGGGAGCTCCCGCCTGGAACGCGGGCCTACGGAAGGGCGACCTCGTCCGATCGGTCGACGGCGAGCCGGTCGACCACTGGAGCGCCCTCGTGGGACTGATCCAGGCGCGACCCGGTCAAGAGGTCACGATCGCATGGGTCCGGAACGGGCACGAGTTCGAGAGCCGGGTGACTCCCGCGCCGATCGAGGTGACCGGAGAGGACGGCGAGCCGATGACGATCGGTCAAATCGGGATCGAGCCGGGCACGGAGCTCGAGCGGGTCGGCGCGCTGGCGGCGATCGCGGGAGGTTGGAGCCGCACCTGGTGGATCACGAGCGAGGTCTTCAAAATCCTTCCCCGTCTGCCGGTGACGCTGGGCCGCGGTCTCCTCCGGATGATCCAGGGCAAGGCGGCGGGAGACGAGGGTCTCGGAGGCCCGGTCCGCATGGCTCAGCTCTTCGGCGAGGCGGCGCGCTGGGGCCTCTTCCACTTCCTCGCGATCCTGGCCAGCATCTCCACGCAGCTCGCGATCTTCAACCTTCTCCCGATCCCCGTTCTCGACGGCGGCCACCTCTCTCTCTATGCCGTCGAGGCCGTGACGCGCCGTCCGCCGTCGATCCGGATCCGGCTCATTCTCCAGCAGTTCGGATTCGCGCTGCTTCTTCTGCTGATGCTGTCCGTGACGGTGATGGACGTCGGTCGGTTCTTCGGATAGATCGCTACGCCGCGATGGGGTCGGCCCGGGCGCCGGCCTCGCCTCGCCGAGCCGACACTCCGGGCCACTACGCCCCCAGCCCCAGCCCACGCCGCTCATTCCCGATCACTGCAGCGAGATGCTCCCCCGACAGGGGTCTTCAGGACGGACAGCGCCCTGGTCAGGAAAGCCCACGGGGGCTACCGTGCCGGACGCGGCGAGAACGAGGCTTCACGACATTTCCCAGACCGACGGATTGACAAATATTTGCGATATAGGTAATATTACCAGCCCATCCCCGGGAGGTAATGATGGCCACTAACATATGGAATCCACTGGGGATACGGACGAGCCCCTTCTTCCAGGAAGCCCTGGACATCTCGGAGTCGGACCTCAGACCGATCGATCTCTTTGTGGGTCGTGCCGACGAGGCCGAGAACGTCTTGCAGCGGACGCTCGGCGGGGACTCCACCCGGCTGCTGGTCTCCGGACAGCCAGGCGTAGGGAAGACCACCTTCATCCAGCACGTGAAATCCCGGCTCGCCAGCGAGCACGGCTTTGCTGTCTCCTCGGAGTTCTGTCGCGTGCCGCACCAGCTCTCGGTGACCGCTCTCGGCGCCGACCTGCTCCGCGCGGTAGTTCGGAGCTTGAGGAACGTCCTGCCGGGAAACGTTCTGGAGACGCTCGGCGGGTTCGAACGCACCCGTGCACTGGTCGAGGAGACCGAGCGACGCGCGCGGCAGTGGAGCGTCTCGGTTCTGGGATCCGGTGGTGGTCTCGGGTCGGACCGAAAACGCCACCGGCCCGCGTTTGGCCCGGATCAATTCCAGGATATGCTCGCCGAGTTGTGTTCCGGCGCCATGGCCCAAGGCGTAGCCGGCACCGTAGTACACCTGAACAACCTGGAGAACCTCGAACGCGATCCCGAGGAGGCGTCACTGCTCCTGCGGGACGCGAGAGACTACTTCCTGGTCCCTGGGCTGCACCTGCTGCTCGGCGCGACGCCCGATTTCCACAGCCGAATCCTCTCGGTCCATGCCCAGGTCCGAAGCGTTTTCCGGCCGCCGATGGCCCTGGCGCCGATGAAGCTCGAAGACGTGCAGGAGATGCTTCAGCGACGGCTCGATCATCTCCGTATCGGGCGGCAGGAAGTGACTCCCCCGGTCACCTCGGAGTTGGTGGGTCAACTTCACACCCTGTTCCGAGGAGACCTCCGGGGGATGCTCGGCGCCCTCGAGGAAGCCTGCTACCAGGCTCTGGGCTCCCTCCGCCCGGCCCCCCTGGGCCTCGAGGAGGCCCTACCGGTACTCGCCCCGCTGTACCAAGGACAACTCGTGAGTGAACTCCGCCGGGCGGAGCTTGCTCACCTCGAGAGACTTGCTGCGCTCGGTGAGAAGGACTTTCGTCAGGCGGACGTGATCGATCATCTGGGACTCTCTCAGGGCCGGGTGAGTGCCCTGTTCTCCCGTCTGGAGCGAGCCCAGGCGATCCTGCCGATTCGGTCCGAGGGCCGAAGCCAGTACTTTGTCATCGCCGGCCGAGCCCGGTTGGCGCTCGGCTATCGCGCCGACTGATCCGAAGCTGACCCAGCCGCAACTGCTTCAACCGCTTCCTGGCCCGGCAGTGGCCACCCCCGAGTCGGACGGACGAGGCTCCCCCGCCGTAGGAGAAGGAGTTCGCTTCCTCGCCGCGAAGTATCGTCGCGGGATCAAGGTTGCGGGGGATGTCGTTTCCCGTGGGAGATGCCCGTGGGAGATGGGGTGAGGTGAGGTTGCTCCCGGGGGATGAAGACGTGCTTGAGCCGGGGGATTTCACTCGGCGTGAATGGGGTGTGACGGTGATCGTCGATCGGAGGTTGCGCACAGGCCCGGGCGCAGAGAGACCGAGCGCGAGATGGACGGACTGCGGCGAGGGCGGGGGAACGTGAGGAGTTCAGTCAGCCGCTCGAGGAGCTCTCGAGGTCGGGCGGAGCCCTCTCGGCCCAAGGTCCGGCTCGCGGGTCGATTCCCTTGGCTCGGACGCGTCGCAGGGTGGAAGCGATGACGGCGGGGTCGAGGGTGAATGCGAGGAGGGACATTTTCGATCCGCACTTCGGACACGAGAGGACGTCGACATCCCAGATTCTGCGTAGAAGGTCCGCCCATCGCCGTCCCATGGCGCGCAGTCTCTCGGGGGTGGGCGGCAGCGGCTCCTCGGGCTTCGGAGGCTCCGGTGCCTTGTGTTCAAGGATCCCCTTCTCTCGCCAGAACGCGCGCCTTCGAACGGAGTAGGCTCCATAATAGCGGACCATGATTTCCCGCTTTCGCGGCACGTGTGCGAGATGAACCGCCCCGGCTTCTCCGGAGATCTTCCTACCTGACGCCTCCGGCTACAGGTGGAGTCTTCCTGACCTCGATAGTACGCCTCTTCGTACTCGGCCGGCGGGACATCTCGAGGCCGCGCGCTGGGGCGTCTTCCACTTACGCTCCCAACCCCAGTCCCCGGTACGCGATCGCGACGCCGAGACAGACGATCAAGCCCAGACCGAGGGGCAACAGGACCGACACCCAAGTCCAGCGCGCGCTCCCGGTCTCCCTCCAGATCGTGAAGATCGTCGTGGAGCAGGGATTGTGCAGAAGGCTGAACAGCATCAGGTTCACCGCGGTGAGCGTCGTCCATCCTCCCGCCCGGAGGATCCGCTCGGTCGCCGGGGCCGACTCGAGCTCGAACATGACGCCGGCGCCCTCTCCGACGCCGGCCAGCCCCGTCGTCAGAACGGTGAGCATGAGCACGGTGGGGATCACGATCTCGTTCGCGGGAATCGCCACCAGGTAGGCGAGCAGGATCACGCCGTTCAATCCCAGGAACAGTCCGACCGGGTCGAGCCGATCGATCAGCCACCCGGCCAGGGACGTGTCGCCGACCGGTACGTTCGCCGACGTCCAGATCACGAGACCCGCCGGAGCGGCGAAGAGCACCGCGCGCCAGAGCACGAAGATCGTGCGATCGATGAGAGACGTGTAGAGCGTCTGGAGGAGGCGCGGAGGTCGGTAGGGCGGAAGCTCGAGGCTGAAGGTGGAGACCTCGCCCTTGAGGATCGTCCGCGAAAGGCCCCAGGACGCGAGGAGCGTGATCGCGATCCCCAAGAGGGCGACACCGACCACCGCCCCGGAGGCGATCAATCCCGAAAGATGGGCGGGGACGAGAGCCCCCAGGAAGATCGACGCGACGAGAATCTGCGTGGGCCAGCGTCCGTTGCACAGCGCGAAGTTGTTCGTGAGGATCGCGATCAGGCGCTCCCGCGGACTGTCGATGACACGCGCCGCGATCACTCCCGCGGCGTTGCAGCCGAAGCCCATCGACATCGTGAGGGCCTGCTTGCCGTGCGCCCCCGCCCGGCGGAACAGGTGATCGAGGTTGAACGCGACGCGGGGCAGGTAGCCGAAGTCCTCGAGGATCGTGAAGAGCGGGAAGAAGATCGCCATCGGAGGGAGCATCACGCTGACCACCCAACCGATGCTGAGGTAGACTCCGTCTACGAGCGCGCCGGACAGCCACCAGGGCGCGCCGATCCACTCCGCGAAGCTCTTCAGGGCCGGATGGCCGACGTCCAGGAAAACGTGGGCCAGCCACGAGGAGGGGACGTTCGCGCCCGCGACCGTGATCCACATCACCCCCCCGAGAAGCGCCAGCATCATCGGGAATCCCGTGAGCCGGCTCGTGACGAGGCGGTCCAAGGCGCGGTCGAGATCGAAGCGGGGTCCTCCGTCCGGGCGGGACAGCGCGCGGTCCGCGATGCGCGCCGCCTCGGCGAAGAGCGTCTCCATGAGCGAGTCGTGGAATCGGGGGCCGGCCTCCCAGCGGAACTCACGCGCCGCCTGGAGTAGACCTCGGAGACGGTGGGGAGAGAGAGGGATGCTCTCATTGTTCGTGCTGAGCTCCCCACCGAGCTCGCCCTCGCGGAGAGCACCGACGATACGCCGGTCCCCCTCCAGAAGTCGCATCGCGACCCATCGGGCATTCGGCAGGGAGGGAAACGTCTCCTCGACCCGGGACACGAGCCCCGCGAGCGCCCGGTCCAGTTCCGTCGACCCGGCGCCGAACCGACGGGGAGCGGTTCGGACGGCCCCCGACGCCACGCCGGAGATCGTCCGGATCAACTCGTCGATGCCCTCGCCGGTGCGGGCCGCGGCCGGCACCACCGGGACCCCGAGGTCCTTCGCCAGCCTCCTCACGTCCACTCGAAGGCCACGCCGCCGGGCCTCGTCCACGAGATTGAGGCAGATCACGACGCGATCCGTGATCTCGAGGACCTGAAGCGCGAGGTTCAGGTTGCGCTCCAGGCAGGTCGCGTCGATCACGACGACGGTCACGTGCGGTTGCCCGAAGAGCAGGAAGTTGCGCGCGATCTCCTCGTCCCGGCTCTGCGAGAGGAGCGAGTAGGTGCCGGGGAGGTCCACGAGCCGGAACCGCGTGTCCCCGTAAGAGAAGGCGCCCTCCGCCCGCGACACGGTCTTTCCCGGCCAGTTGCCGGTATGCTGCCGAAGCCCGGTCAGGCGATTGAAGACCGTGCTCTTCCCCGTGTTCGGGTTGCCGGCGAGGGCGACGACGCGGTCTCCCTCCTGCACGTCGAGACCGTGGCGGACGAGGCCGGCGACCTCGGGCGCGGCGGCCGGACAGGACTCGCAGGCGGATCCCGCGCCCCGCGCCGTCATGGCCGGACCTCCCCTTCGCGTTCGACCCGGATCCACCGTGCCTGGTCCTCCCGCAGCGCGATCAGGCTGCCGCGCACCCGGTACGCGATCGGATCACCGCCCGCGCTCGACATCTCCGCCGCCACGACCGTTCCGGGAACGAGACCCAGGTCGAGGAGCCGCCTGCGCTGCGGGCCGACGCAACCCGGTGAAATGCCGACGACCTGCGCCACATCCCCCGGGGCGAGCGAGGCCAGCGTCTCGAAGCGCTCCTCGGACGGCGCTTCCCCCGCGAGCGGAAGGACGGTGACGTTCGCCGCCGCCACCGGGGAGAGCTCGAGGCTCCTCCCTTCGGTGAGGAGCCGGAGCCGCCCGGGAGACGCCTCGACCATCTGCAGCGTCATGCCGACGTGCAGGTTCCGGTCGACGAGCTGGGCGTAGAGCGTCTCCGGCTCGTCCTCGAGGTGCACGATCGTGCCCTGCGCCCCTCGAGGAAGAGCGGGAAGGGGCACCCCGCGCTGCGGGGGCAACTCTCCAGAAGCCGTGGGAATCGGGTCTCCGTGCGGGTCCCAGGCGGGCTGGCCCATGCGCGCCGCGAGCGCCTCCGTCTCCTCCGCCGACATCCGGTGCTCTCGCTTCTCCGCCCGCCGGTGCCACTCGATCTCGTCCACCCCCGTCTCCTCGGCGAGGTACCGTTCCCAGAGACGATGAACCCGGAGAATCCGCCGGGCGTAAGCCCGCCCGTCCGCGGTGAGCCGCAGCGCGGTCCCCTCGCGGTCGACCAGGCGCCCGTACTCGAGATCCTCGACGACCCGGGCCGCCTGGTCCCCCGTCACCTCCATTGCTCCGGCGAGACTCTCGATCGTGGCCGGCAGGTCCCGGTATTCGGCGTCGTGGAGGTGCTTGAGCGCGTCCTCGATCCGGACCCGCCGCCGCCCCGGCCGCGCCCGCCCGGAGCGCCGTCCCCGAAGCAAGAAGATCGCGGCGAGCACGAGGGCGATCCCCGAGAGCAGGAGAAACAGGAGAGACAGGCTCGTCATCGACAATCCCACCCGGCGG
Source organism: bacterium (assembly GCA_025774805.1). GTDB lineage: Bacteria > ARS69 > ARS69 > ARS69 > ARS69 > JALGZR01. Next base: position 35,422 of record JALGZR010000011.1, read on the forward strand.
CACGGGACCTCGCCCGCACGTCTCATCGGCCTCGGCGGCCGGCCGCCGCCTCGCGACGAGCCGGTGAGAGGTGCAGACTGGTTGAACTTGACTAGCGACCTGAGTTTAACCTAGGTTAATAGAGATCGGGATCTCGGGCAAGTCCCTTGAGCCCGGGGTCGCCTCCCCCCCGAGCCCGGAGGAGCGTTTGTTCGGTGCCGCCGTCGAGGACTACCTGAAGTCCATCTACGAGCTCTCGGTCCGGTCGGAGCGCGTCACCCCCTCCGCCGTGGCCCAGGCGCAGGGCGTCTCCGTGGCCGCGGTCACGAAGATGGTCCGGCGTCTCAGGGAGCTCCGCCTGGTCCGATACGAGCGATCCACGGGCATCGAGCTGACCCCCGCCGGTCGCCGGGTCGCCCTCGAGATGATCCGGCACCACCGCCTCATCGAGCTCTACCTCAAGGAGGCGCTCGGCTACACGTGGGACTGCGTGGACGAGGAGGCGGAAAAGCTCGAGCACGTCATCTCGGAGGAGCTCGAGGAGCGGATCGACCGGATGCTCGGCCATCCGACCCACGATCCGCACGGGGCCCCCATCCCCACGAAGGACGGGAAGATCGACACGACGCGCCATCCCGCCCTGATCGATCTCGAGCCGGGGCAAAAGGCGAGGGTCCGGCAGGTCCCCGACGGCGATCCCGCCCGTCTGCGCTACCTCGGGACGCTCGGGCTCTATCCCGACACGCCGATCGAGCTCGTCGGGCGCGATCCCTTCGGAGGACCTCTCCACCTCCTGGTGGACGGCGAGAGCCGCTCGATCGGGGAGGATCTCGCCCGCAGCATTCTCGTCTCGCCGGGAGACGGGACCGGCTGAGGGGATCGACCGAAAGCGAGCCCCCCGGACACTCCTGATCCATGCCCCCCTCCCATGCCCCGCATCCCTCGCCGGGCCGGTCGCGAGGCCGCGAAGGGTCGTGTCGGGCAAGGAGATGGGGTGATTTCGCCCCGGGGCGGGAGTGTCCCCGCGACGAAGCCGGGCGCGCCTTGCCGTGGCTGCGGCAAGGGCCGACGAGATCGTCGGCCTGGGCAGTCAAGCGCGCGCATCGGAATGACGAGATGACGAGAGGAGAGATCGGAGACGATCCAGGGGGACGCATGCGACCAGACGATCGGCAAGACCCGGGGGACGATCAGCCGGGGACGAAGCGGCGGCACCGGATCCTCGTGAACCGCGATCTCCACGCGGCGCTGGCCCACGACCTGAACGCGCTTCTCGACTGGGTCCAGAGCGAGTTGCCGGCGACCGAGGATGGTCACCCGGAGCGATCAAGCACGGCGGGGCGCGACTCGTTCGAGAGGTCCGAGGAAGAAAGGCGAGTACCGTCCCCTCGCTGAGATCCGGTCACGGACCCTCCGGTCGACAGGAACCGGAGTGAAACAGGGAGGAATCCATGCCGAAGCCCCAAACCGAGCGGCGCCGTCAGTTCATCGTCAACCGGGAGCTTCAGCTCAAGATCATACTCTCGGTGTCTCTGCCGATGCTCGTCATTCTCCTGATCGTCGTCGGGATCCAGCTCGCCCTCGATCACGGCGTACGGGCGGGAACGATCGCGGTGGATGCGACGATCTTCGGGATACCCGAGCGAATCGTCTCCGTCGTGCTCTTCTTCCTCTTCGCGACCCTGTTCTACGTCATGTTCGCCCTCAACGTCTCCCATCGGGTCGCGGGAGCATCGTATCGTCTGTCGGAGACGCTGAAGGCGTTTCAAAGGGGCGACCAGAAGGTTCGCGCCCGATTGCGGGATGGGGATCTGCACTTCGAGCTCGCGGACGACATCAACGCCTTCCTCGACTGGGTCGAGTCGCGCGACGCGGCGAACGTCGCGTACTCGGAAAAAGCCGACCCGGGCGCGGGCGATCCCTCGGAGGAGCCGGCGGGCATCGCGACCTCCTGAAGGCGGGGAGGCGGTCGCTCGCGGGCGGCACGGGGCCCGAGCCGGCCGAGGTCCGGGGAGGTCGTTCAGAGCTCCTTCCAGGCGAGCTGGGTCAGCGGCAGGCTGCTGCCGACGTAAGTCGCGATCGCGTCCTGACTGTACAGAATCGTCGAGTTGCCCGCCGAGAAGGCGTCGGTCGTCGCTCCCCGCACGATGATGGCGCCGAGGATCCAGGCGGTTCCGATGATCTCGCAGTCCCCCTCCACGAAAACGAGTCCTCGCCACACGAAGTTCCCGGCGATATCCATGTCCCCGTCGACGTAGATTAGCCCTTGTCCGTTGTTACCGTTGAACTTCTCGCCTGCGGTGGCGTGACCGTTCACGACGACGATGCCGTCCATGACCGCGGCGTCGTTGGCGCTCGTATAGTCGGGGTTGCTTCGAATCTCGTTCCACTCGGCGACCGAGAGACCGAGGTACTCCTCGACGTTGAAGAAGGCGTTCGCGCTCGAGGTGTCCGACCAGGCCGGAAAGCCCTCGAGGTCGCTCGCTCCTCCCGTGGCCGCGTCGTCTCCCGTCGTCTGGACCGCCACCAGACAGCCGGCAACCGCATCCATCGTCCGATTCGCGCACAGCTCGAAGGGCCGGCACGCCGGGATTCTCGTTCCCACCGGGGTGTTCATGTCGTGGTTGTGGCCGCAGCCGCACATGTTTCCCGTCAGGTCGACGGCGTTGTCGGAGATGATCGCGGCCGTGACGTTCACCGTGATCGGGACGTGCGTGACCTCCGTCTGGATCATGCGCCGGGCGCCGTTCAGGATCGCGGGAACGGTGATCACGTCGATCGGCATTCCCGAGACGAAGTTCTCCGGCGGGAATCGGTTTCCGTCGTAGCGAACGAGCTCCGGCGCCTCTCGAACTCCGTCCGCATCGAGGTCGACCCACTTGTGCTCGATCACGATGGGGGTGAGGCCCCCGTTCACATCGCCGTAGTGGAGCCAATCCGTGGAGGACTGGACCGTGGGAACCACGATCTCGGTGCCGACCGGGGCGGGAAGAGCGCCCGCGTCACTCAGGTAGACCTCCGTGCGCCAATCCGGATCCGGATTCACGGGATCGTCTCCGATGAAGGCGTCGAACGTGTAGGCGTTCGCCGTCACCATCGTGCCGGGGGAGAGATTCATCCGGCCGAGGACCTCCGAGATGCCGGCTTCCGCGACGTAGAGGGCGGCCGTGTGATTCCTCTGATTGTCCGCGATCTGGATCTCGGTGGTGGAGAAGATCATGAATCCGACGCTGAGAACGGCCAGGGCGCCCAGGATCATGAGCATGGAGACGAGTGCGACCCCGCGCTCTTCCTCCGGACCGGACGCGACGTTTCGTGTGATTGCCTGCACGCTTATCACCTCACTGTCCGAAGTAGACGACCAACTCGCCACTCTGCACCGCCGTGCGGGTTCCGACCGCGATGTCTTCGAGTCCGTCGATGTTGAAATCGCTGATGGTGAGAGTCACGACCTCTCCCGATCCCGCGTGGGACCACTCGGTGCCGGAGCTCGGAAGATATCCGAAGCTCCGATACACGTTCAGGGCGCCCGCGTACTGGGTCGTGCGAATCCCCGCGACCACGTCCGGGAAGATGTCGGGATCGAACCGGGCCAGACCGAGCGAGAGCACTTCCCCTCCGCTGTCGATCCAGTCGTCCCGAAGTCCGGCCGCGCCGAACGTGGCCTTCCCGGACTCGATCTCGTTGAGCCACAGCTCGACCCCTCCCGCCCCGGCGGCCCTCGAAGTTCCGACCACGAGGTCGACGTCCCCGGAATCGTCTTCGCGCATGTCCGCCGAGCTCAGGGAGAGAACGGCCCCCTCCGTCCACAGGACCGAGGACACGGTCCACGTCCACGGCAGGTCGAAGTCCCCGTCGTCCCCGGCGACGAAAACGGTGACCCTCCCCTGGTAGCCCCCCATGTCCTGCCCCACGGCCATGTCGGGAAAGCCGTCGCGGTTGAAGTCCGCGACCTCGATCGCGGTGATCTCTCCGAGCCCGCCGGCCGAATCGTGGTGAAGATCGCTGGTGATCAGGTGGCTGTAGGCGAGGGGCGCGCTCTCGATCCAGATCTCGACGTGCCCCGATCCCGATCCGTCGACGGTCCCGACGAGCAGGCAATCGGAGAAGAGGTCCGGCCACCCGCTCTCCGCGAGCGAGAGGACGGTGGATCCGAGATCGGCCGCGAAGGTCGCGGACGGAGTCACCGGGAAGGTGCCTCGCCCCCCTCCCCCCGACTGGGTCACCCAGAACACGATGTTCGGCGACGTGCCGACGTCGAGTCCGGTCAAGACGTCGGGGACGCCGTCGCCGTTGGCGAAGATCTCGAGCAGGGTCGGAATGGGGTGTCCGGTCGCGCGCGAGAATGTCGGAGTGGGCGAGAACAGGGCGGTGATCGGGGTAGCGGAGTTCCTCCGCTGGTTGTGCCAGACATGGAGATTGTCGGATCCGGCGGACAGCTGCGTTCCCAGGATGATGTCGACATCCCCCTTGTTGTCCTCCTCCAGATCCACCGCCTCGATCGAGAGTGCCCGATCCGTTTGACCGACGGTCACGACCGTGAAGTTCACGGAGGAGTCGAGGATGTCCCCGAAGTCCACGACAATGGTGCTGTCGGCGGGCAGGTGGACGCTTCTCACCGTATTGGGGGTCGTCGAGGAGTAACCCGACAGATCCTCCTCGTACATGTCGTAGTTCCCGGAGGGGAGCGCGAACGCGTACTCGCCCGACCCGTTCGTGACGGTCGAGTCGAGGAAGGATCCCCTGGATGCGAGAATCGGAACGTCCGGGATTCCGGGCTCCCCTCCGTCGTGGACACCGTCCTCGTCCTCGTCCAGGAAGACGACGCCGCGGATCGTCCCCGATCCCGTGACGAGGATATCCCCGAAGTTCACGACCTCGACCTGGCCGTCGGCGGTCAGGACGACCTCCACCGCATTGGAAGTCGTCGACGCCCAGCCCACCGAGTCGGTCTCCACCACCGTGTAGGCCCCGACGGGAACCTCGAACGAGTAGAGACCTTCCATCCCGGTCGTGTCCGTCATGCCGGTGTGCAGGGAGACGACGACCTCCTCGATTCCGCGCTCTCCGACGTCGAGGGCGGCGTTGCGGTTCGCGTCCTCGAAAACCTTTCCCCGGATGGTCCCGACCCCCGAGCCGGGCCGATCCCCGAATTCGGTCACGACCGTCTGTCCGGTCGTGACCGCGACGTTGAGAACGTTGGGCGTCGTCGACAGGTATCCCGGCGGATCGAACTCCGTCACGGTGTAGCTTCCCGGACTGGTCTCGAAGTGGAACTGCCCCATCGCCGTCGTTTCGAACGACTCCCCCGTGCTGAGTCGTACCACCACGTCCGGAATCGGAGGCTCGTGGGCCGGATCGAAGACCTGGTCCCCATTCGAGTCCTGGAACACGGTCCCGACGATCAAACCGCTTCGCCGCATCTGATTCCGGAAGGAGACCGAAGAGATCAGGTTCCGAGTGCGGTAGTCGGGCCGCCCGCCGGTGTCCCCGTCCTCGGTCGTCAAGGTCGTCACGACGCGGGTCACGAGCGCGAGGTCGGCCGCCGGGATCGGCGCGAGGAACGCGATCTCCGCCTGCGAGAGTTTCCCGTCCGAATCGACGTCGCCGTGAAGCACCTCGGGGGTTGCCGGATCGTTGTCGTCGTCGAGAAAGTACGTGAAGAGGGGAGTCGGCAGGGTGCCGTCCGGATCGGGAACGGGTCCGCGGACGAGCCCCATGTTCTCGCCGGTCCCTCCGTTCGTCCCGTCCCCCCGGTCCCCGTAGACCTCCTTGCGGAGGACGAAGTCCCGAGGATTGGGCGTGGCCTCCTCGAGGTCGTCCCCCTGATCGGCGCTGCCGACCGCGCCGTCCCCGTCGGAGTCCAGCGTGTATCGAATAGTCTCGGCGCCGGTCGCGAAGGTGGTGGTCGGAACGTAGAGTGACCCGCCCGGGGGAACGGTCGCGGGCCCCGCCGCGAGGTTGATGGCGCCCGGGAATCCCGGGGCCATCGGATCATCCTGCGCGGGTGAGATGTTCGCGTTGAAGATGATGTCCCACGGGCCGGCATGGACGAGGCCCCTCTGACCGGACCCCATGTCCAGACCGAACCCGGTCGAACGGAGATCCCCCGTGACGAGGTCGACGGCGATCCGCGTGCTCTGCTGGCGGTCGCCCTGCTCCACTGCGCTTCGCGACAGCCTCCGGCTGTTCTGAAACGCCTGAATGCCGATGACGAGAAGAACCGAGAGCACCGTGAGCGAGACCATCACCTCGATCGCTGTGAATCCCCGGCTCGAACCAGAGGGCGGTCTTCCGAGATTCCGATACACCGTCTGCCTCCTGTTCACCGCGACAGGTACGTCGAGATCTGTACGTTGCGGGGGATTCCGTTGTCCGTGTAGCTCACGGCAAGGTCGATGCTCTTCATTCCGGCCAGGGGAACGTCGTCGGTCACGCTCCACGCGCGGGAGTACACGCCCTGGATCGGATTGCCGGCATCTACGTGCGTACCCGCCGTGAGATCCGGGTCCGTCCGGGGAAGCGCCTTGAGGCGCTCGATCTCGTCCTGCGCCAGACTGGAAGCGATCGACATCTTCCCGCTCTTCTGCACCGAACGCATTCCGAGAGGGAAGAGGCTCAGGAAGCCGAGCATCAGCATTCCGAAGAACGTCATGGCGATGATCAGCTCGATGAGGGAGAACCCTTCGTCGGTCCTTCTCGGGAGAAGGCGTCGAAACCGTTTCACGGAAGAACCTCCGTGTTTCCCGTCATGGTGTTGATACGTATGGTCTTCGAGCGTCCCCGCCCATCCACGATCTGGACATCACCGGTCTGCGACGTCGTGCCGTTGGGGCGGAACGTCATCCGGTTCCCCCCCCAGTTCACGTTCAGCAGGGAGACGCCGACGTCCATCAGGTAGGGACCGAGCGTCTTTTCTCCGGCGTCCTGCACTCCGTCGGCGTCGCGGTCTTCGAAGATGGTGAACCGGTCATTCGTGGGAGCGAGGGTGACCACGTAGGGCACCTTCTCCCGGACCGCCAGCTGCCGGGTCAGGAACATCTTGCTCGTCATCTCGTTCACGTCCGCATTGAAGCGATAGCCCTCCACGGTGGATCGCAGGCTGGGAATCGAAGCGGCGAGCACCATTCCGAGGACCGTGACGGTGATCAGCAGCTCCAGGAGGGTCATGCCGTTCTGGGACGTCACGAGACACGACTGGCGGTCGCTCGTGGAATGGATTCGCATCGCCTCTCTCACGCCGACGTCTCCTTGCGATGATTTGCAGGTCGACAGGGTCTCGCGTACCGCAGTTCAGGCGGCCGCCCAAGCACTGATGCCAGGGTCGTGCCAGACCTGAGCGATCAGCTAACCACCGCCTTCAACAGCGTGAGCGGGTTTCCGCAATGATCGCCAAACGGCGTCGTGGAGTGCTTTCCCGCCCGTAACAATGAGCTTGAAGCAGAGGTAATGGTCTCGGGGACGCCGGAGGGGAATGCGCGGGGAGAAGGGTGAGGAGATCGAATCGCTACCGGGTGCTCCCGAGCTCGGTCAGCGCGGCCGCGATCCGCTCTCCGAGCACCCGGGGTTGATCGAGATAGGGCTTCGTCCAGGCCTCCCACTCCTCGTCACTCAGATGCGTTCCCGGAAGAAGGTCGAGCGCCGCCCGGAAGGAATCGGGCTGTGCGGTGTGGAGGCGGGAGAGGCGGATGACCTCTCCGTAGTAGTCGAGGAAGTCCCCGCACCTCTCCTCGATCGCGAGGGTCTCCGGGGACTTCTCCGGCGCCGAAGAGTCCCCCCCGAGCCGACAGGACGGGGCCAGCAGCGCGACGCCCGCCAGGGCGAACCGGGCCCAGGTCGAAATCGTCCGCGCGCGCATCGAAGCCCTCCCCGGCCGGGCGAGCCCGCATCTCTCACCGGGCTCTGCGGCGGCCGCGGCTCCCCGCGCGGCGAGCCCGGTGAGAGGTGCAGGCTAGCACCGCTCCCAACCCGTTGCCACCCAAGAGGTTCGCCTCCGATTCCCCGCGCCGACTCGTTGACACTCCCGTGGCCCTTTGCTAGGGTGCCGCGCGGCCGGCCCGCGGCCGGGGTTTTCCCGGCCGCCTCCGAGTCCATCCGGGACGGTCCGGCCCGATCGACCTGCCGGACCGGCCCCTCCCGCCCGCGTCCTCCGGCTCCCCTCCCCTCCGCCGGGGCGGTCGGAAAGGCGGACCGCCGTCCGTTCCGGCGCTACCCTCTCCCCGAGGTGGAGAGAGCACCGATGGGCTTTTGGCGCCGTCCGTTCCGGTGGGCTTCACAGGCCGCGTTCCTGGTCTTCGCGGTGGGAACGTGCGCCACGCCTTCCCGGTCCGAGTCGTGGACCGAGACCCGCCCCGAGGACGTAGCCCGGTTCAGCTTGGAGCGCATCTCGTTCGAGGGGAGCTTCGCGACCCCGACGGGAGAGCTCGAGGACGTCATCAAGTCCTCCACCTCGGGCATCTTCCGTTTCCGGCCGGTGAATCTCGAGCGTCTCGAGGGGGACGTGTTGCGCCTGCGCAATCATCTTCGACGGCGCGGCTACTGGAACGCACAGATTCACCTTCGAATCCTCTTCGAGCACGAGAAGCGGCGGACCCACGCGATCTTCGAGATCACGGAGGGAGCGCAGAGATTCGTCGGAGACGTGCACGTGCAGGGGAACCAGACGTTCGACACGGGGGAGATCGCCTCGTGGACCGAGCAAATGCCGGGTGAGCCCTTCGATCTCAGCTCGACCGATCGGGATCGCACAAGCATCGAGAACCGGTACGCCAACGAAGGGTTTTACCTGGTACGGGTCGTCGCCGACATCCAGACGGCCGAGGCCCCGGGGGACTCGATCGTTCACGATCTGGTGCACCGGATCTCGGAGGGCCCCCGTTTCTTCGTGGGCTCGATCTCGTTCGCCGGGAACGAGTTCACGAAAGAGGAGATCCTCCGGCGCGAGATCACTCTGAGCCCGGGCGAGATCCTCAGCCGCGAGCGCATCGACGAGAGTCGGGCCCGCCTCTACGCGACCGGCTACTTCTCCCGGGTGGAGATCCTGCCGCAGGACGTGGAGGCGAGCCGCGGCGAGATCGACGTCGTCGTGCGGGTCGTGGAGCGGACCATGCGGTTCGTCGGAGCCGGCGTGGGCTACGGGACGCGGGACCAGCTTCGGCTCTCCGGCGAGTGGGGACACCGCAACCTGTGGGGGCGGGGCAAGCGCGCGAACGTTCGCGGCATCCTCGCCTCCGAGCTCTTTCCGGCCGATCTGGTGCGGACCCGCCTTGAGGGGCGCTACGTCGAGCCCCGGCTGTTCGAGACCCGGACGACCGCGACCGCGGAGCTCTTCTACGAGCGGAGACGAGAGCTCTTCAACGTCGGGGCCGAGGAGGGCGAGTACGATCTGAGCCTCGTGGGGCTCATCACGAACCTGAACCGACCGCTCACGCGATTCACGCGGGGATGGGTGTCGGTCGAGAACGAATGGGCCGATCTCGACGCCGGATCGGGGACGCGGCCCCCCGACTCGGAGCGTCCCGATCTGACGCGGACGATCACCCTCACGCTGGAGCGCGATCGACGCAACGACTACTTCAATCCGGAGAAGGGGTTTCTGAACCGCCTCATCGGAAGCGTATCGGGAGGGCTGCTCGGAGGGGACAACGACTTCTGGAAGACGCAGCTCGAAATGAGCTGGTTCCGCCTTCTCCGCAGCACGACGCTGGCCGGGCGCGTCCGGGTCGGATACGAGCGGACGTTCGGCCAGTCGGAGACGGTGCCCGACCGGCAACGATTCAAGCTCGGCGGCTCCACCTCGGTGCGCGGGTATCGGGAGCGGGAGATCGGACCGGGTGACTTCCTGCTCCTGTCGAACGTGGAAGCGCGTTTCCCCCTGTTCTGGATCGTGGGGGGGGCCATCTTCGTGGACGGCGGCAATGCCTGGGAGGAACCGACGGAGGTTCGGTGGAAGGACTTCCGGATCGACACCAAGGACGATCCGGCACGCTCGGCGGAGACCGACTTCCGGTACGCGGTGGGGGCGGGTGTTCGTCTGAGGACTCCGGTCGGGCCGGTGCGCCTCGACTGGGGGTGGAAGTTGAAGCGGCTTCCGGTCGAACCCGACGAGGACGAGGAGGATCGATGGCGTCTGCACCTGAGCCTGGGGAACGTGTTCTGAGATGAGAGTCCCTGCGCGCGCTATGAGGATCTCCCTGATCTGGCTGCTGGTGGTCGTTGCGGTGCTGATCTCGGGGATCGCCGCGATCCTGGAGACCGGAGTCCTCACGCCGTACCTCCTCGCGTGGGCCAACTCCCGTCTCGAGCGGGAGGGCGGCCTCCACGTCGAGGCCTCGTCGTTCTTCCTCCACCCCTGGAGCGGGCTCACCCTCAACGACGTCTGGGTCACCGTGCCCTCCGGGCGCGCCGGGACCGGCGCCGCGGCGGAGTCCGTCGTGATCGCCGGGTCCGAGGAGGTCGAGGCGGCGCCCCCCTCTCCTCCCGCCCCGGCGTTCGGAGGGGCTCCCCGGAACCACGTCTTCTCCGTGGGACAGATCGAGGTGGGGTTCCGCGTCTCCGGACTCCTCCGCGGAACCCCGAGGCTGAGCCGGGTAAAGCTGGTTCGACCCGATCTCGACGTGGAGGAGCTGCTGCAATGGGCAAGGGGGCGCGCCGAGTCCCGGTCCCCCGACCCGACCCGGGAGAAGAGACGGCGCGCCCGCCGAGGACTGGGGATCGAGGACCTCCGCATCGTCGAGGGCCGCGTGGAAGGACTTGCCGGCGGCACCCTCCGGGGACTTCGGCTGATCGGCCGGCTCGCCGGCGGGGAGAGCGAGTGGCGTCTCCTCGTCGACGAAGCCGGTACGCGTCTCCATGCCGATCGGATCGACGAGGACCTCGAGATGACCGGCGAGCTGGTCTACCGGGAGGGGACGATCCGGTTCGACGGTCTCCACCTCGGGGTCGCGGGAGGCCGGCTCCGGCTGGAGGGAACCGTCGACCCGGGGGGGGACGGGAACCACTTGCTCGCGAGCGCCTGGTCGCTTCCGCTCGAACGCCTCGGATCGTGGTTCGGCGTGGAGCACGAGCTGCTGCGGACCGACTTGGAGTGCCGCTTCCTCGCCACCGGCCGGCCCGATTCCCTGACCGTTCGCGGCGGTCTCCACGGAACCACTGAAGACGGAGTTCGTCGAGAGCTTCATCTGACCGGGCTAGTGCGCCCCGAGCGCCTCGGGATCGAGTCCCTCCGCCTGATCAGTGGAGAGTCACGGGCCGACCTCGAGGGATCCCTGACCTTCGGAGAGCGACCGGGGGTCGCCGGGGTCGCGGTCTTTCACGACTTCGATCCGGCGGCGGTGCTGGCCCAGGACGCCTTCGGCGGGATCACCGACTTCGACGGAGTCGTCCACTTCGAGGGATCGGGGGATCCCCGCGAGTCTTTCGACGGGGACGCCCGACTCCGCCTCACGAGCGCGACGCTCTTCGGCTACCCCGTCGACTCGGGCACGATTTACATGCAGATCCGCGATCGCGAGGTGGAGGTGACGGGAGCCCGGCTGTCCCGCAAGAGCTCGGTGATTGTCGGCGTCGGATCGATCGACTCCGACGGTGAGGTCGTCGCGGAGCTCACCGGGACGATCGAGGACCTCGCCGACTGGGGAATGTCCGCCGAAAGCGTCGTTCCGAGGCTCGGGGGGCGGGCGGCTGCGGAGGTGCTTCTTCTCGGTCCGATCGACGGCCCGAGTCTCGAGGCGACCTTCACACTGGCCGACGCGACGATTCTCGGAGCGAGGGCAAGACACCTCGAGCTCGAGCTGTTCACCGACCGC
>JALGZR010000103.1 GCA_025774805.1 bacterium
TCTTCCCGTACTCGCCTTTCAGGTAACCGAGTTTGGCCGCGCTCCGACCGCGATCGGTCAGCGCCCGCTCGCGTTCCAGCTCGAACTCCAACAGCGTGCGCTGTGCTTCGATGACATCGAGGAAGGCGCCCTGCCCCGTGCGATACGCCGTGTCGAGCGCCTTGTACGATTCGCGGGCCTTCGGAAGCAGCGCACTTTGGTACAGATCCAGACGACGATCGGCATCCCGCCACTCGAACAGGATGCCTTCCGCGCGGGCGAGAAGTTCATCCTCCTCTCCGCTCAGACTGGCCTGGGCGGCGGCAAAGCGCTCCTCCGCGGCGCGGGCGGGCGCGTCCCATTTCCCCCGGAAGAGCGGGACGCTCACGGAGAGGCTCACGACGAACGGGTCCTTTCCACTGTCCTCCAGATCCGGATTCAAGGCCTCGCCCGTCCGGATCCAGTCGGCCCCCACCATCCAGTCGGGCCAGCGGGTCCGGCCGGCCAGGCGCCTCGCCGCCTCGGCCTGGGCAACTCTCCTCTCCCGCTCCCGGAGTCGCGGGGATCCTTCGCGAACCGCGTCGAGTACCCTGGCGGCCTCCGGGGCGCTCTCCCACTCGGGGAGCTCCGTCGGTATGGGTACGGAAGCGTTCTCCGGACGATGCAGGAGAGCATTCATGCGGGCGACGGCGGGGCGCAGGCGATCCTCGTACGACCGCAGGCGGTTCTCCACGACTCCGAGCTCGACCTGCACTCGGATGAGATCCGCGTGTGCCACACGACCGATGCGATATCTCTCGCGGACCACCCGCTCCAGGTTGACCAGTAGCTCGAGGTTCTCCTCCGTGAGCACCTCCGCCTGTCCCAGCCAGTAGAGGTCGAGCCACGCGAGCGTCACGTCGCGGCGCAACTCGAGACGCCGATCGCGGTATCGCGCCCGCGCCGCCCCCGCCCCTTCCTTCGCGGCGTCTTCGCGGAGACCCAGGGTCCCGAACCAGGGAAGGCGCTGGCGTACGGACACACGCTGCTTCTGAGGCCCGACCCGCGTCTCCACCTCCTCCGCGTACCAGGCAAGGGACACCTGCGGATCGGGGAAGGACCCTGCCGCATCCACGGCTTCGGCCTCGGCGCGCCAGAGCCTCCGGCTGGCTTCCAGGTCGGGGCTTCGCAGCTCCGCCACGCGGACGAAGTCATCGAGGGTCGGGGTGTCCGGAAGATCCGGCGCATCCTGCGCTCGCGTCATCAACGGCAGCAGGATCAATGCGATTCCCAATCCCGGCAGGCTCGGCCCAGCCGGCCGTCGCGTATTCATCGAATCGTCTCTCCTCTTCTTGATCGGCCCCAGGCGAATCGGTGAGGGGCAGGACGATCGGCGGCCAGCGCGCCGACGCGCTGCGTGCCCATCGCGATTGAATGCTGACCAGGCGCACCTCGCCTGTCAGCGCTGGTCGCGTTGCGAGAAGAGGACGATCAGCAGAGGAGGACGGAGAGCGTCCGGTAGAGAGGCCTCTTGGGTGGCGGGTCGGGAATGTGGGGACGAGGTGCGCGCTCTCCAGTGGAGTAAACGACCGCGTACTCTATCTGCAGCGCGATTCCATCGGAGTCCGGAGCGGGACCCGGCAGCAGTGTGCCGCCCGAACTGCCGGCGGTCAGGGCCGCCTCACGCACCGGGCAATCGCAGTCCGACTCGTCCGTGTCGATCGGCGAGGATTGGCCTCGATCGGGGGGAGCCGGATCGCTCGGGCAACACGGATGGGTCGGCTCCGCAGGCGTCGCCGCTGCCGCGGCATCCGTCTGCCCGAGCAGGCAACAGCAGAGGCCGCCGGCTCCCAAAGGAACCGCGACGAGCAGCGAGATGATGATGTGGAATGCTCTGATCATCGGGTGATCCTGCCGACTACCGGTCAGAATGAGTATCGGCTCGGGGGTCTCTTCGGTCAATGGTCGAGCCCACTAGAAATGCAACCCTTCCGCCGAAAGCGTGTTCCGGGCGGTCCCCGGCCCATGAGGACCGCCGGCGGCTGACGACGGGGGGTGACCCAGGGCCGGTGGCCTCTCGTGTCGGGGCCACGGCCTCTCCTGGCATCACACGAGACGCATCTGCTCCGGCCTCTCCGCCACGGCACAGCCCTCGTGCCGCAGGAGCCACTGCTTGCGCTCGAGCCCGCCCCCGAACCCGGTCAGTCTCCCGTCCGACCCGACGACCCGGTGGCACGGGATGACGATCGGGATCGGGTTCGCGCCGACCGCGCCCCCCACCGCCCGCGCGGAGCCGGGATGATCGACGGAGGTCGCCAGATCACCGTACGTCTTCGTCTCTCCCGCGGGAATCGCCCGGAGCGCGCTCCAGACCGCGGCCTGGAACCCGGTTCCCCCCGGATCGACCCCGATACCGTCGATCGCGCCGAGATCGCCGGCGAAGTACGCCGCGAGCGCGCGCATCGGGGCGGCGTCGCGAGCCCCGCGGACGATCTCCGCATCGTCGAATCGAGCAGCGAGGTACTTCTTCAGATGCTCCATCGGCTTTCCCGCCACGTACTCGGTCTCCCAGGTCGTGCGGCTCTCGGCAATGTCCATATGGATGCCGACGATCGTCTCGTCGTCCGTCCAGGCGACGGCGAGCCGACCGACCGGGGACGTCGTCGTGGCCGTGTGAATCCTCATCACGTCTTCCTCGGTTTCGGGGGAGGGGTCGTCCACAGGTGAAGCGTCGCGTACGCCCGCCAGGGCCTCCACGTCTCGGCACGGCGCGACACCTCGCGTGGCGAGGGCAATTCGCCGACGTCCGCCGCCAGCGCCCGTCGTGCCCCGAGGTCGCCGGCCGGGAACGCGTCCGTCTGGCCCAGCCCGCGCATGGCGATGTAGTCCGCCGTCCACTCGCCGACTCCGGGAACGAGGAGCAGCGCGTCGCGGGTCTCCTCCGGACACCCTCCCCAGGAAAGGGGAAGTCGTCCCGAGGCCACGCGACGGGCGAGCTCGCGAACCGCGTCGGCGCGCTGTCGCGGCATTCCGATCCTCGCGACGTCGGCTTCCGCGAGCGCCGCGGCCGACGGGAAGAGCCGGTCCGGTCCCGGGGGCGCACCCTCTCCGCCGGGGATGGGGTCGCCGAATGCCTCGACCAGGCGACCGGCCAGCGTCGTCGCGCCCTTCACCGAGATCTGCTGTCCGAGAATCGCGCGGACGGCGAGCTCGAACGGGTCCCACGCCCCCGGGACCCGGAGACCGGGACGGGCGCGCACGCGCGGTTCGAGCCAGGGATCGGCGGAAAGGGACCGCGCGATCCGGGCGGGATCGGCTCCGAGATCGAAGATCCGCCGGATGCGCTCCGCCACCGTGAGCAGATCGCGCCGGACGTCGCCCGTCACCCGGGCGACGAGAAACGGTCGGCCCTCGGGGTCCGGCCGCACGGACACGCCGCCCGAGCGACCGTCCACGCGGAACGTGCGTCGATAGACTCCTCCCTCGGTGGCTTCGACCCGCGGCACGGCGCGGCGGGCGAGGTGCTCGAGAATGCCGTCCCAGTCGTATGGGGGGCGGTAGGGGAGCCGCAGGACGAGACCCGTTCGCGCGGCGGCTCGCTCACCGTTGCGGACGAGCTCGCGCAGCGCGGACGGTGGGAGCCCGAACGTCGACCGCACGGCGGTGTTGAAGCGCCTGACGCTCGAGAACCCCGCCCCGAACGCGACGTCCTGCATCGGCAGGTCCGTGCGGTCGAGAAGCTCGCGGGCGAAATGGACGCGCCTCGTCTGTGCGACGGAGACGGGGGACGCGCCGAGGTGACGGGCAAAGAGCCGGCGAAGGTGGCGGCCGCCCACGCCGAGCCGGACCGCGAGGTCCTCCACTCCGCCCTCGTCCAGGGCTCCGTCCGCGATCAGCCTCAGCGCCCGCGACACCGTGGTCGAGGACCCGACCCAGGCGGGGGTACCCGGGGCCGTCTCGGGTCGGCAGCGCCGGCACGGCCGGTATCCGGCGCCCTCCGCCGCGGCCGCACACTCGAAGAACTCCACGTTCCGGCGCCGGGGCGTGCGGGCGGGGCAGATCGGCCGGCAGTAGACGCCGGTCGACTTCACGCCGACGAAGAACGTGCCGTCGAAACGGGCATCCCGCGTCTCGAGGGCTCGATAGCGGAGGGCCGAGGAAGGATCCATGCGGCGAGTATGACACGCCGCCGGGACGCCGCTGGCCGTTTTCGGACCTGGTGGTCGCGCCCTCCCGGCGCCCTCTCGGGCGCTGTCGGGCCCTTTCCGCGCGGCCGGGAGAAGCCGGGAGAAGGGGGAGAGGTGCCGTACTTGACAGGAATCTCTATCAAGTTTACGCTGTACCGATGAGTGTTCCGAACCGACGGAACCGGAGAACACCCCCGGTCGAGCGGTCCTCGGAGGGCCGGCTGCGACCGATCGGCGAGGCCGCCGGGGCTCTGGGGGTCCATCCCCGGACGTTGATGGCGTACGAGCGGATCGGGATCGTGAAGCCGGGCCGCCGTTCGAACCGCCGGGTGTATACTGACGATGAGATTCAATGGGTCGGGTGCGCCCAGGATCTCAACCGCCGGGGTGGGATCAGTCTCCACGGGCTGGCCGCGCTCCTCCGCTTCGTTCCCTGCTGGGCCGTCCGGAGCGCGGCCGGGAGCCGCGGACCGAAGGAGAGCGGGCTGCCGGAGTTCCCGGCGGGTCCCTGCCTCGAGCGGGTGCATCGCGCCTACGACGGGGAAGCCCCCGAGCCGTGCGTCTCGTGCGGGGTGTTCCTCAAGAACCGCAACGCGAGTCGAATCGCCCTCGAGCGGACCGTCCTGGAGGAAGGTTCCGTCCGGGGCGAGCCGCGAACATAGGAGATCGAGATGAGCGACACCCGAGAGCAGACGATCGACGTGACCGAAACGGCGTCGGCGAAGATGTACGAGATCCTCCAGCAGGAAAAGTCGTCCGACCGAGGGGTCCGCATCTACGTGGAAGGCGGAGGCTGCTCCGGGTTCCGCTACGGCTTCGCGTTCGACGATCCCCGCGACAACGACGTCCGCATTCCGATGAAGGAGGGTTTCGAGATCCTGGTCGACGTCTTCAGCATGAACTACCTGAAGGGCGCGAGCGTCGATTTCGTGACTTCGCTTCAGGGTACCGGATTCAAGATCACGAACCCGAATGCGACCACGACCTGCGGCTGCGGCGATTCGTTCTCGGCCTGAGGAACCCGGCCGGACCCGGATGAACCCGGAGTGGGGGCGTCCGCCGAGACGGGGACCCAACAGCTTCCGCCGCCTCCTACCCTGAGAGATGCAAGCCAAGCTTCGGGCGGGAGCCCTCCTTGATCGGAGCCGGGGAGGACACTTCGTGAGTCGACTGACCCCCGACGAGATCCGACGCTACTCCCGTCACCTGATCCTGCCCGAGATCGGCATGGAGGGGCAGGAGAAGCTGAAGGACGCGCGGGTTCTCTGCATCGGGGCGGGGGGGCTCGGCTCTCCCCTGGCTCTCTACCTCGCGGCCGCCGGCGTCGGGAGGATCGGGCTCGTGGATTCCGACGCGGTCGACGAATCGAACCTGCAACGGCAGGTCCTTCACGGGACCTCCGACCTCGGCCGCCCGAAAGTGGAGTCCGCCCGGGAGACGCTCACCGACGTCAATCCCCAAGTGGACGTCCTCGTCCACGAGGAGCGGTTCACGGCCGCGAACGCCCGAGACCTGCTCGCGGGATACGACGTCGTCGCCGACGGCACGGACAACTTCCCCACGCGCTACCTCGTCAACGACGCCTGCGTTCTGCTCGGCAAGCCGAACGCCTACGGATCGATCTTCCGGTTCGAGGGGCAGGCGTCCGTGTTCGGCCATCCCGACGGTCCCTGTTACCGCTGTCTCTATCCCGAACCGCCGCCCCCGGGGCTCGTGCCGAGCTGTGCGGAGGGGGGGGTCCTCGGCGTTCTCCCCGGCATCATCGGGCTCGTTCAGGCGACGGAGGCCCTGAAGCTCGTTCTCGGGATCGGTGAGCCGCTCGTGGGTCGACTCCTGCTCTACGACGCCCTCACCATGCGGTTTCGGGAGATGCGGGTGACCCGCGATCCCCGGTGCCCCGTGTGCGGAGAGAACCCGACGATCACGGAGCTCGAGGACCGGTCCGAGCTGTGTGCCGGATCCACCGCGGAGTCCGGGGCGCCGGCGGCGGCGGGCGAAGGGGCCAACGGGGTCCCCGAGATCGAGCCGAGCGAGCTGTCCCGCCTGGTCGATACCGGGGAGGACGTTCTGCTCCTCGACGTGCGATATCCCGAGGAGTTCCGAATCTGCCGGATCCGGGGGTCGGAGCTCATCCCGCTGCCCCTGCTCACCCGGGAGGCCGGCCGCCTCGACCCGGCCCGCCGGACCGTCGTCGTCTGCCACGTGGGAATCCGCTCGGCCCAAGCCGTCCGCTACTTGCGCGGCCTCGGATTCCGGCGGGTGGAGAACCTCCGGGGGGGGATCGACGCCTGGTCGGTCGAAGTGGATCCCTCGATTCCCCGGTACTGACCCCCGGCACGGAAAGGCTCGGACGATCCGGAGCTGCAACTCCGGAGCCGCGAGCCCGCATCTCTCCCCCGGCTCGTCGAGAGGCAGCGGATCATCGTGTCTGGCGCGGAGTTGCGTGGCTTTCGCCCGCGGCGGGGCCGTAGGCCCGTCGCAGGGCGCAAGCCCCGCAACGACGAAGCCAGCCTCGGTTTCGCCGCCGCGGCGGCAGAGAGTGTCGGGATCGGCGGGCTAGACGTTCCCACACCCTCGGTCCCCGGGTATACTCCCTCTCGGGAATTGCCCTCATGGAAGGGAGAGCACGGTGGCTCGCATACTCGTCATCGACGACGACATCCAGGTTCGGGAAATGCTCCGTGAGATGCTCGAGCGCGTCGGTCACGAAGTCGTGGACGCGTCGGACGGGACCGAAGGCATGAAGGTGTTTCGGAAGAGCCCCACCGATCTCGTAGTGACCGACATCTTCATGCCGGACAAGGACGGAATCGTCACGATTCAGGAGCTCAAGAACGAGTACCCGGAGGTCCCGATCATCGCGCTCTCCGGCGGCGGAGGCTTCAAACGATTCGACTTCCTCGAGACGGCGCGGCGCCTCGGCGCATCCGCCCTTCTCCGCAAACCGGTCGACTGGGAAGAACTGACCGAAACCGTGAGCGAGATGCTCCGCAATCCCGACTGCCAGCCCCAGTAGTCCGTCGACCCGGACGCCCGCTCCGCGGCCCGTCGGCCGAGGCGGGCCCTTGAGCCCGCCCACCGCCTCGCGACGAGCCTGCCGAGCAAAGCGGGCCCTTGACGACTCGATACCAATATGATATCATAATGGTATTAATACTGCCCGAATCGAAAGGAAATCGAAAGGAGGAGGTGGTCGGTCCATGACCCGCGAAATCACGCGCAAGCCCGCTCCGGGCGCCATGATGCTCATCCTCATCCTCGCCCTCTTCGCCCTCTCGCTCTTCATGCTGATCGGGGGCGCGGCCGACGGGGCCCTCGGACCCATTCTGCTGGGTGTCGCCGGCATCGTGATCTCGGTGGTCCTGTCGATCGGGTTCTTCATCGTGAATCCGAACGAGGCCGCAGTGCTCGTGTTCTTCGGGAGATACACGGGATCGGTGAAGAGGAACGGCTTCTTCTGGGTGAACCCGTTCACCGTCAAGACCAAGATCTCGCTGCGCGCCCGGAACCTCAACGGAGAGAAGCTCAAGGTCAACGACCAGGCCGGGAACCCCATCGAGATCGCCGCCGTCGTGGTGTGGGAGGTCGAGAGCACCGCCCAGGCCCGCTTCGACGTCGACGACTACGAGGAATACGTCCAGACGCAGAGCGAGTCGGCCGTACGGCACCTTGCGACGAGCTATCCGTACGACTCGCGCGAGGACGGAGAGCCCTCGCTTCGCGGAGACATCGAGGGCGTGAGCGAGCAGCTCGAGAAGGAGCTCGGCGACCGGTTGGGCCGCGCCGGCGTGCGGGTGATCGAGGCTCGGCTCTCGCACCTCGCGTACGCGCCCGAGATCGCGGGGGCGATGCTCCAGCGGCAGCAGGCCGACGCGATCATCGCCGCGCGCGCCAAGATCGTGGAGGGCGCCGTGGGAATGGTCGAGCACGCGCTCGAGGATCTGAGTCGCCACGAGGTCGTCCAGCTCGACGAGGAACGGAAGGCCACGATGGTCTCGAACTTGCTCGTGGTCCTCTGCAGTCACCAGGAGGCGCAGCCCGTCGTGAACGCCGGCAGCCTCTTCTAGTCCGGGCTAGTTCCGGCCCTCCGCCACCGCGCCACCGCGCCACCGCGCCGCGCCGCGGGGCGGCCGGCGGCGTTCATCGCCTCTCCGTTCCGGGGGACCGCGTGCCGAAGAGAAAGGCGTTCCTGTTGCGGATATCGCCCGATCTCTGGGAGGAGATCAGCGGGTGGGCGGCCGACGAGCTGCGCAGCGTAAACGGTCAGATCGAGTTCCTGCTCCGTCAAGCCGTTCGCCGGCACCGGACGGGAAAGCGCCAGGGATCCGGCGCGAGACCGCCCGGCCGAAGCGCGCGGGGACGCGCCCGGGACGACCGCGCCGCCGATTCGGAATCGAAGGGCTGATCTCGGGATCGAAATGCAGGCTAGTCCGGGCTAGAGGTCTTCGCAGGGGTTGCCGAACTCGGGATCCAGCATGTCCGCATTGCAGGTGCGCCCCTCCACCACGAACGTCACGCCGCCGGCCCCGTCGAAGAAGACCGACGCGGGGAACCCGAGCTGGAATCCGCCGACGGGTGATCCGAACATGGCGATCTCGTAGGCTCCGCCCGGCCAGTCGGCGTAAACCGGCTCGCGTCCCTCGTCGTAGTCATACTCGAGGGCGAGCTCCTCGATGATCAGGAAGGGGACGTCCTCGTCGCCGATGCGAACCGTCCCGGTGACGTCCATCCTCCCGCCCGAAGCGCGCGTTCCGTCCAGCTCGTATGTGAGAACCCCGTCGGGCGCGTAGCCCAGCTCGAAGTCCTCGGGGCAGAACATCGGAGTGCCCGGCGTCTCGATCTTCAGGAGGAGACTCTCGAACGCCGGCACCTGAATCGAGAGCCCCTGGCTGCCCGCCGGATCACAGTGATTGAACGGGAAGCGGACCGTGAAACGGAGACCGGGGTCGGTCTCCTCGAAAAACATGACCACCTGGCCGTTGAACACGAGGGGGAGGAAGTCGTCGCAGCCCACCACGAACTCGAGAAAGGTCATCGTCGCCGCGCGCCCGGACTCGTCCAGGGAGATCGACATCGTTCCCGGCCCGGTGCAGCTCTGCACGAACTCGGGAACGTCCAGCCCCCGGTCGACGGCGTCGAGAGCGCGAACGGCGATCTCGTGCGTGGCCTGCATGAGATACGCCGAGATCAGGGCGCTGTTGTAGAAGCCGTCGCCGTCCAGGTTCCCCGTGCTGGGGGGCTCGACCGGGCCGCGGTCGTCGTCACATCCGACCGCGAGCAGGAATCCGGCGAGAGCGCCGCCCAAGAGCCATCGGCGGGGCGGCAGACGGGAAGTAGACATCACGGACTCCTCGGTCGATTCGTCGGTCGATTCGGGGGACCCGATGCTGACCGTTCCCACCAGATTTAGCAAAGGGGATCCCGGATGTCCAGCGAGGGGGCTCGCCGGACCGCACCCGGCATCGTCGCGGCGGGGGTTTCGCCCTACGACGGGGCTCCGGCCCCGCTCCGGACGAAGACCCCCGGTCTCCCCGCCGGGCACGCCTCTCCGCGGCCTCAGGACGGATCTGGTGAGATATACAGGCCCGGCGGGGACGGGCTAAACTCGGCAGGCCCCGATATCGACCCCGACCCCGCTCCGGCGAAAGAGAGCCACGAGAGGCGGCATGGCGATCCTCAAGGTGGCCCGCATGGGCCATCCGGTGCTGGTACGGAAGGCGGATCCGGTGGACCCGTCTCACGTGCCCCGTCCGGAGTTTCAGCGCTTCATCAACGACATGATCGAGACGATGCGGGACGCCCCCGGGGTGGGCTTGGCGGCCCCCCAGGTCCACGTTCCCCTCCGGCTCTTCGTGATGGACCCCGGGCCGACGGAGGCCGGCCGCGAAGGGCTCGCCGTCGTCGTCAATCCGGAGCTCACGTTTCCCGGCCCGGAGAAGATCCGCCTCTGGGAGGGATGCCTCTCCGTGCCGGGCATCCGCGGGCTCACCGAGCGGTGGGCCGAGGTCGAGGTTCGCTGTCTCGACCGGGACGGGCGGGAGCGAACGCACTCGCTGGAGGGCTTCCCGGCCGCGGTCGTGCAGCACGAGACGGATCATCTCGACGGGCTCCTCTTCCTTTCGCGGATGCCCGATCTGACGGAGGTCGCGTTCGAAGAGGAGTACGCGCGCTACCGGGCCGAGAACGACAGCCCGCCCTCCGAGGACTGATCACCGGATGTAGCCGAGGGCCCGCAGCTCCTCGCGGATCTTCTCGTCCGCCTCCGTCGGAATCGCCTCGGTCGACTCCTGCTCCCGAAGCCCGTAGCTCTCCACGTAACGGATCGGATGCTCTTCGAGCCAGTCGGGTTCGAAGAGGCCGGTCAGGACGACCCCCTCCATGTCCCGGCCGGCGGGAGCGCCCAGAACGTGGAGCACGGTCGGAGCGACGTCGAGCGCGTGCGCTCTCAGGATCTCCTCTCCCGACCGGAAGGGGGGACCGCTCGCCACGATGAGGCCGTTCATCCGGTGATCGCCGGAGTGCCCCTCGGGAATCCGGAAGTCCGAGAACGGGACCCTCCTTCCCGCGATGCGGGCCGTTCGCCCCGCGACGTCGACCGCAAAGACCACGCGGAGATACGGGCCATTCTCGTCCTCCCCCGTCTCCAAGGATCGGAACAGAGGCGCCCCGGCGTCGGAACGCGCTCCCGCCAGCACCTCACGGGCGCTCTCCAGCGCCTCCTCGGGGGCGGCGGCCGCGGCTCCCGCCCGGAGCCGGCGGCGCGGGTCGACCGAGGGGGCCTCCTCGTCGAGAACTTCGCTCGCCGCCGGGTCGGCGAGGCCGCCCTCTCCGGGGAGAAGCGTGCAGAGTCCCGCCTCGGCCAGGAGGCGATTCGGATGGTACCAGCGGCTGCGCTCGTTGTTCGTCAGGAAGCCGTGGTCCGAGAGGATGATCACCGCCGTGCCCGGCTCGAGAAGCGCGAGCGCCTCGCCCAGCATCTCGTCCATGGAGTCGTAGTAGCGGTCGACGACGGGGCTCAGGAGCCGCATGTCCTCCTCGGAGATGTCCTCGTAGAGCCGGTTCGCGAGGTTCCCCGGATCCCGGGCCGCCAGCCGGTATTTCCAGTAGAGGTGCTGCGTGTTGTCGTTGCCCCGGAAGTAGAGGGCGGTGAGGTCGGGCTGGCCGTCGCGAAGCGCCTCGCGCGCCGTCTCCAGCGTGACGAGATCGTGACGGATCACGTCGTCGAGGATTCCCAGCGCCCGGCGAACCTGACCCCATCGATTCGCGCGCCACTCCTCGAACGCCGGGCCGATACGCGTGAAGCGCGCCGCGTCGCGGTCGGGACGGACCTCGGCGCGGGCCCGCGCGGAGTCGATGCGCGGCGTGAGATCGCGAGGCCACACCCGCCGGTCGAGACCGTCGAAGTCGACGCGATCGGAGATCATCACCCCCGGAACTTCCTCCGCGGGCCAGGTCACGTACCAGTTCACGAACGCCACCGTGAAACCGACGGCCTTCGCCATGTTCCAGAGCGCGGGAGATCGGCGGAGATTGCCCGTCACCGGCACGCTCTCTCCGCCCCGGCGCACGACGAATCCGGTGATCCCGTGCTGCCGGGGGAGCATGCCGGTCGCCATCGAGGTCCACACGACGGGCGACATCGGCGGACGAATCGAGCGGAGGTCGCCGCGGGTCCCCTCGGCGATGAGCCGGGCGAGATTCGGGAGGCGACCTTCCGCGATCGCCTCGTCCACGAGGACCCCATCGAGGCCGTCGACGCCGAGAAGAGCCACTTTGAGATCCGTCGGGGCGCGGCGCGGGTAGGCGAGCGTCCGTCCCTCCGGTCTCGCCGGTCCCCGCACCGCGGCGAGGACGATGCCGATTCCCGTGAACGCGGTGACGAGAGGCAGGACGAGCGCGAGGCCGGCCAGTCTCCGGGGAGGGAGGAGACGGGGAAGGACGAGACCGGCCATCCCCGCCGCCCCGAGGGCGGCGGCCGCCGACACTCCGACCAGTGTCGCCCCGACGAAGTAGGAGAGGCCCCGGTGCCGCCACACCGCGCCGAAGACGAGGGTGTCGAAGACGAAGAGGAGCCCGGCCACCGCCACCCAGCGGAGTCCGGCCGGCAGGGAGCGGCCTCCCGGTCGGATCGCGCCCAGCCCGGCTCCGAGGATCGTCCCCAGGATCGCGTGCCCACCGACGTAGGCGGCCATCGCGACCCCTTCGGTGTCGAGCCGGATCAGGGACGCCTGGTCCAGTCGCCCGGAGAGAAACCGGAACGCGCGGTTCAGCACGTCGGCGAGCACGTGGTACGTCGGCGACCGCTCCAGGATCGTCAGGACGGCCCCGGCCGCTCCGCCCGCGAAGAAGCCCTCGAGCGAAGCGCGAGGGAGAGAAGAGGAAGAGGAGGAGAGGCGGTTCGCGCTCACGGCAACCCGGGAAGGGGAGGAGCCGCTTGGGCCGCGACCCCTCTCCGGCTCAGGGAGCGGGCCGGCGACCGGTGGAGGTCTCGCGTTCCACCGTGTCGGGCGTCTCCGGCGTCTCGATCGGGCGTGGCTCCTGCGGAAGCAGGAGTCCGCGCAACTCGGTCGCATCGAAATCGGGGAGGGCCGGGTACGTGTCGCGCAACTCCTCGGGGAGCTTCTCCAGAATCTCCGCGATCGCCCGTCGCCCCCGCCCGGTCCGGATCACGACGTGGGGGGCGCGGCCGCCGAGGTCTTCCCGGGCAATGAAGGGCCAGCCCATGCGAAGGAACGTCTCCGCCACCTCACGACCGCTGAGCTCCCGCTCGTCGAGCTCGTGAATCGGCTGCATGAGCACCGCGGGACGGTTCAGCGCCTCTTCGATCGGAACGACGCGGATCTCGTCGGGAGTGACCCGCACCGCGTTCAGGTCGTTCACGCGGCTGCGAAGGGCCTTCATGCGCTCTTCGCCGAAGGCCTCCAGCAGGACCCCCCCGGGGTGGACGACGACCCGACCGAGGGGGAAGAGGCTCGGGTCGCTCTCACTCGAGTAACGGATCCACTCTCCCCGGGCGCACCGGTCGATCCGCGCCACGGCGAAGAGCGGGCTCCGCTCCAGTGGCTCGACCAGCGTCGAGGCGTCGGGGGTGAAGGTCGACGACTGGAGAATCGCGACGGCTTCGGGGTCCAGGCGGAGAGGATCGAGGGGTGGAGCCTTCGGCATGGAAACTCCTCCGTCCGTCAGAAGTCGATCGGCACCCGGTGCGCTTGCCCGATGAAAGCGGCCAGGAGGTCGATCGACGCCTGGATGTCCTTACGGTGGCACATCTCGATGACGGAATGCACGTACCGGCACGGTACCGAGATGCACCCGGCGGGGACTCCTCTCCCGGCGCGCTGAATGGCGGCGGTGTCCGTGCCTCCCTTCGGCAGCACCTCCATCTGGTGCGGAATCTTCTTCGACTCGGCGACGGAGCGAAGCGCATCGACGACGCGGAAGTCACTGATCACGCTGCTGTCCATGATCTTGATCGCGGCACCCTTTCCGAGCTCGGACACCCGGTCCTGATTCGCGGCTCCGGGGACGTCGTTCGCGAGGGTGACGTCGAGGGCGATTCCGAGGTCGGGCTCGAGACGGCGCGCCGCCACCTCGGCGCCCCGGATGCCGACCTCCTCCTGTGTCGTCGCGACGGCGATCACCTCGACCCCGTGCGCCCGCGATTTGCGGATCGCTTCGATCATCACGAAGACGCCGACGCGATCGTCGAGGGACTTCGTGGACACCGCGTCTCCGACCTCGACGAAATCGCGCTCGCGGGTCGCCAGGTCGCCGATCCGCACGACCTTCTGCACCTTGGATCGCGGCATTCCGAGATCGATGAAGAACGTCTCGATCTTCGGCATCTTCGACCGTTCTTCGTCGGTGAGGAGATGGATGGGCTTGGACCCGATCAGCCCGATCACGTCCTTTCTTCCGTGCACGATCACGCGCTGCGCGGAGAGCGTCTTCGGATCGAAGCCGCCGAGCGTCGTGAACCGGAGAAAACCGTTCTCCTCGATGTGCGTGACCATGAGGCTGATCTCGTCCATGTGAGCGGAGAGCATCAGTCGTCGGGGGGCGCCCTTCTTGGGGACGGATCGACCCCGACCCCGGGGGGAACGCGTGGCGACCAGGTTGCCCAGGCGATCGATCTCGATCGTGTCCGTGAGGGGGGCGAGCTCGCGAGTCACGACCTCTCGGACCCGTTCTTCCCGGCCCGGGCCACCGCCGGTCCGACAGAGTTCGCTCAGCAGTTCGAGGTTCATGGATCCTCCTCGGAGCACGTGCCGGCAGGGGGAGGGAGGGCACGCACTGAGAATGGATGGTAACGTTCCGTGGGAAGAGGGACTAGCCTAC
This sequence comes from bacterium, assembly GCA_025774805.1. Classification (GTDB taxonomy): domain Bacteria; phylum ARS69; class ARS69; order ARS69; family ARS69; genus JALGZR01. The sequence goes on from JALGZR010000103.1 coordinate 14,484, forward strand.
AATTCTCACCAGCCTCTGCTGCGGCAGCGGCTCGCCGCGCCTGGCTTCGTCGTTGCGGCGCTTCCGCCCTGCGACGGGGCTACGGCCCCGCCTCGGGCGAAAGCCCCCCATCTCCTTGCCAGACAAGGCGATCCACAGCCTCGCGACGAGCCTGGTGAGGAATGCAGGCTAGCGATTTCCTGCGGTGCCGGTTCTCATCCGCCGGGACGCGGAGAGCGTGAGCGCCCCGACGAGCCGCCGCTCGTCGCCGACACCTGGGCAACGTGCTCGTGCTCCCTGGGGAAGGTCGAGGAGGCGTGATCCGGGACGATTTCCGTCGCTACCGATCGTACGTCGCCACGACGCCGGGAATGCGATCCCTCAGATCCGGCTCGAGGGCCTCGTGGATGACGTCGCCGGGCAGATCGGCCGCGAGGTCGAGACCGTTGAGCACGAGAACGGTGGGAACGAGATCGAGGAGATGCGCCTTCTCGATCCGCCGTCCCGGCGTCACCCCCTCCCCGGACAGGACCAGTGCGCCGGTCTCCTTCATCTGGGCGCTCTCCTGGAACTCCACCGCGCGAACGACGCTGGCGAGCGAACAGCGGCCCCCCTGAAACAGAAGCGTGTCGTCGAGGTGCCGGACCGCGTCCTGGTTCACGGTCACGACGACATTGCCCCACTCGTCGACCCTTGCGTGGAACGGGTTCGCTCCGCCGTGCGCGAGACGGGTCCGGAGAAAGAGGCGCCGCACGCGATCGCGGTCGTCCTCGTGGCCGGGGATCATGCGCAGATACGTACGCGCCCCGAGATTCGTCGCCACCACCGCGCCCTTCAGACGCATCTGCTTCAGCATCGGCTCCAACCGGAGCGTGAGGGTGTTCCGAGAGTCCTCGGAGGCGGCCTCCGCCCCGTGATCGGAGACGAGCACCACGAGGTCGTTCTCCGTGGTGTCGTCCAGAATCCGCCCGAGGAATCCGTCGGCGATGCGGTACGCGTCGTGAACGCTCTCCCCGTAGCGGGCGATCTCCTCGGGCTGGACCCCCTCGAATGCGGCCGGCTCGTGGTACTTCCAAAAGTACGCCTGGGCCACGTGGACGATGTTCGTGTAGAAGGCGGCGAAATCCACGGGGTGGCGGCGTCTCAGCTCCACGAAGTAGTCGCAGTTGAGCTTCGCCCGCAGCTTCCTCTTCGCGAAGAGCCGGGCCGCGTCGAGGGAGCGTCCCCGCAACGGATCGAACAGGATCTCTTCGGTCGCCTCGATGAGCGTGCTCAGGCGCGCTCCGTAGTGGATGCCGAGGTAGGCGAATCTCAAGTACCGGCCCCACGTCCGCTGCCGGCGCGTCTTTTCCCGCATCGCGAGCTCACGGATGAAATTGAGCTCCCCCGGATGCGTCTCCGTGCCCACGTCGGAGACCGCCGGCACCACGAAACCGTCGAACTCGGAGGGGGGCCAGGTCACCGGCCACCCGAAAACGCCGACCGACCAGCCGCGGTCGTCGAGGATCTCCCAGAGCCGGCGGCTCTTCACCTGATCGGCCGTGGCGTCGAAGCTCAGCACGCCGTGGTCTTCCGATAACTTGCCGGTGGCGACGGAGGTCCAAATGATCGGCGTCAGGAGCGGCTTCGGCGTCTGGACGTCTCCCCAGGCTCCCCGCGCGCGCAGGCGGGTCAGGTTCGGCATCTCGCCTCTCTCGATCAGATCCTCCGCCACGCTCCAGGACATGCCCGGCAGCGCGAGCACCAGCATGTTGGAGCCGGGAGCGCGTCCCCGGGTAATGCTACCCAGGACCACCGCGGCGAGCGGAAGCGTGAGCAGCAGCGGCCAGACCCAGGCCCGGAACCGGTGGGCCTCGCGCCGTATCGTGATCGCCCCCAACCAGGTGAGCCCGCCCGCCAGGAGGAGCGCCACTCCGTACCGAACCGTCTCGGAGTCGGAGTACACGCCCATGAAGGCGGGAACGAAAAGCATCGTTCCGCAGAACGTGGTGAACCCCGTGACCGTGGCCCAGAGGTACTCGAGCGCGCGAACGGGATCTTCGTTCGTGCCGATCTCCGCGAGGCGACGGAGCGGTCGGCCGAGGAGGACTCCGACGAGCGCGCCGACCGCGACCGGGACGACGATGAAGATCAGGAGACCGACGGAAAGGCGATCGACGAAGCGCGTGTTGAGGATCAGGGTGAGCGCGGCGGCGATCGAGACGAAGAACAGAGAGGCGGCGATCCCCGTCCGCACGAGCATCGTCATGGTTTCTCCAAGATGCGATCCGGCGGGCGGGCCGGGGGTCCAGTACCGAATCAAGCCTACCGAAACGGCGGATCGAGAGTCAAGCCGACCGGACGCCGATCGCCGATCCCGCGCGTCCCCGGGAAGGGAACCTGTCTCACAACCCGTTGAATGGATGGATGTTACGAAGTCCGAATCCGCGCCTCACTCGAGGCGGATCGGCTCCCAGCGCAGCCCGGTGGGGGGAGAGGGACCCCTCCGCCCGAGCGCGCTCCGAGCGCTCCGCACGATCTCGCCGAAGACCGCCGGACCGAAATCCCCCGACAGGAGGATCTCGATCGGCGAGCGCTCCCGCGGGAAGTGCTCGAGTGCGACCCTCCTGTCGGGATCGAGCTCGAACGCGTCGTCGAAGCCGCCGATCCGATCCACGAGATTGCGCTCGAGGGCCTGACGTCCCGTCCAGACGCGTCCGCGCCCCGCCGCGTCGACCTCCTCGAACGCGAGATTCCGGTCCCGCGCGACCTCCTCGATCCACCGGTTGTAGCCGGCCCAGTGATCCTCCTCGATTCGCTCCCACTGGGACTCGGTGAAATCGTGCAGCGGAGAGTAGAGAAAGGCGTTGGGTCCGAAGGGGATGTCGTCGAACGTGAGGCCGAGCATCTCCCAGAGTCCGCGGACGTTGAACTTCCCGGTGATGGAGCCGATCGACCCGACGAGCCCGTTGCCGGGGCAGACGATCAGGTTCGCGGGGTGGCTCATCATGTAGCCTCCGGATGTGGCGTCGTCGGCGATCGAGACCACGACCGGCTTCTCCTCCCGGGCGCGAGTGACGGCACGGGCGATCTGCTCGGAGCCGACGATCGTCCCTCCCGGGGTATCCCAGCGCAGGAGGATCGCCTTCACGTCGTCTCGCTCCCGGACCTCCTCCAAGTCGGCGATGACCCGGTCGACCCCCATCGTCAGCCCCCAGACCGTGTCATAGCGGTCTTCCCCTCCCATGCCGATGAACCCTTGGGCATGGACCACCGCGATCTTGGGCTTTCCGGAGACGCCGACTTGCTTGCGATCGACATCCGCATAGTCGGCCGAGGAGACCGACCGGAGGTCGTCCCGCGGACCCCGGAGGCGATCCGTCAATTCGTCCCACCAGAGGAGCTCGTCGACGACGCCCGCGTCCACCGCCGCCTCCGGTCCGAGAATGGCGCGCTCCCGGAGCTCCGACAGATTCTCGGGGGTGAGCCCGGTGTTCGCCGTAAGCACCGAATCGGCGGCCGCGCTCATGTCCCGCACGAGCCAGTCCACGTTCTCGAGCGTCTCCTTCGAGGCCCGTTCGGTGGTGAACTGCTCCGTGGCGCTCTTGTAGTCCTCGATCCGGTGGAGCTGGGGTCGGATGGAGAGCTTGTCCAGCGTTCCCTTCAGGTGCTCGAGGATCACCCCCGGGCCGGTCAGGAACACGCGTCCCTTGGGATAGAGAAACGTGGAGTCGCACTCGCTTCCGAGGTAGACGCCGCTGTTGTCGAGATAGGTGCCGTGCGCGTACACGGGTTTTCCCGCGGCGCGCACCCTGCGAATGCCGGCGCGAATCTCGTCGAGCTTGCCGAGCCCGGCCGAGAACATGTCGAGCCGGAAGATCACTCCCTCGATTCGATCGTCGACGGCCGCCTTCTCCAGGTTCTCCGTGATCTCCATGAGGCAGGGGGGCGGATCCTCGAAGAACGTCCGGAACGTGGGAGGGCCGTAGTACTCCAGGAGCGATTCGGAGAGCCGGATCGTGAGCCAGGAGTGCGGTCTCGGGCCTTCGTCCCCGAGCGTCGCCACGATGAGCAACATGAGCAGCGGCATGGTGACGAAGAGCCAAAGAGCCAACGTCACGGCGGCGAACGTACGAAGAAACGCAAGCATGGTCTCGCTCCTGCCCGGAATCCGGCACCGCCCTCCGGCGGCCGGCCGGATCGATCATACCGGGTCAATCCGATTCCCGTTACCCCATCCTGACGTCCGCTCCCCGGACGTCGGCTTCGCCGTCAAGGCTCCCTCTCCCCGGCCGATACCTCTGGCAGACCGCTCGGACCGGCCCGGGTCGCCTCCTCGCTCCGGCCCCGCCCGAACCGGAGCCTCGAGCGGTCGCGAAGAGTGAACGCCCTGATCGGAGAACACCATGCGCGGCACTCGGCCTCACGATCGGCGGGCGGACGTCGGTCTCACGGTCTTCGATCTCATCGCGGGCGTGGCGTCGATCGCCATTCTCACCGCCGTTCTCACCCCCCTGGTCCGGAACGCCATCGAGGACTCCCGCGTCGCCCGGGCCCGGGAAGACGTGGCCTCCATCGCGACCGCGGTCTCCGCACTGTACCGGGACACGACGCGGTGGCCGATCACGAATGCCGACGGCCCGAGCGGGACCGTCGACCGCGTGATCACCTCGGATCGAGTGCCCATCGTCGCGGCGGCGGCGGCCGGCCCCGGGGCCGCGAACTGGGGGACCCTCGGCACGACGAAGCACCTCGGCGATTTCCTCTATTGGAACAACCCGGACGACAACTCGAGCGCGAACGGCACCGGATCGAACCAGATTCGGCAGGACTTCCCGATCCGCGGCGGGCAGGCTTGGAGAGGGCCCTACGTCGACTCCTACGATCAGGAGGATCCGTGGGGCCATGCCTACGTCATCAATGCCCGGTATCTGCCCGGAGGCGCCTACCGGGGAAACGGATACCACGAGGTGATCGTTCTCAGCGCCGGTCCGGACGGACAGTGGTCCACTCCGTTCGACGACGGGACGCCCGAGGCCATCCGGGGCGACGACATCGGCCACATCATCCACGTCCCCCGGTGAGGCGGGCTCGCTAGCGGGCCGTCACCCAGCGGGCAACCTCCGGGAGGTTCGGCCGCTTCCCGTACATCAGGATCCCGATCCGGAACACGCGGGCAGCCGCCCAGAACATGGCGACGGTGCTCGCGAGCAGCGTTCCCCACGTCGCGGCCACTTCCCAGAGCGGGGGCTCCTTGATCGCGATGCGGAACATCATCAGGCTCGGCGTGAGAAAGGGGACGAAGGAGAGGATGCGGGAGACGAGGTGGTCCGGGTTCTGGGCGATCGCGATTCCCATCATCACCGGGAAGATGAGGACGAGGGAGATCGGCGTGAGGAAGGGCTGGGCCTCCCGCTCCGAGTTGCAGATGGAGCCGATCGAGCCGAGCAGGGCCGCGTAGAGGAAGTACCCCGGAAGGAAGTACATGACGAAGAAG
>JALGZR010000104.1 GCA_025774805.1 bacterium
CTGGGGGATCAACGCCTGCGCGACGGTGTAGATCTCGGTGGTCGCGGTATCGTTAAAAATGACCCTCGGATTCAACCGGGCCATGCAGATCGGGGCGGTCGTCTACCTCGTCGGATGGCTGATCTTCCTGTTCAGCCAGGGACGGCGGAGCGGAGAGGCACCGCCCTCGGCGTGAGCTTCCACTTCAGGTGTGAAGCTTCACCACGGAACCACTCGATCGGCAAGAGAGTCTCGGCAAGACGGTTCCTGTCTCTGGATCTACACGTGGGTGAACGGAAACGAGGAGGCCCAGATCCGCCTCCGCGGCAAGACCCTCGGAACGGGGCGGGTGGACTGGCAGATGCGCGTGTCGAGCACGGTCGAGGGATGGGACCGGGAGCTCTGGTTCAGGGGCGAGACGTGGTACGAGGGAGACGGCGGATCCTGGGTGTTCCGAACCCTCGCGATCGGAAGAGCCACCGGCCGCCCGGGAGAGATCCCGGGCGGTCTCCTCCTCGGAGGCCGGCCCGGATCGGGCGTCGACCCTTGCCCCGTCCCTGTCTCGGGCGTCGGCCCCCGGGATCTCCCGGGTTTCCCCATCGCCCTCCGCCTGCTATCGTCTCGGACTCGCGGCCCCGACCGTCAGAACGGCCGCGGCCGCGGAGAGGACCCGAACGCCCCGCGGAGCCTCGCCGAGGAGAGCCATGCCGTTCCGCAAGATCGAGCCGAAGACCGACTTTCCCGCCCTCGAGCGGGAGATCCTCGGGTTTTGGGACGAGTCGAAGGCGTTCGAGGAGCTTCGCGCGATCAACGCCGGCAAGCCTCGCTGGTCGTTCCTGGACGGACCGATCACCGCCAACAATCCCATGGGCGTGCACCACGCGTGGGGGCGCACCTACAAGGACGTCTACCAGCGCTACCACGCGGCGATCGGGCGGGAGCTCCGCTACCAGAACGGTTTCGACTGCCAGGGTCTCTGGGTCGAGGTCGAGGTCGAGAAGGAGCACCGCTTCACGTCCAAGCGGGACATCGAGGCGTTCGGCGTCGACCGGTTCGTGGAGGAGTGCAAGGCCCGGGCGAGGAAGTTCGCGGCGGTCCAGACGGAGCAGTCCAAGCGCCTCGGTTACTGGATGGACTGGGACGACTCCTACTACACGTTCTCCGACGACAACAACTACGGCATCTGGGCGTTCCTGCGGAAGTGCCATGAGAAGGGGCTGATCTACAAGGGCTCCGACGTCATGCCCTGGTGCCCCCGGTGCGGGACCGGGATCAGTCAGATGGAGATGACCGAGGGATATCGCGAGGTCGGCCACCCCTCGATCTTCGTCACGTTCCCGCTCCGTGACCGACCCGGGCAGAGCCTGCTCGTCTGGACCACGACGCCCTGGACGCTGACCTCCAACGTGGCGGCCGCCGTCCATCCGGACACGACGTATGTCCGGGTCCGGGTCGGGGACGAGTCCTGCTGGGTGGGCAAGGCCCAGTTCGAGAGCCCGAGATCGCATCCGATCGCGGAGCGTCGCCCCGATCTGCCGGAACTCATGGCGATCTCCGCGCTCTTCCGGAACCGGGGTCCCTGGACGATCGAGGAGGAAGCTCCCGGATCGACGCTGGTCGGCCTCGCCTACGACGGTCCGTTCGACCACCTCGAGGGAGCGAGCGAGGCTCCCGGAGCGCACCGCGTCATCGCCTGGGACCTGGTCAGCGAGTCGGAGGGAACCGGCATCGTGCACATCGCGCCCGGCTGCGGGAGCGAGGACTACGAGCTCGGCCGGGAGCACGACCTCCCCCGGATCGCTCCCCTGCTCGAGGACGGAAGATTCGGTCCCGGTTTCGACGCGCTCACCGGCAAGCGGTTCGACGAGGTGCCCGACGATGTGATCGAGGATCTGAAGCGTCGGGGACGTCTGTTCGCGCGGGAGACCTACCACCATCGCTACCCGCACTGCTGGCGTTGCCGGGCGGAGCTCGTCTACCGGCTCGTCGACGAGTGGTTCATCGACATGAGCTGGCGCGAGGAGATCATGGACTCCACCCGCTCCGCCCGCTGGATTCCGGAGTGGGGGATGGAGCGCGAGCTCGACTGGCTGCGCAACATGGGCGACTGGATGATCTCGAAGAAGCGCTACTGGGGTCTCGCGCTTCCCATCTGGGAGTGCGGGGATTGCGGCCGGTTCGAGGTCATCGGCGGCCGGGAGGATCTCGAGGCCCGGGCCGTGCGGGGCTGGGAGGAGTTCGACGGCCACTCTCCCCACCGCCCGTGGATCGACACGGTGAAGATCCGCTGCGAGGGGTGCGGGAACGAGGAGGTCTCCCGCATCGCCGACGTCGGGAACCCCTGGCTCGACGCCAGCATCGTCTCGCTCACCACGATGGGGTACTTCTCCGACCGCGAGTACTGGGAGAAGTGGTTTCCCGCCGACTTCGTGGTGGAGGCGCTGGCCGGACAGTTCCGGAACTGGTTCTACGCGCTCCTGGCCGTCAGCACGATGATGGTCGGCAGGTCCCCGTTCAAGGTGCTCAAGGGACACGGCCTCGTCGTGGACGACGAGGGCAAGCCGATGCACAAGTCCACCGGCAACGCCATCGCGTTCGACGAGGCGGCCGAGGACATCGGGGTTGACGTGATGCGCTGGCTGTTCGCGTCGACTCCCCCCGAGCGCAATCTGCTGTTCGGCCCCGTGCACAGCGACGAGGTACGCCGCGAGGTCATCCTCCCCTGGTGGAACGTATATGCGTTCTTCTGCAATCTCGCCCGCGTCGACGGGTTCGATCCCCGACGGCACACGGCCGAGGAGAGTGAGCGATCCCTCCTCGACCGGTGGGTCCTCTCCGAGCTCCACCGCGTCGTCGGGGGCGCGCACGAGGCCTATTCGGAGTTCGACGTGGCCCGCCTCTGTGTCCGGGCCCACCGGTTCATCGAGAAGCTCAGCACCTGGTACGTGCGTCGATCGCGGCGACGCTTCTACGGAGAGGAGTGGACCGCCGACAAGAGGGCGGCGTACTCGACGCTTTACGAGGTTCTCACGACCTTCAACCGGGTCGTGGCCCCGATCCTGCCGTTCATGTCCGAGAGCATGTACCAGAACCTCGTGGCCGAGCAGGTTCCCGATTCGCCGCGGAGCGTGCACCATGTTCCGTTCCCGGCCGCGCGACCGGTGGTCGTCGACGACGCGCTCGGGGCCAGGGTCGACGCGCTGATCCGCATCGTCTCGCTGGGCCGCGCGGCCCGCAAGGAGTCGCGGCTCAAGGTCCGCCAGCCGCTGGCGGAGCTGATCGTCGTGACCCGGGACCCGACGGAGAGGGAGGCGATCGAGGTCTTCCGGGAGCACGTCCTCGAGGAGCTCAACGTGCTTCGGGTCACGCTGCGGGACTCGGGGAAGGGGCTCGTCACGCACGAGGTCGCGGCCGACATGAAGAGCCTGGGGCCGAAGCTCGGTCGTGCCGCGCCCGCCGCCAAGGAGTCGATCGCCGGACTCGACGCGGGGAAGGTGAGCGCCGCCTTCGACTCGGGCGAACGGGTCTCGATCCTCGTCGAGGAGGCCGAGATCGAGCTCGAGTCGACGGACGTCCGGATCGCCAAGCGTTACGCCGAAGGCTGGGCCGGCGCGGACGGGGGAGCCACCGTCGTCCTCGTGGACACCCGGATCACACCCGAGCTCCGGCGCGCGGGACTCGCCCGCGAGATCATCCGCCACGTCCAGAACCTGCGACGGGAGGCGGCCCTCGATCTCGGCGATCGGATCCGGATCGCCGTCGTCACCGACTCCCCCGACATCCGCGAGGTGGTCGGCGAGCACGGCGACGCGATTCGCCGGGAGATCCTGGCCGAGGAGATCCTCTGGTCCCCTCTGCCGGGGGAGCCCGTCCGCCGGGCCGTCGACATCGGGGAGAGCCGCCTCGACCTGGAGCTGATCAAGGTCGGGTGAGGTCGGCTGTACATCTCATTATCTTCAGCGGCACCGGCGTCACTCCCCGGGGAGAATTGAAATCCCCCTTCATCACAGAGGGCGAAGGCAGCGGACGAGGACACCATGCGGCAATGAACCCTCGATTCCATTCTTCACTGAAACGGCGCCAGAGGGGCTGACGTCCGACATACGACCCTCCGATTGTGTATCATCGCAATTCCGCTTGGAGCACCGGCCCTCGTGCCGCTAAACTCACGCCAGGCCCTCTCCGGGGAAGGGAAGGAAAGGAAGGGAAAAGGGGGACGAAGGCAAAGGGGATTTCGCGAAGGGGTGAGCGCTCTTCCGGACCGAGTCCTCGATCAGGAGGCGGTCATGGCATCGATGCGACCCCGGCAGCCCGTGTGGTCCCCGGCCCCGGGGAACGGCGGAGGATCGGACGCCCCCCCCGATCCACCTCTCGAACCGGAGGACGAGACCCTCACCCGGGAGGTAGAGAGTAAGGTCCGATCCCCCGGGCCGGACCGCCGGGGATCGCCCGAGCGTGTCGGCCAGTACCACATCAAGCGCGTGATCGCCTCGGGAGGGATGGGCGTCGTCTACGAGGCGCTCCAAGAGAAGCCCCGCCGTTCCGTCGCGCTCAAGCTGATGAAGCCCGGCATCGTTTCTTCCACGGCGCAGCGGCGATTCGAGTTCGAAGCGCAGCTCCTCGCGCGTCTCCACCACCCCGGCATCGCGCAGATCTACGAGGCGGGTACCCATCTCGAGGGGGACACGTCGACGCCTTACTTCGCCATGGAGTACATTCCGGGCGCCCTTCCGATCACGGAATACGCCACGCGCAAGAAGCTCGGTGTCCGCGAGCGCCTCGACCTCTTCCGGCAGGCGTGCGATGCGGTGCACCACGGGCATCAGAAGGGAATCATTCACCGCGATCTCAAGCCGGACAATGTGCTCATGGATTCGCGGGGACGCGTGAAGATCATCGACTTCGGGGTCGCGCGGTCCACCGACTCCGACATGGCGTTCACTACGATGCAGACCTCGGTGGGGCAGCTCCTCGGAACGCTTCAGTACATGAGCCCGGAGCAGATCCATGGGGATCCGAGCGACATCGATACTCGCAGCGACGTCTACTCGCTCGGGATCATCCTCTACGAGCTCCTGTGCAACGCCCTTCCCTACGACGTGAGAAGGTCCTCGATGCTCGAGGCGACTCGCGTCGTTCAGGAGGACCCGCCCCGGCGGCCGAGCACGGTCGATCGGCGGCTGAAGGGCGACGCGGAGACGATTGTCCTCAAGGCGCTCGAGAAGGATCGCGATCGCCGGTATCAGTCAGCCTACGGGTTGAGCCAGGACATCGGACGGTTCCTAATGGGAGAGCCCATCGTCGCGCACGCCCCGAGCCTGTTCTACCAGGTCAGGATCTTCGCTCGGCGGCACAAGCCGCTCCTGGCCGGGGTGCTCGGCATCTTCGTCTCGCTGGCCGCCGGAATCGTGGTCTCCACGACCCTTTACTTTCGCGCGGAGTCCGCCCGCAAGGCGGCCGACGTCGAACGGGATCGAGCCTTGGAGGCCGAGGAGAGGACGCGGGTGATCAACGATTTCCTGCTGAGCGACCTGCTCGGGGCGGCCGATCCGGAGGAGGCTCAGGGTCGCGAGATCACCGTGAACGAGGTGGTTCGATCCGCGGCACGCGAGGTCGGCACTTCGTTCTCCGACCGGCCCGGTCTCGAAGTCCCGATTCGGATCACCCTGGGCGAGCTCTTCCTCCAGCTCGGACAGTACGCCGAGGCGCAGGAGCAGATCGAGGCGTCGGCGAACCTCTCGTTGGAGAAGTTGGGAGACGAGGACGTGCGCACTCTCGAAGCGGTACGAGCTCGGGCCGGTCTCTTTGCGGAGACCGGCGATGACGAGAACGCCATTCCGATCTATCGGGACGTCCTCGAGAAGCAGCGTCGGATCCTCGGCGATCGTGCCCCCTCGACATTAAAGACGATTCACGACTTGGGAATCACGCTCATGCAGTCGGGCGCGCTGGAGGAGGCCGAACCCATTCTCCGAGAAGGCCTGGAGGGGCGACGCGAGGTCCTCGGGGAAGGCCACGAGGACACCATCGAATCCATGCTGGGGCATGCCGACGTGATCAGCTACCTGTGGGGTCAGTCCCTGGACGAGGCCTTCGCGGAGAGCGCGGTGAGGGAGTACGAGGAAACGCTCGCCGCTTGCGACCGGTACCTCGGGGGGCGGCACCCGGTCACCCTCGTCTGCCTGAACAACTTCGCCAGCACTCTGTGGAAGATGGGGAGACCCGAGGAGGCCGCACCGATGTTCCGCCGCGGCATCGAAGTGGAACGGGTCGTGCATGGAGACGACCATCCCTACACCCTCATTGCGCTCCATAATCTCGCCCTCCTGCTTCTGAGGCTGGGGGAGACGGAGGAACCCGCGGACCTCTTCCGCGAATCCGTTGCCGGTTGGCGTCGACGTCCCCCCGACCGCCGGCGTTTTCTCACGACGAACGGCTACGCGGAGTACCTGATTACGCAGGGAAAGGCGGCGGAGGCGGAGTCCCTCTTGGCTGAAGAGCTCGTCGTGGCGGATGAATTCCTCGGACTGGACGACTCCGGCACCCTGAGGATCGCGGTGAACCTCGGGTGGGCCCTTCGTTCGCAGGGGCGCCTCGCCGACGCTGAGCCCTACTACCGGCGAACGTTGGAGGGTAGGGAGAGATCGCTCGGTCCCGATCACCAGTACACCCTCCGGGTGATGGCCCAGCTCGGGAATCTGATCAGCCAGCGGGGCCGACACGAGGAGGGGGAGCGGCTGGCGCGCGAGTCTCTCGACCGGGCGCGAGGCGCGCTTCCGGCGGGACACTCCCAGCTCGCCTCGATTCTCGAATACCTCGCACAGATTCTGCTGGACACGGACCGACCCGCCGACGCCGAGCCGCACCTCGACGAAGCGCTCGCCATTCGAAAGGAGAAGGGCTCGCCGGTGCAGATCGCGGAGTGCGAGAGCCTCCTGGGCGCGTGCTTCACCCGACTGGAGCGCTTCGCAAAGGCCGAAGAGCTGCTCGTCCGGGCTTACCGGGTCATTCATAAAGACCGGGGAGAAGGGTACTTCACCCGGAGGCTCGTCCGGCAGCGAATCACCGACCTCTGCGAACAGATGGGAGAGCCCGAGCGCGAGCGGGAGCTTCTCGCTCGGATCGAGGTCGCAGGATCCTAGCCCGCATCTCTCACCAGGCTCTGCTCCGGCAGCGGCAAAGCCGCGCCTGACTTCGCCGTCGCGGCACTCCTCGGGAACCTCGACTCTATGTGCCGTCCGCTGAAGAGTCGTCGGGAGGCAGACCGGCGTCTGCCCGTAAGGCCGGCGGCCCGAAGGCGGCTCTACGCTCCAGCGCCTCGAGTCGCCGCTGGACCTCCGCTCGGCCCGCCTCTCCTCCGGTCTCCGGTCCGGGGCGCAACGCGTCGAGGAGGACCCGCGCGATCTCCGTCCCCGGGTCGAGCCGGAGCGCGGTCTTCGCTTCCCTGACCGCCTCGGCCCATCGCTCCGATTTCGCCAGCACGATTCCTCGGACGGCGTGGAACTTCGGGTGGTCGGGTTCCGCCACGAGCAGGCTGTCGAACGCCGCCAGCGACTCCGTCAGCCGGCCCGCCCGGGAGTGGTGGATCGCGAGATGGTAGCGTGTCATGACATCTCCGGGGTCCAGGGCGAGCGCTTCGGCGAATCTCGCGAGGGCGGAGTCGCGCTCGCCGAGCTCGAGGTAGGCGACACCGAGGAGGCGCAGCATCGAAGCGATCCGATGCGCCCGTGCGCTCGCCTCGTCGTAGCAGGCCAACGCCTCGCTCCGCTGCCCCTGCTCGTGCCGGTATTCTCCGGCCCGAAGCCACATCGTCGCGGCGAGCAGCGTCTCGTGGTAGTCGTCCGGGTCGGTGTCGGGCACGAGGAGCGGCTCGGGATCGATCGGCAAGGGCGGCTCGCCGGGCCGGAGGAACTGCGCGACAAGCCCCCGCCGGACGAAACGGCACCCCCGGATTCCTCCCAGCCCGATCGGTTCGGTGTAGAAGATGGGGACGTCCGGATCGGCGAAGGCGATATCGAGCTCCCGGGCCAGACGCGTCCGCCCTTGGTCGGGGCGGGACCGCTTCGCGAAGTCCGCCCCGTAGGCCTCGAGGAAGAGGTTGAGCGAGCAGTCCGTGAGCGTCACGTCCGGTCGGAGACCCTGCGCTCGATGAAAGTAGCCGAGAAGAAAGGTTTCGTTGTCGCCGATTGCGTAGAGGCGGGCCTCCGGCGGCAGCGAGCGGAGCACGGTCTCGGCGTACACGGCCCCCACGGTGGATCCGCTCCGATCGCAGACCGAGTGATTGCGGGCCCAAAGAAGCGCGGGCGGAAGAAGCGTGAACGCCGCCGTCGAGATGAGCGCGAGAGCGCGGCGTCCTCCGAACCACCTCGACGCGAGTCGGTCCAGGAAACCCACCCCCGTCCCGCACAACAGGAACGAGGCCATCACCGCGGTCAGAAAGTAAGGTTCCGCCACGGAGCGGTCGCGAAAGGTGTCCGAATAACGAATTGCCACGGCGGTGGCAGGCCCGGAGAGGACAAAGAAGAGGGCGAGCCACGCCGCGCGACCGGCGTGTCCCGACCGGTGGAGCCCAAACAGTCCGATCGCCCCGATCCCCAAGAGGGGCCCGGGCACGCTCTCGCCGAGGATGTCGAAGAAGATCCGCAGTCGATCGATCCACGTCGCGTCCACCTCTCCCTGCCCCACTCCCCCGTACTGGACTCGGAACACGTGGTCGAGGAAGTCGGCGAGCGACCGGAATCCTCCCCAGGAGATCTCCGGTCCCGCGCTCCATCGCACGGGGAGGTACAGATACGTCGTGAGCCCGAGAAGGAAGAGCCCGAGCATCGGCAGGGGGAGGCGGATCGCGGGGGGGAACCCTACTCCCGCGAGACGTTTCGACAGCAGGGCCAATCCTGCGACCGGGAGCGCCGCGAGCAGGACGAAGGGGTGGTTGGCCGTGCCGAGACCGAGCAGGTAGACGGCGAGCAGGAGCAGCCCGGGCCGGCCCCGGCGGCCGGCCACGGCGGCGACCAGGGCCGCCGCGGTCATGAAGAGGTTGAGCGCGTAGACCTCGGAAATGACCGACTGCGCCCAGACCTCGCGGCTCATGGCGAATGCGAGGGCCACGCCCGCGGAAACGGCCACCCGACCGGTGAGCATGCCCAGGAGCACCGACACGAGGCCCGCCGCCCCCGCGGCGCACACCGCCGAGAACAGGTTCAGGGCGGGAGCGGGGTCACGGACCGATGCGAGGGTCGCAAGCCGCCCGAGCAGCGTCCAGAGTGGGTAACCGGGTGGATGTGCGATCCCGAGGGTCGAGGCGGCGAGGGCGAGCTCCCCCGAGTCGCCGGTGTAGGCGGTCGGGCAAAGTGTCGGGAGGTATGCCAGCAGTGCGAAGCACGCGGTCCCGAGGAATCCGAGCGCCAGCGGGATCCGCCCCGGCTCGTTCCCATCTCTTCTCATGACGTTCCTCGCGACGAGCCTGGTGAGAGGCGCAGCCTAGCATGCATCGAGGCCTGCCGTCGGGAGCGGCTCACCTTCGAAGGACCACCCTCTGCGTCTGCCGAAACGCACCCTCCTCGATCCGATAGAAGTAGACTCCGGACGCGACGGCCTCGCCGGTTCCGTTCCGACCGTCCCAGCGGACTGTGTGCCGCCCGGGTCCCTGGGGGCCGTCCACGAGGCCCCGGACCAGGCGGCCGGCGACGTCGTGGACCGTGAGTCGAACCGGAGTCGCGTGGGGCAGGTCGTACGCGACGCGGACGGTGCCCGAGGAGGGGCTCGGGAAGGGACGGTGGAGCCGCACTGTGGACGGGGAATCGCCCGCGGGGGGCACGACCACGGTCGCGGCCGTGTCCACTCCCGCCACGGCCGCGACGGTGGACACTGCGATCCGGGTGACGTTCGCGATCAGCGGGATGTCGAGCAGACCGAGCGTGTCGCCGATCGTGTGATGCTGTGCCGGAGGGGGATCCCAGCTCTGGATGCCGACGATCGCGTCGAACCCCGCCGCCCAGAACGAGGCGTGGTCGCTCCAGGTGCAGGTCGGGCAGTGCCAGTGGTACGTCGTCAGGTCAGGAGCGTAGGCCGCGGCCATCGTGTGAGCGATGGACCCGAGCCATTCGGAGTCGTCGTTCGAGAAGATCCGGAAAAAGGAATCGTTCCATCCGACGGAGTCCAGATTGAACACGCCGACGATGGGAGTCCCCTGAGCCAGGGCTCGTGCAGCGTACGCCTCGCTTCCCAGAAGCCCGATCTCCTCCCCCGTGAAACAGACGAGCTTGACGGTTCGTTCGTAGCGCGCCCGGCTCAGATGGCGGGCGGACTCGAGGATCGCGGCGATGCCGGATCCGTTGTCATCGGCTCCGGGAGCGAGCTCTCCCGGATGCGGCCAGTCGGAGATCGAGTCGTAGTGACCGACGAGGAGGACCTCTTCCTCCGGCCGGTCTCTCCCCGGGAGAGTCGCCACGACGTTGGCCCAGCCGTCAGGGATCGTGACCTCCCGCTGCTCCCAATTGGCGCCGCCGTCGGTCGTCCTGAAGAGAACTGCGCTCAGGCCGGAGATCCAGACGACATTCTCCGACGCCGCGTGAACGCGCTTCAGGATCACGTTCGGGATCGGGCTCGACTGGGGCGTCCAGGTGCTCCCCGCATCGGTGGTGTACAGGATGGTGCTGAAGTCCCCGACGACCCAGCCGGTCGTGGCGTCGACGAACGAGACGCCGTTGAGATCGAATGCCGTTCCGCCCGTCTGCGCGATCCACGTGGCCCCCCGATCGGTCGAGTGGATCAAGCTCCCGGCGTCACCGACCGCCCATCCCGAGTCCCCGACGAAGACGACCCCCCGGAGTTTCTCGACCAGACCGCTCACGACGGGGCCCCAACTCGATCCTCCGTCGGTCGTTCGCAGCACGAGTCCGGACACGCCCGTGACGACGGCCTCGGTGTCCGAGAGAGCGTCCACGTCGAGGAGGGTCGAGGTCGTTCCGCTCACCTGGTCGGTCCACGTGACTCCGCCATCCGTGGTCCGCAGAATGACCCCATTCTTGCCGACCGTCCATCCCGTGCCGCTGGAGCGAACGGAGACTCCGCGCAGGTGATCCGTGGCGCTGCTCGTCCGGACCATCCACTCCAATCCCCCGTCGTCGGAGGTGGCGATGAACCCGAGATTCCCGACGGCGACGACACGAGTGCCCGTGACCCGGTCGAGATCTCTCACGGTATCGGTGTAGTTCTCGATTCCTTCGCGTGTCCGCTCCCAGGACGTCCCGTCCGTCGAGCGGAGAATGCGTCCCCGCCCTCCTCCCCAGAGCATCTCCCCCGTCGGCAGGACGAGAATCGGCTCCAGACTGAAAGGGAAGTTGAGGTATTGCATCTCGATGTCGTAGCCGTAGGAGTCGAAGGCCCGGCCCAGGAACTCGGCAGCATGCTCGGCCCCGATCCCCGTCGTATAGCGAGACACGATCGTTACCGATCCCCAGTCGAAGGTGACCGGAGCTTCGCCGGTCAGCTTCTCGAGAAACGCGTAAATCGAATCCTCGTCCACTCGAGCGACCATCGAAGCGACGATCGAGTCCGCGGCGGACTCGGCGGGGGCCGGCGGACGAGGAATCGGAACGGCGTCCGCGGGGGTCGTTCGATCGGTCTCGACTCCCGGCAGCGGGTCGGCAGGCGACGCGGTCGTCGAGGCGTGCACGAATCCCGGAACGGCAACGGTGGCGAGGATCAGCGTAAGACCCGCGCGCAGAAGGAGCGCGACCCGGGACGACGCGATGCCGGAATCGCGCGACGAGACGTCCGAAGCCCGGCGTGGATTCGCTCCAGGCAGAGGATCATCATGCATGCTGCCATCCCCCTCGAGGCAAGCAACACCATTATCTGCTCAGGATAGCAGAAATGCGAACCGCCGTTCCAACCGGGGCTTCGAGATGAATCCCATTTCGTCGATAGCGTGCCTTCACGCTCGACCCCCGGGTCATCGAGGCGCGTCGCCCTCCGGATCGGCTTCCGGCGGCAGGACGGCGCTACCTCCCGAGCTCTCTCGCACGGTTCGCAGGTCGTCCGCAATCCGACGGTCGCCCGGCCGAAGCGCGGCCGCCATCTCCAGGAACGGGAGAGCGGTTCGGAGGTCCCGCTCTTTGATGTGGGCCAGGCCGAGGGTGTGCTGGGGGAGAGGAGCAAAGGGAAGGTCATCCACCCATTCGTCCGTGGGATCGGTTGGGGGAGGCTCGCGTTCCGCCTGTCGTGCCAGGTCGACACCGGCGGCAAGATCCAAGTCCCCGGCCACGAGAATCCATCCGAGCAGGGCTCGGCTCAGGAATGTCGGATCCCGCCTCAGCGCTTGCTCCGCGTACCGTCGGGCCTCGGTATACTGCTCCTGCTCGCTGAACAGATAGCCCAGCTCTCGAAGCGTTTGGGGATGGCCGTCGTCGATCCGCAGCGCCGTTCGGTACCAACTCTCGGATTCCGTGTAGTCTCCCTGTCTGAGATGAAGCCGCCCCATGCCCCGGAGGGCGTCCAGGTCCTTCGGTGCCACCTCCAGGACGGTCTCATACTCCCGTCGAGCGGCGTCGTGGCGGGACATCGATTCGTACAGGGCAGCCAGCCGGGAACGCGTGTCCAGGTTGCCCGGGACGAGGGAGAGGGCCCGTCGATAGAGCTCCTCGGCTCTCCGGGTCTCACCGGCTCGCTGATAGTGACCGGCGCAATCCGCCAGAAGGCGATGTCTGTCCAGCCGCAGCGCCCCGATATTGTAGGCGTGTTCCAGAACGCTGTCCGCTTCCGCATAGCGCCCCGACGAGACGAGAGCCTCCAGGAGGCTGGTGTAGGACAACGCGGCGGAAGGATGACTCTCGATTCGCCGGCGCGCCATCTCGATCGCCTGCTCGATCTTCCCCGAGTACAGGTACGAGTAGGACCGCTCCGACAACGCGCCGATGTGACCGGGCTCGACAGCCAGCGCACGATCCGCGTAGAGTCCTGCGCTTTCATACTCGCGCCGAAGATTGGCGATGCTGGCCAACTCGGCGTTGATGCTCGGATCTCCGGACGATGTTTCCAGAGCTTCGGCTCTGCGAAGCAGGATCTCGGCCCGATCGAGATGAAGATTGGTCTTGTGGATGAATGTCGCTTTGAGAAGCAGATCGACCTTCCCGGCGGGAGAGGGAATGGCGTCCACGCCAACGTCGAGGGCACTATCGGCCTCCGACAGCCGAAAGGCGCTCACGAGCGAGTGGACCAATTCACCGTGCCGGCGCGGCTCTTGGGGCCTCATCTCGACCAACTTCCTGGCGTACTCGATCGCCCGGTCCCACTCCCGGTCGGCCATGGCCAAGTACCATAATCCCCCCAGACACCATGAGCTGAGAGGGTTCAGCTCCAGGCCTTTCTCCCAGACTTCCCGGGCTTCCTCATACTTTTCCTGATTGAAGAGCGCGTCTCCGAGCTGCGCGAAGATCCGGTAGTCGGTAGTCTCGGGGTTGTAAGCCAGTGCCTGTCGCGTATAGAGCTCGGACTTCACCTGATCTTCGATGCGATTGCACGCCAGGCCCATGTGATAGTAGAGCGCTTGCAGGTCTCCGGGCGCCTTGTGATGAAGCAGCGCCTGCTGCAGGGTCAGGTCGATCTGGGCCGAGTCTCCCCTGCCGATGGCCGCTTCCACCATGTACCGGTACCCCATGGGGCTCTCGGGCCGGATCGTGATCAGGGCTCTGGCCATTTCTTCGACCTTGCGGTATTCCCGGGCCGGCAAATGAATGTTTACGACTTCTCGATAGGGGAGTACGAACGCCAGGTCGAGATCGATCGCCTTCTGAAAGGCCGCGAGAGCCTCATCGTATTTCATGGCGCTTTCGCTCGAATACGCCAAGCCCAACGCAAAGTGGATCTCCTTGTCGTCCGGGAATCTGTTCGCCAGGTCCTTGTGGATCGCCAGTGCGTCGGTGAATCGACGATCGATCAGAGCCAGAGCTCCTTCCGCCAGTAACCTCTCCCGCTCCGTCGTGTATCGCTTGTTGTCCAGGATTCGTGCGATGGACGCCCGACCCTGCTGAGTTGAGACATCGTCGGACCACCACTGGGCGATGGCCATCCAGTAGTACGCCTGGTTGAAGGTCGGATCGATCTCCACGGCGCTCCGGAATTCGGCGATGGCTGATGCGAGAGCGGAGGCGTATAGAAGATCCATCCCCGCCAAGTAGTGCCGATAGGCCTCCATCGACGTGGTCGTCTTCTCCCGAACGGCAATATCGAAGCGGAAGGCCGAGATCCTCCCGGATCTGATCCGACAGACTGTCGACCAAGTCATGGACGTCCATCCCGTCGATCCGTTGCGACCGGACGATCTCGCCGCTGCCGACGTCGATCAACTGGCAGGTCAAAGTCCATTGTCCCTCGAACCGCATGATGGCGCCGTCGAGCATCAGGCTGGCGCCCGCGCGCCTCGCGACTTCGGCGGCCACCTCTTCGTCAATCCGGACTCGGTGCGTGTACCCCAGCTGCTTCTGCAGATCAAAGAGTCTCTGACTGCTGAGCACACGCAGAGAAGAGACCTCGGACAAATCGGTGATCACCAGTTCCTGCAGGATCTGTCCGAGTCGATCGGCGTCCTCGGGATCGGCCAAATTGTCGAAGCCGAGGACTGCGAGTGCCTTCGTATCGATCCCTGCGCGCTGCTGTCCACCGCCTGGGCGGATGTCACGCCAGACCATCACGGCCCAGGCGACTGACGCGACCACAACGGTACCGACGGTCCACGCGACCCATCGAGGCCGCTTGGGACCGCGGTCGAGCCGGCTCGTCGACTTCTCGGTCTCGAGGATCTCCGCGCGAACGGCCGCCAGGTCACGAAGCAGATCCTCCATCCTCTGGTCGCGATCTGCCGGGTCTTTGGCGAGGCAGCGGTCGACGATCCTCCGGAGGCCCCGCGGGTAACTGCCGACGTCCGAGAGGGGCCCCGGCGCCTTGTTGCAGATTGCGTGGAGGAGCGCCCCGGTGGACTCCTCCCAAAAGGGGAGCCGGCCGCTGAGCATCTCGTAGAGGATGACGCCGAGCGACCAGATGTCCGTCCGGTGATCGACGGCTCTTCCTTCGGCTTGCTCCGGGGACATGTAGGCCAGGGTGCCGGGGACGGTTCCCTCACCCGTGAGCGACGTATGGTCCGGCAGCTTGGCGATCCCGAAGTCGAGGATCTTCACTTCATCCCGTTCGGTGATCATGATGTTCGCGGGCTTGATGTCGCGATGAATGATTCCTTCATCATGGGCACGGGCCAGCCCCTGACCAATCAACATCGCGATCCTGACGGCCTCGGATGGTTCGAGGGGACCTCGCCGAATCCGGGCGAGCAGGGTCTCCCCCGGGCAGTACGCCATGCAGATGAACAGCTGCCCGTCGTCCGTCTCGTCGATCTCGTGGATCGTACACACGTTGGGGTGATCGAGAGCGGAGGCCGCTCGGGCCTCTCTCACAAAACGTTTCCGACGGTCGTTGTCGTGGGTCATTTGGGGAGGAAGGAATTTCAGGGCGACGATGCGCTCGAGTCTCGTGTCCTCGGCTTCGTAAACAACTCCCATGCCCCCTTGTCCGATCTTCCGGAGAAGACGGTACCTGCCGATGACCTCGGGAGGGTCGGACGGGGGTGGAGAGCGGCTCGCCTCCGCCGAATCGGGTCGAGACGTCTCGTCAGTCACCTGGTGCACTCCGCGTGGCCGGAGGGCGGATCCCTGTAAGATTACACCAGTTCGGACCTTTGAGCAGTCGACGTTTCCGGGAAGTTCGCAACTCCGGTTCGCGTGCGCGGCCTGCGCTCCGCTGATGTTCGTGTCGAGACGAATCGGCCGAGACATGGGGCGGGAGAATCACGCGATGCTCCCTCATCTGTCTGGGTCAACGTGCCGGAACAACGGGTGAAGACACCGACCGGCCGAGAGAAGAGCGCTGGAGCTCACTTCCTTCGGTGGACGGCGGCGATGACGACGGGCGACTGCCGTCAGGATCTGTCCACGACGTCCGCCACTCCCCCATCCCCGACCGTCACGATTCTGACCAAGTTCGTGCATCCCGGCCGATGCAACGGCAACCCCGCCGTCAGTACCGCCCGGTCCCCCGCCTTCAGATGCCCCTCCGCAAACGCCGCCGTCAACGCCTGCCTCTCTAGCTCCTCCGCGTCGTCCACCGGTGCCACCCGCAACGGCACCGCCCCCCATACCAGCGCCAAGGCCCGCCACGTCTTCTCCTCCCCCGTCAATGCCAGGATCGGCTGCCGCGGCCGGTACTTGGCCACGAGCCGCGTCGTCGAGCCGCTCTTGGTCAGCGTGAGGATCGCGGCGGCGTCCACCGCGTCGGCGGTCTGGCAGGCGGCGCGGGCCGCCGCCTCATCGATGTCCAGCGCCGCGTGCGTGTCGTAGCGGGCGCGCCACTCCCGGTAGGGGAACATGGCCTCGGCGGCGCGGGCGATGCGGTCCATGGCGCGCACGGCGGCCACGGGGTGGTCGCCCACGGCGGTCTCCTCCGAGAGCATCACGGCGTCGCTGCCGTCGAGGATGGCGTTGGCCACGTCGGAGACCTCGGCGCGCGTGGGGCGCGGGTTGTCGACCATGGAGCGCAGCATCTGGGTCGCGGTGATCACGGGGCGGGCCTCGCGGTTGGCGGCGGCGATCAGTTGCTTCTGGATGGACGGGACCTCCTCGAAGGGGATCTCCACGCCCAGATCTCCGCGGGCCACCATCACGGCGTCCACCTCCGCGAGGATCGCCGCGTAGTTGTCGATGCCGAGCCGCTGCTCGATCTTGGCCACCAGGGGCGCGTCGCCGCCGTGACGTGCCATGGCCGCCGCCGCGGCGTGCACGTCCGCGGACGTGCGCACGAAAGACAGCGCCACGTAGTCCACGCCGCTGGCCAGGCCCAGGGCCAGGTCGGCCTCGTCCTCGTCGTCCAGGATGGGCGCGCCGATCGTGCCGCTCGGTAGGTTGATGCCCTTGTGAGAGCTCAGCTCCCCGCCCACGATCACCCGGCAGATGATGTCCGGGCCGTCGATGCGCTCGACGCTCAGCTCGAGGGCGCCGTCGGCCAACAGCAGCGCGTCTCCGGGCGTCACGTCGCGCGGCAGGTTCTTGTAGACCAGGCCCACCTCGGACTCGTTGCCGGGCACATCGCGCGCCGTGAGGGTGAAGATCTGGTCGTGACGGAGCTGGACGGGCTCATCGGCGAAGGCGCCGATGCGGACCTTCGGCCCCGCCAGGTCCTGGAGGACCGCTACCGGCCGACCCACGCGCGCGGCCACGTCCCGCACGCGGACGATCAGCTCCCGGTGGAACTCGCGCTCGCCGTGGGAGAAGTTCAGTCGGACCACGTCCACGCCGGCGGCGAGCAGCTCCGCGAGGACCGGTTCCTCCCACGTGGACGGGCCCAGAGTGGCGACGATCTTGGTGCGACGCACGAAAGCCTCCTTCGCGGCGCATCATGCTAGCGGCCCGGCCTCCGCGCAACAACGGTCCTCCCGGCCCGTGATCCGGGACCTCCGCGTCGCTTCCGCAAATCATCCGGATTCTGTTCTCCCGAGGGTCCATCTCCCCTTACGACAGCCACGACAACCGACCGCCGCCCAGAGCCCCTTGACTCTGACGCGCAATGGCGCTATAGTTCTATATGTCACCATATCGCAAAGGCAGGACCGTGCAACTCCACATCGTCCCGACGCACGAGGTCCCCATCTATCGCCAGATCATGGACCAGATCCGCGACGCGGTCGCCACGGGGCACGCCAACGTCGGCGCGAAGCTCCCCTCGCACCGGGAGCTGGCCGCGCAGCTCGTCATCGCGCCGCTCACCGTCAAGAGGGCCTACGAGGAGCTCGAACGGGAAGGTCTGCTCGAGACCCGGCGAGGCCTCGGGACCTTCGTTCGCTCCGAAAGCGGCGACCCCCTTGCCGCGGAGCGACGCCGGGAGCTCCTGCGCATGGACGCCAGGCGCCTGCTCCAGCGGGCGCGACTCGCCGGCGTGAGCCTCACCGATGTCCTGAGGCTCCTTCGCGAGGTCCATCGCGAGGTTCGGCAGGAGCGTTCGGGAGCTTCCCCCACCGGGACCCCTCGCACCCTGTCGCATTAAGCAAAGAATTTTCTATCCGTATGCTTACCCGAAGGTAAGGGTAATCCTCCACGGTTGGTAATGCCGCACGAAGCAGACCGCTTCCCGCCCCTTCTCTCGCCCAAGATCGCCTCACGTTGCCAACGATCGGCAAGGGATTTTCGCGAGCAACCGTCAGCTCACCCTGGCATAGAAATGGCTCTTCGCCTTCGCATCCGAGGGGAATGAGCCATGAAACGGAAAGGGATTCGAGGCTTCACCATGATGGAGCTGATGATCGTGATCGGGATCATCGGCCTCGTCCTCGCGGCGTCCTGGGGAAACATCCAGAGCATTCTGCGTCAGCAGCGGCTCACGGG
>JALGZR010000167.1 GCA_025774805.1 bacterium
AACCGCTTTGTCTCTACACGAGGCGCGAGACCGAGGCGGCGCGCGCTTACTATCGGGAGTTCGGAACCCTCGCGGAGGCGGATCCGGAAACCCTTCGGGCGTTCCTCGCGAACTTCGTCGCTGAGCACTTCCTACAAGAAGAGATCGAGAAGCCGCGAATCGAGATTCTCGTCCGTGGTCTCGCGCCGGATGCCGAAGGAACCTCTCCGCGCTTCGAGCCGCTCTTCCCGGAGAAGGTAAGCGAGGTGGAAGGATCATTCGTCGACGCCGAGGACTACGAACCGGGAACGCTGCTCGTCATCATCCGGCCGGAGAGGAGGGAACCGTGATCCGAAGAGCGATCATCGCGTCCGAGAACGAGCGCCCCTCGATCGTCTGCCTCGATTGCGGCGCTCGCTCCCATTCGCTCGGCGACGTCGAGCACCTCTATTGTAGGTTGTGCGGGCGAAGCGACGCGGAGTCCGAGTGCCTCTGCGAGCGCGCGCAAGACGACTTCGTCTCCTGGCGGGGAATCTCGCCCTTCGCGACGCCGAGCTTCCGGAAGTCGATCGGGATCGAGCCCCGGATCTTCGAACCTCCGAGACCGCTGGGAGCGCTCGCGTGCCGCTTCGGAATTCACCGCTACTCGATCGAGGTCCGAGCGGTCGTTCTCGAAACCTTCGACCGAATCGCCTTTTGGGGTGTCCCCGAGAAAGCCTTCCCCTCCGAGCTTCTCTCGCTCTCCCTTGCTCCGCCCCTCCGCGGCGGGCTCGTCCGCGTCGCCTTCCTCGAATGCCAGCGGTGCGGAGTCATCCACCCACCGCTCCGAATCCGCCACCGGAGACGAGCGGAGGAGGCGCTTTCCCGTGTTCCGGGATGAGGAGCGACGCTACCTCGCGGGGACGCTCCGGTCGCTCTCGCTCGCGTGCCTCCGGCTCGCCGACCGTTTCGCGTCAATCGCGCCGCTGGCCCGCATCTTCCGCGAGCGCTTCGAGGCGCTCTCCTCCGCCATCTCCGAACTCGAACTCGCGCAGGAAGACGAAGGCAGCGAGGCGCTCCTCGATCGCTTCTCCCGGCTCCGAAGCCTCTGCTTCGACCTCGACATCCCCTACTCCGAGGCGATCGCCTACGCGAACGACCTCCGGCTTTCGGAGGAGGCGGCGGAGAATCCGGCTTCCGCGGCTCCTCCGACCGATTGGATCGAGATCCTCGACGATACGATCCGAGCGCTCGAAGCCTACCAGCGGGGCGGGGGGCGAGCTTGGAGTCGTCCGCTGGCGCTCCGGGGCTCGGAGCCCGCTAGGAGGCGCTTCCGCGAGGACGTCGTCCGGAGGACGGAGGCGACGCGCTATGGAAACGAGAGGCTTCTCGCCGAAGCTCGCGGGCGGGAGTTCTCGACCGTTTCCTTCCGGAGTCCGGGCCAACTCGTCCACGATCCGGAGGAGGCGCGAAGGATCGCCGAGGAGACGCCGGACCGCTTCCGCGGGCTCATCTCCGGACCCGCGGTCGCGACTGGTCCCGTAGCCTCCGGCGACCCCGGCGACGACGTGGCTCACGCGATCGAGAACGAAGAACGGGCGGACGAGCCGGGGGCGATCGTCGCAGGCCCCGCGGTCGAGCTTCGAGCCGAAGGAGACGGCGAGGAGGACGTCGAGTCCGAAGCCCCGCGAGAGGAAGAGGAAGACGTCGCCGAGAGCCGACGCCGCTCGCGACTCGTCGTCGCGGCGGAGCGGTGTTCGGTCCCTATCGAAAACGCTCTCGATACGGTCCGACTTCTCGCCGCGCTCCCGGAGTGGGATCGCCAGCGAGCGTTCGAAGCCGTCACGAGATCGCTCGACCGATCTCGGAACAGTCTCGCAGCCCGCCGGGAACTCTCACGGATCGACCCCGGCTACACCGGCTCCGACTTTTGGGGGCGCTCCGAGCCGATCGACCCCGAAGGCGAAGAGCCCGCCGAGCCCCGCTCCGGCGTCGAGATGCTCGGCGACCAGATCCGCGCGCTCCGCGAGGACTACCAGTCGCGCCGAACCGCGCGAGACGAGGCGGGGGCGGAGCTTCCGCCGCCGCTCGACGAGCCGAACCCGAAGCTCTCCAAATATCGACCGAGGTAACCCGATGCCGCTTCTCACCTTTCAAGACGAGTTCGTCCCGGCGGTCGAGCAAGGTATCGCTCGAATCCGGAGGAAGCGTCCTCCTCACGGCGACCTCCGCTCGAAGCGCCAAACGATCCGCGCGTTCCGGAAGGACGGACGCGATCCGAAAGCCGGCGACGTCCTCTATCTCTACGAGAAGGCGCGAACTCCCGAGATGCGGAAGCTCGGCGAGGTTCGCTGCCGGAGCGTCCAAAGGATCGACCTTCGTTGGTCTTACGGGATGGCGAAGTCGGTTCGGATCGGCGGTTCACGCTGGCGGGGCCGCGCCTACCTCAACCGGATCGCCCAAGCCGACGGCTTCGCTTGGGGCGGGGACCTTCTCTTCGCGATCGACGAGATGCACGGTCTTCCGTTCCGGGGGCTCCTGATCCGGTGGTGATCGAGATCCGGGAAGGCGCTCCCGCTCGCGGCGATCTCTACGAGTTCGATCCCTCGATCGGAACGCTCTTCGTCGAGCTTCGCTGCCCGAAGTGCTGCCGCTTCCTCTCCTCGAAGGACCCCGAGGATCTCCGCCGCGTGCGCCTGAAAGTCGTCACCGGAGGCGAGACGGTCGACCGGATCATCGGCTATCGCTGCTCCCGGTGCGGAGACGTCGAGCCCCGCTTCGAATGGGTCGAACCGCCCGCGTAGGGTAATCTCCCGCTCCGTGACTTCGCTCCGGAGCCCCGACGAGGTTCTGTTCGCCTACCTCGAAGCCCGCGAGCGCGCGCACGCGCCGCGGTCTCCCCGGCTCGTCCGAGACGAAGGACTCTCCTTCGCGCCGTCCTGCCGGAACCGATGCGAAGCCGCGTCCCGGACCTATCGGGTCGACCCTGAGCTCGACATCGGCGCGTGGGTCTGCGATCGCTGCGCCGCTCCGTGGCCCGTGAGCTTCGGCGTCCTTCTCGCGGGAGACGTCCAAGAGTCGAAGCGGAGAGGACCCGAACACCTCCTTGAACGAGTCGCCGAGATGGGACTCGCTCTCTCCAAGCTCGATCCTTGGGAGAGAAGGATCTATCTCGAACTCTACCTCTGGCGCGGACTTACGCTCCAACAGACCGCCGCCGCCGCTAACGACCGATGGGCGAGGAAGTCGCGCGTCTGGTCCGTGTGGAGAGTCCGCCAGGTCGTCGCGAAAGCACGCGACAAGCTCCGGAGCGAGCTTCGTATCCGACCGCGTTCCGCCCGACCTCCGCGCTAGCACAGCTCTGGATCGGAGTCGGGTCAAAAGCTGTAACGCTTTCTGACGCTCGACCTTTCGCGTCCGATCGTTCCCAGTGCGCGAGCCTTTTGCGTCCAGATCGAACCCTCTCCGCAACCCGACCACGAGCGGA
>JALGZR010000168.1 GCA_025774805.1 bacterium
GACGACCCAGCCGACGGGATGGCGGACCGCCAGGTCGAGGAGGCCCTCGAGGGCCTCGAGCCAGGGCTCGGGAGCGAGCTGGGGGAGCTGGGCGGCCTGAGTGTCGACGTTGACACTAGAAGACGGTGTAGCCATCTTCGGCCCCCCCGTTGACCTTGTTGGCCGAGTCGCCCCAATGGTGGAATCGCCGCTGGGCCGCGTCGGCCGTCGGGTAGGTGGGCTGGCCCGCCTCGGCCGGCCCGAGCCACATGAATCGGCCGAAGCCGGTCTCGAGGAGCTCGAGCTTGACCCGGCCCTTGACATAGTCCAGGTCGACCCGGGTGATCTCCATGAGGCGGTCGGTGACCCCGACGACGTCGGCGAATGTGTCCGGGACCGAGGGATGGGTCAAGGAGACGATCGTCCCGACCTGGAGGTCCCGCTTGGTGAAGAGGGTCTTCGCCTTGATCTCGATGGGGGGGACCCGCCATCGGCGATCGATCCGGTTGCCGAGCTCCTCGGCGATGGCCGCCCCCTCGAGGCCCGTCCGGAGCCCCTCGGAGACGACCGAGTAGGCGCCGAGCTCGCGGGTCGCGGCCTGGTCGGCCGTGTCCTCCTGGAAATGGAGCTCGAGGTCCTCCGCCCCGCCGCCCAGGTCGTGGTCGCCGAATACCCGGATCTCGTTGATGTGGGTCTTGAACTTGCGATCCCAGGCGGGGATCCCGTCCATGTGTTGCTCCTCGAGGACGGGCGGCGTCGGGTCCTCGGGCCCCGGGGGGACGAAGGATCGGATCCCCAGGATGCCGTCGTTGGCGACCGTCGGGTAAAAGCCGAGGGGGAAGATCTCGTCCTCGAAAAATCGCCGGGCGGTGACCGAGGCTCGGAAGATGAAGTCGACGTCGAAATCGGCCAGGAATCGGTCGCGGGTCCGGGTGAGGGCCGCGAGGTCGAGGTCGGCGTCGACCAGGGTGAGGCCCCCGGGCGTCCCGAGGACGCTCGCCAGGGGGAAGGCGTCGGTCGGGTCGGTCGAGAAGGTCCCCGTGAGGAGGGAATAGAAAACGTTGATGATGTTACCGCGGATCCGGACGCCGTCGGCGACGACCGTGTCCCCGGTCGTCCAGGCGACGCCCGTGTCCGGAAAGATCCCGACCGTC
Organism: bacterium; assembly: GCA_025774805.1. Classification (GTDB taxonomy): domain Bacteria; phylum ARS69; class ARS69; order ARS69; family ARS69; genus JALGZR01. The sequence goes on from JALGZR010000168.1 coordinate 1,134, forward strand.
TTGGCTTGCTCGTCGACGGCGCCGGCCGTGAAGGCCTCGGCCTGGGATCCGTCCTTCCGGTGGACGATAAGGGTCTGCCCGCTCTCGATGCCGGTGACACTCTTGAGCTCCAGGCTCGAGGAGCCGATCGCGTGGAGCCCCTCGATCGCCGTCGTGGGTTGGTCGTCGAGGCCGGCCATGAGCCGGTCCTCATATCGCCGTTTGAAATCGGCGACGGTGAACTCGTAGAGGAGGGAGTCGACGAGCTTGACATTCCGGATCTCGCCCCCGAACCGGGCGACGAAATCGGCCTCCTGGAGGTCCCGGTAGCCGGCCCAGAGGGTGAGCTTCTTGTTGATGAGGGTGTCGAGGACCGGGCTCCCGACCTCGGTTGAGACGATCCGGGTGAGCTCCCCGTCGACGTCGACGAGGCGGATCTTGAGCTCGCCGACCGTGGCGCTCCCCTGGAGGGGGCTTAGTTTCTGGGCGGCGCCCCGCGGGCGTTGCATACAGACGACCTTGTTGAGGACGGCCCCCTGGACGGTATGGGTCGAGAATTGCCGGTCGGTGACCCCCTCGATCCCGACGAAATAGGCCGGGAAGTTGAACCGCTTGGCGGTGATGGTCTCGAAGGGTGTCGGGCTCATGGGGTCGTGATCTCCCTGAAGGACCGAAAGGCAAACAAGAGCTTCCAGAGGGCGCCGGGGAGCTCGACGATGGGCTCGTCGTCCTGGGAGGCGACGCATCGGGGATGATAGTCGGGATCCCGAAAGATGGACCCGATGAGATGCTCATGGAGACCCGGGTCCTCCGCGTTGAGGCTGGGCGGCGAGATGCTCGCGACCTTGACCTCCTCCTGGTTGGCCTGGTTGACGTCCTCGACGAGATAGAACTCGCCGACGATGATCCCCGCCGTCGAGGCGAGCGTATAGCCGACCTTGTTCTGGTCGTGCTTGACCGTGAGAGTCGTGTCGACGACCTTGTCCGAGTCGAACGCGAAGCCGAAGCCGCCGCCGGTCTGGGCCCAGGACCAGAAGGCGACCATCGCGTCGAGGAAGGCGTCGTCCTGGTTGAATGCCGAGATCCCGATAACGATCTCATCGTGGACCGCCCCTTGATGGGTCGCGATGACTCCCGCGGGTTGCTCGATCTGGACGATGGAGGGGACCGATCGGGCGTCGTAGGAGTCGAGCTCGAGGGGGAAGACGATGGTGATGGGCCCGCCCCCCGGGTCGTATATCAGGCTCGGGGCGGCCATTAATTGACCTCGGTGTCGAAGGCGGACCGGGCCCGGAATAGGAAGGTCGTCCGGTTGGCCGAGAGCTCCCCCAGGGGCGACCGTGTCGACAGGACGACGAGCTTGGGGAAATAGAACCGGGACCGGACCCGATCGGCCGTCTCGTCCGGTCCGTTGGGGGCGTCGTAGGAATAAATCAAGTTATCGACCGCGTCAAAGGAGACGCCGGCGTTAATAGTGTCGACCTCGACCGTCTCCCGCTGCCATCCGTCCCGCCAGTTGGTGAGGTAGTACCGCTGGCCGACGACGAGGCCGTCGGTGAACTCCATCGGGACGGTCTTCTGGCCGGCGGCCGCGGCGCCGTCGAGCTTGAGGAAGACCATGTCGTCGGGGTCCATCATGAATCGAAGGGTCTTTCCCTTGCTGACCCATCCCCAGAAGTCCTTGATCTCCCTGTTGAAATCCTTGTCGGTGAGCATGAAATCGATCTCGGGCTCGATGATCTCCTCGAATCGCTGGAATTGGTACTGGACGACCCCGCCGTCGGTTGTGACCTGGGAGCCGACCCGCCGGCGCCGGGCGTTGAGGGCGAAGATCTGGCGGGGGAAGTTGATCCGCTGGACGCCCGGCCCGCCGGGGACCGTGTAGCGAAGCCGGGGGAGCCCCATCTCATCCCTCCTTGAGGTCGCTCGCGACGACCCGGAAGTTGAACTCCTCGACGAGCTCATTCTGGCGCTCGAGGAATTCCTCCATGAATTCACGGGTGACCCCGACCGGCGAGATGGTCTGGTTGAGGTTGAAGACCCCGCCGCCGCCGCCGGGCGCTCCGCCGCCGCCGAGGAGCTGGCGCTCGATCTCGTCGACGACCGGGGCGCGGACGACGACCTCCCCGGGCGTGAGGGCGGCCAGGACGGAGTCGCGATTCGTCCGAGCCCCGCTGATAAAGCCCCCCGACTGAGCCCCCGGGACGAGCCCCCCGACCAGGCCGCCGCCGAAGGCCCCGCCGACCCCCGCCATGATGGCCTTCAGGATGAGGG
>JALGZR010000169.1 GCA_025774805.1 bacterium
TGATACGCTTCGCCATGACCGGTCTCCTTCCATCCGTATGCGGTATTCAGCCGTACCCGACTGATAGCCCGCGATTCTACGGACTCGGAGACCGGTCGCTCTATAGGGTCTAGGACCGCCGAGACCGCTCCCGCATCGTCTCCGAGATCGCGAAGAGGAGCCAGAGCATGTAGTTGTTGCTCGCGCCGCCGTCGGGAATGAGCATCCCATGAACGTAGAATCCCGCCGCCGCGGCGAGGATGGCCGCCCGGGGCCAGGGGATTCCCGCGGCGCCCTCGGGCCCGGGGAGGGGGGCAAAGCAGTTTCTCAGGAAGAGACCCAAGAGAAGGACGTAGAGAGCGAGGCCGGGGATCCCGAGCGCGACCAGCCGGTAGAAGAAGTAATTCTCAGGGGCCGGGGCGACGGCCCGTGACCACGACATCTGGTACTCGTCCCCCGAGAGACGGGAGATCCCTCCCCAGCCGAGCCCGAGCACCGGGTGGTCCAGGAACGCGCGGAATCCCTGCTGGTAGGTGATGATCCGGACCACTCCGGAGATGGACGACCCCGTCATCAGCCCGGTGACTCGATCCACGAGTGCCGCGGGAGCCGCGGCGATCGACAGCACGAGGAGCAGAGTGAAGACCACCGCCAACCAGCGCCTCCGACCCAGGGAGAGCCCGGTCAGGCCCGCCGCGAGGGTGCTGAGGATTCCGCTGACCGAATACGTGTACTGATTGCACATCGCGGCGGCGGCGCCGATGGCCAGGAGGAGCGCTCTTCCGATCCGCCGCAACGGCAAGTGCCAGAGTCCCACGCACATTCCCACGGCCATGGACAGCCCCTGGGAGAAGTGGAGAGGGTTGTCGTATGTCGAGGTGACGCGCACCCGGGCCTCTCCGGTGGCCTCGAAGGCGAGAGCGGTGTCCCTCCAGTCCTCGTAGTTCGTCAACTCGACCGGAGTCGTGGACTGATAGAAGCCGTACAGGATCGCGGGGATCATTCCGGCGAGAAACACGACGAGAGAGGTCACCGCGTGCTCACCGGTTCGGACGAGATGACGGGCCACGTAGAAGATCGCGACCTGGCCGAAGATGCGACGCAGTGCCGCGATCCCCCAGCGGGGAAGCGGCGACCCGTAGAGGCCGATCGCGCTGAGCAGGAGGATGACGACCCCGATTCGCAGAATCGGGCTCCTTCTCCAGAGATCTCGAAACCCGTTCTCCCACGCGATGACGGCCAGGAGCGCGTAGAGAACGAAGTCTCCGAGCGGGATCGTGGTCGTGCCGACGATGTCGAAGCCCAGGGGCTCGCGAATCGGGAGCAGGATCAGGAACAGGTACCACGAGCCGAGTCGCCCGCCGTAGCGCCACAGGAGGAACCCCGCCGTCCCGAGAGCCAGGATCGCGATTCCGGCGTGAAAGGGAGCGAAGGCCGCGCCCAGGGTCACGATCGTCGCCGACCCGAGAGCGAGAACCCAGGGCAGCGGATCCCGGCGGCTCGCGATCACGCTCCGATCACCCGTCGGGCTCCGAATGCGGCGGGAGCTCCTTCGCTGCGGGCGGGCCGCCCCAGCCGCGCAGCGTCCGGAGGAAACCGACGAGGGGGCCGGCGCTCTCCCGAAGCTCGTCGCTCCCGGGTCCCGGACGATCGGCACGGCCCAGAATCGTCTCGGCCGCGAGAGCGACGGCCACGCCGAGGACGAATCCCAGGACCGTCGAGACGATCACGATGATCGTACGGCGGGGTCGGGTCTTGTGGATGGGAGGGACCGCCTCGTCCAGGACCGTGATGGTCTGCTGGTCCCGGGCCTCCCGGATACGAGCCTCCTCGTACTGGCTCGTGAGGAACTCGTAAACCTTCTCCTGAACGAGGACTTCCCGCTTCAGGTCCGCGAACTCGAGGCCGAGGGCGGGTATGTCCCGGAGGGCCAGCAGAGCTCCGGAAGCCGCCGAATCCTCCTCTCCCTCCTCCGGGAGCGGTCTCACCTCCAGGTCGCCGATCGTCCGGTCGATCTCGCGAATCCGGGATTCGAGCTGTCGTACTTCGAGCTGGTCGGGAGTCGTGTACTCCTCCAGCACGCGCTTCCGGATCTCGAGCCCCGTCCGCTCCGCCTGCAGGGACGCGATTGCCTCGACCGTGACGCGGGTCTGCTCGCCGATCTCGATCGCGCCCTTCTCCTCTTGATAGCGCCGGAGGCGATCGGCGGCCTCCTCCAGTCGAGCCCGATTCTCCTCGCGACACTTCTCGATGAAGACCAGAGTTCTCCGGGCCTCCTCGACGCTGATCTCCCGGTTGAACGTGTCCAGCACCTCGAGAAAGGCGTTGGCCATCTCGGCGGCGCGAACGCGATCCCGGTCCTCCACCCGGACCTCGATCAGGCCCTCCGGGGAGGTGTTCACCTCGAGAAGCCGTCCCAGCCGCTTGATGGCGTGATCGCGGGTCTCGACATCGTAGACTTCCACGAGATCGAATCGATCCACGACCTGGCCGCGGGCTCTCCGGCTGCGGAGGATCCCGATCGTCAGGTTGGCCACGGGTGTCCGGGACAGCAGACGCTGAGCCGCCGCTCCGGGAGAGGACACCCCTCCGGCGCCGAAGCGATTCATGAGGTCGAGGATCCCGCCCGACGACCTCGTCTCGCTCGGCGGGAGAATCGTCGATCTCCCCGTGTACCAGGACGGTAGGAGAAGACTGACGACCACCGAGACCACGAGGCACGCCACCGTCAGGCGGAGGATGAGGCGTCGCCATGAGATGATCACGCCCACCAGAGATTCGGAGCCGTCCATGATCCCTCGGTCGTTCCGCCCGACCCTACCCGGATCGGGTTTCAGTTCCTCGTCGCCTGATCGATCACGAGATACACCGTCGCCACCGACGCCGCGAATCGCACGGCGTCCTGCGCGAACTTCCACCAATCACGCTCGGGTCGTTCGGGAATCCAGACCTCGTCCCCCGGGACGATCACCCCGGCGCGACCGGCGGGCTCCCACTCTCCGGTGATTCCGTTGATCACCCGAACCCCGCCGCGATCCGCCGACGAGGAGTACCCGCCGGCCCGTTCGATGTAGTACGAAGCGTACTTTCCGGGCAGGTACGTGACCAGGCCGGGGTGGGTCACGCTCCCGCTCACGGAGATCGTCTGCCGCCGCTTCGGCACGACGATCCGATCTCCGTTTTCGAGGATGTGGTTCTGGAGCTCGTCTCCCGCCACGAGGTCCTCGAAGTTCACGACCACGCTGCCCTTGACCTCTCGGGATTTCGTCTTGAAATAGGCGTACTCGGTCTTCGTCATGTCCTCGACCGGGATCAGCTTGAGCCGTTCGAACTCGAGATCGATCTTCTCGGCGCCCTTCGACCGGATGAACTGCCCCTCGTGCAGAGACGCCTCGTCGGTGAAGCC
>JALGZR010000105.1 GCA_025774805.1 bacterium
CCCACCCGATGCCCGGAGGGATAGAGCGACGTGAGGAGGGACGCGACCGAGGGCTTCGTATAGGAGCTCTGGCTCGTGAACGACGAGAAGCGAACGCCCCGCGAGGCGAGCTCGTCCAGGGCCGGGCTCGTCGGTCGCTCGTATCCCTCTCCGGAGAGATGATCGCGGCGGAGCGTGTCGATCAGGACGAGGACCACGTTCGGGCCGTCGGACGGCGCGACGACCGTCGGAGGGGCTACGGCTCCCACGCCGCCGCGCCAGAGGAGCGTGGCCGCGAACCCGGCGAGAGCGGCGAGGGTCACGCCGCCCCGCCACGTCGCGAGGAGCCATCGGAGGGGACCGGTCGCGCCCGGTCGGAACGCCCCCTCGAGTGCCCAACCGAGAGCGACGACCGAGATCACCGATCCGAGAAGGACGGCTCCGTCGACGAGAAGAGCCCGGCGACCGGTATCGGTCGCGAGGAGAGAGACGTTCACCCAGACCAGAAAAAGAAAGGCCGCCGAGAACACGACGCCCGCTCCGGTCCCGAGCGCGGCGAGGCGAGCCGCGGAGCGCCCGCCCCGCGGCCGATCCGGGTCGGCGAGCCCCGCGAGGACCGCCCCGAGGACGGTCCCCGCGACGGACCAGCAGACGACCCAGGCCAGCACCGAGATCCAGAGGAAGGAGCGGTCGAGGAATCGATGGTCGGTGGTGAACGCGTCGGCGATCCCGGAGCCGACGCCGGCGAGGAGCGCGGTCCGGAGGCCGTGCCCGAGGAGGCCGGCCCGGCTCACGCCTTCTCCGGTCGGGAGGCGCGCCTCCTCGGGGGTTTCGACGGAGCGCCGGACTTCGACCGGGTGCGGGATTTCGACTTCGCCCTCGTGCCGCGCTTCCCGGTTCCCCGGCCCCGGTCTCCGGCGAGCGTTCCCTTCCGCCACTCGAGAGAGCGCAGTCCGGGGCGTCGCCGGGGATTCCGGCCCGACGCGAGCGCGCGAAGGAGATCGAGATTCTTCGCATCCTCCTTCAGGCCCTCCCCCTTCGGCGTCTCGAGAATCATGGGAACGTCGGCGACCCGGGGATCGCGCAGAAGGCCGGCGAATCCCTTCCGTCCGATCTCCCCCTCGCCGATGTGCGCGTGTCGGTCGCGGCGACTGGCGAACGGTCGAAGGGAGTCATTCAAGTGGATCGCTCCCAGGCGGTCCAACCCGCACACCGCGTGGAAACGATCCAACGTCTCCTTTACGGCCTCCGCGGTACGAAGATCGTACCCGGCGGCGAAGACGTGACACGTATCGAGGCAGAAGCCGATGCGGTCCGGGCTTCGGCTGCCGTCCCGTATGCGTGCGAGGTGCTCGAATCGGTTTCCGAGGTTCGATCCCTGCCCGGCGGTGGTTTCCAGCAGCACCCGGCACCGGAAACCCCGGCACCGATGGAGGACCTTCCGGAGGCCCTGCGCGATCCGCTTCAGTCCCGCCGCCTCTCCGGATCCCACGTGCGAGCCGGGATGGATCACGAGCCCTTCCAGACCGAGCGCCTCGCACCGCTCGAGCTCGTCGACGAGCGCATCGATCGATCGCTGCCAGAGCTCCGGATCGGGGGTCCCGAGGTTGATGAGGTACGAATCGTGGGCGACGACCCGGTCGATCCCGGTGCGGGACCGCTCCTCGGCGAAGAGCCGGGCGTGCTCCTCCTCCAGCGGCTTCGCCCGCCACTGGCTCGCGTTCTTCACGAAGATCTGGAGCGCGGTGCACCCGACCGATTCGGCCCGGGCGAACGCGGTGTGAACGCCTCCCGCCACGGACATGTGCGCGCCGATGAGCATGGACCCTCCTCGGTTCGGCAGTCTTCCCGACGCGCCCGGCAGCGTCAAGCCGGGGGGAGCTTCAGGCCAGCCCCCCTCTCCGGGGGGCGACGATTTCGCGAACCCGGGGGGTCACCCCGCAATCGCTTCCCCGGTCGCGAGTTGCGGCGAAGAGCAGAGGTCGCCGTCCCCGGGCGGTGGCGGGAGGCGAAGCGCGGGCCGACTCGGCGGGCCGCCGGAGCCGTCTCGTTCGGCACGGCCCTTGCGGAACCCCTCCTCTCCGGGAAGAGACCGAGCGTCATCGTCCCCGCGGTTGTCCCACCTCGCTTTCGGGACTCGCTCGCCTGGTTCGCGGAGACGATCGGCTCTCTCCGGATCCGGTCCGCGCCCACCGGGACGGATCCGGTCTTCCCGGTCCCGTCTCACGACTCCCCGGGAGACAACGTCATGAAGACAACAATGGTGGTCCTCTGCGCCGCCACCCTCCTGTCGATTCCGGCCGGTCACGGGGTCGCCGAGCTGCCTCCCGTTCCGGAGGATGTCGTCGGCGGCGCCTGGTGGATCTGTCCCGCGCTCGGCATCGTCACGGGACTCCAGGTCGCGAGCGGTCAAATCCTGGGAGCGATCACGACGGTCGTCGCCGCCGCCACCCACGGCTGCATTTGACTCCCGGCTCTTCGCCCCGATCCCCTGATCCGCTCCCCGATTCTTCCGTCCCCTCCCTGAGGAGACCCAAGATGAGATCCCACGTCGCCCTGGCCCTACTCTGTCTTCTCTGCATTCCGGTCGGCGTTTCGTCTTCCGCTGACGTCTCCGCTCCCGTGCCGCCGGACACGGCCCCGGCCGTCTCGCTCGCGCCCGCCGACGCGACGGGAGGTGGCAACTTCTACTTCTGCGCTGCCGCGCAGACATTCAAGATCATCGGCCTGTTCACGGCGAATGCGGGAATGGTCCTGGCCGGAGCGGTTGCCGGCGGCGTCGCCTGCGGAATGGGGTGGTAACGAGGTGACGCTGATCTCGGTGCCGCCCGTCCCCGCAGGCCGGTTCGGGGCCTTCGTTCGGGACATGCGCGCGACGGGTGAGGTACTGATCTCACCCGTCGCCACCTTTCGAAGATTCCGCGATCGCCGCCCGTTGCTCGGACCGTGGGTGTCGCTGTCGCTGGCCATGCTGATGGTGACGCTCGGCACGGTTTCGATCACACAGCGAGCCGCAACGCACCTTCTGCAGGAGACGGCCACCCCGGAGATGGTCGACCGCGTCGAAGCCAGCCTCCATCAGATGAAGGTGTTCTCGGTCGCGATGGCTCCGTTGAGCCTGGCGGTGCGGTGGGCGGGAATCGCCCTCCTGATGTGGGCCCTCGGCGTCCTGGTCTCTCCGGGCACGTCCTTTCGCACCCTGCTCTCCGTCGTGGCGCTCTCGGCGGCCCCGGACGTGTTGGGGAGGACCACCGACCTCGCGGTCACGTGGCACCTCGGTCCCGAGTTCCGCCCCGACCTCACACCCTCCATCTCGCCGGCCACGAGCCTCGCGGCCCTGTTCCCCGCCTCCTTCGGCGGACCGTGGGTCACGGCCCTCCTCGACCAGCTCACGCCGTTCTCGATCTGGACGGGGGCTCTCTGGATACTGGGTTTGCGCGAGTGGGAGGACATGGGTGGGGTCCGGGCGGCACAGATCGTCCTCCCGCCCTGGATCGCCGTCCGACTGACCGGCGCCGCACTCGAAGTCGTTCGCGGATCTCTCGCGTCTCTCGGCGGCTTCCCGCCGGGCTAGCCTGCATTTCTCACCCGGCCGGGCACGATCGGGCGGAAAGCGAACGGTCTGCCCGGAGCGCGGCTCGCACGTCCCGCCGTCGGCAGCGATTCGGAAGGCCGGATTCCCGGGTGCCCCCCGAGATCCCTCGGAGGGCCCGGGAGCCCTCAGGGAGCGACCTGCGGGATGAGCAACTCCTGTCCGACCCGGATGAGGTTCGCGTCGGAGAGGTCGTTGGCCGCGACGATCTGCTCCGGAGTCACGTTGTACTCCTGCGCGATCGAGGCGATGGTCTCGCCCGGCCGGACCGTGTGCATTCGGCCGAACGTGAACGCGCTCTCCTCGAGCCGCCGCAACCGCTCCGCCAGGCGGGAGTTCTCCTTCACGACTTCATCCAGAATGACGTTCATCCGGTCCATCAGCTCGCGCCGATCCTCGTCTCTCCGTTCCAGGAGCTCCTCGGAGCTCTCCGTGGCCTGGGCTGCCGCCCGGCGCAGCTCGTCCGCCGTGCGCTCGTCGCTCTCGGCGAGCTCGAGCAGACGAGCCGAGACCTCCGCCCCCAGGGTCGCGATCTGGTCGGACAGATCGTCGACCCGGATGCGAAGGGTCTCGTTCTCGGCGCGGACCGCCTCGAGATCCGATTGAAGGCTCTGGATCCGCTCGTCGTTCCAGGCACTGTTCCGGGTGACGTCGGCCTCGACCATCTCGACGTGCTTCGTGGTGGCGAGGCAACCTCCGAAGGTCACCAGCGCCGCGAGAGCGACCGTCCCCAACCGGCCCGCCCGAGTGAACCGTCGGTGAGTGAGACGAGCGATCACGCTCCGGGGGCCTCCACGCGGAACTCCGCCCGGCGGTTCCTGGCCCAGGACTCCTCGTCGTGCCCGAAGGCGACCGGACGCTCCTCACCGTACGACACGGTCTGGAACCGGCCCTCCGAGATGCCCAGGGAGACGAGGTAGCGCCTCGTGGAGAGAGCCCGGTTCTCTCCCAGAGCGAGGTTGTACTCGTTCGTCCCCCGCTCGTCGCAGTGTCCCTCGATGAGCACCTTCCATTTCGGATGATCGCCCAGGAGAGAGGCGATGCCCTCCAGAATCGGCTTCGCCTCATCCGTGATCCGATACTTGTTGAACTCGAAGTGGATCGGCCGGAACACGTCGGCATACTCCACGTTCGGGTCGACGTAGACCGGCTGCTCGTCGCGCTCGGTCGGAACCTCTTCGACGACAGGAGGCTCTGCCGTCGTCTCGACCGGCGGCTCGGCGGCGGGTTCCGGATCGACGGCGGGCTTCGATCCCCCGCAGCCGGAGACGAGGAGCGCCGCGGCGACGATCGACAGGGCCCCAAGAGCCCTCAGGCGGAGAAATGTCATGACTCGTTACCTCCTCGAGGATCGATCAGGGAATGGGGGACCAGGCCGGGGCCGAGAAGCGTCCCGATCCCCGGGATACCCGGAGCGCCCGGCGTTCTCTCAGGTGGGTGATGTAGAGATCGTTCCTTCCTCCGGCCTTTCGGCTATAGAGGATGCTTCGACCGTCGGGTGACCAGCTCGGGGCTTCGCAACCCCCGCCCTCGGTCACGGTGACGACCCGGCGGGTCGCCAGATCGACGACCTGGATCTGATAGCCGTCGGGACGGAGGGCGCAGTACGCGATCCGCTCACCGTCCGGTGACCAGTCGGGAGCGGTATTGTAATTGCCGCGAACCGTGAGTCGCTCCAGAAGTGTTCCATCCTCCCGCATCCGGTAGACCTGGGGACTGCCCGTGCGATCGGAGACGAAGGCGATCCACTCCCCGTTCGGGGACCAGACCGGCGAAGTGTCCGTGCCGGGGTGGGTCGTCAGCCGTCGGATCTTACCCGAGACAAGGTCCTTTGAGTAGATTTCCGGATTGCCCGAGTACGAGAGGGTGAGCGCGAGCCGCCTCCCGTCCCGGTGGAGATCACCGAGCGCGTTGAGCCCCTCGTAGTGGGCGACCCGTTCCCGAGTGCCGACCGCGAGATCGTGCAGGTACACGTCGGGGAATCCGCTGTCGTACGCCGTGTACAACACGCGTCGCCCTTCCGTCGTCCAGCGCGGGCTGAGCTCGAGCGCCTCCGAACCCGTGAGCGGACGCAAGCCGTGGCCGTCGACGTCCATGATCCCGATCCGCTTGCCGTCTCCCTCGTCCCACTCGCAGAGAATCCGCGTCCGGGCGAGCCCCGGCTCGCCGGTCAGCGCGCGCACGACGTCGTCGGCGAACCGGTGGATCCGACCTCGGAGGCTCTCCTCTCCCTCGCGCGGGTAGGTCGCCTCGAAGAGGACCGTCCCCGTGCCGACGTCGCGGACGCGTCCGTCCAAGCCCCCCTCCCCGTCCTCCATCTCCACGACGACCTCCGCGCCCCGGCGGGTCCAGTCGTCCAGGCTCCGGGGCGGTAACAGCCCGGCCGGCAACGGTTGGAACCAGCCGGAGAGCTCGAGGTCGTAAGCCACCACGTGCTCCGGCGGCGAGCCGACCTCTCCCGCCGACAGAGTCGGGTACTTGCCGACGCCGACCGCGATGCGCCGATCCGCCTCCTTCTCGACATCGATGACGGGACCCTGGGCGAGAGCCGATCCGGCGATCCCCACCGAGAGCCAGACCGGGAGCGGAGCGCGGAAAATCACCGCTCTCCCCCGGCGACGGTGAAACGGACGCCCACGTCCAGGTGGGACTCCTCGTAGGCGTCCGGCAGGACCGGGAAGGGACGGGCCTGCTGCACGGCCCGGCGGGCACTCGCGTCCAGACCGGGCGTGCCCGACGCGCCCTCGACGACGATGTCGGTGACGCGACCGTCCCGGTGGATTCGGAACCGGACGAGGATCCAGTTCCGTCCGCCGGCCACCATGCGATCGGCGGGCGGATCCCAGACGTCGGTGATCCGATTGCGGAGCACGTTGAGATACCAGGCGAAGGGAAAGTCGGCGGCCTCGATCTCGGTCGAGGAGTCCGGGGACTCGGGCGGCTCCTCGGGCGCGACCGCGACGCTCTCCTCGGGAGCCGCCGTCTCCTGCAGACGGGCCTTCAGCCGATCCGCGAGCGACGGCTCCGACGAATCCCGCCGGGGAGCCATTCGGCGATACTCGCGCGGCGGGCGGCTCTCTCGGGGTTGAACGGGCGTCGGCTCGGGACGCTCCGGGGGGGCCTCGTCGGGCTCCTCGACGACCGGCTCTTCGGATTCGAGCCTCTCCGGAACGGGAGGCTCGTGGACCTCGGGTCGAGGGGGCTCGGGGCGGGCCGACCTCGGAGCGGGCGGCTCGGGCAGACTTCGGACGAGCTCCACGGCGATCTGCGGCTCGACGTCCCACGACCGGGCCCGGGACCCCGGCCCGAGCAGAAGGAGCGCGAAGCCGATCGCGTGGAGCGCGGTCGAGAGGGCGAGACCCCGGTTCAAGGCCGCTCGTCCCGCGGCCTCGTCGCGAGGCTGACCCGCGTGAGCCCGGCCAAGCGGGCCCGGTCCAGAACGTCCAGGACGGCCCCGTACCCGAGGCGGTGATCCCCCTCCAACAGCACGGGAAGCTCGGGATCTCGGCGCGCCCGATTCCGGAGCTCGTCGTCCAGGCGTTGGGGGAGGATCGGACGCCCGTCCAGGAAGACCTCACCCTCGGGGCCCAGACTGATCCGGAGCCCCCGTTCCGGCTCCGGGGCCGCGGTGGTCGCCTCGGGAAGGCGCAATTCGATCCCCTGATTCAGGATCGGGGCCACCAGGATGAAGATGATGAGGAGCATCATGGTCACGTCGACGAGCGACGTGATGTTCACGGTGGTGTCGGGTCCCCGGGTCCTCCGGCGCGGCCTCGCTCTCATGGGACCTCCCTCAGTCTTGGCGGCGGGCGAAGACCGGCGAGGACGTCTCTCCCTCTCCTTCCGGAGTCGGAAGCGGGCGGGCATCCTCTTCGGAGTGATCGATCACGCGGAGGAACTCCCAGGCGAATCGATCCAGGATCATCTCGATCCGACGCACCCTTCCGCTCAACAGGTTGTAGGAAATGACCGCGGGGATCGCGACGGCCAGGCCGGCCACGGTCGTCACGAGGGCTTCGGCCACCCCCGGGGCCACGGCGGCGATTCCGGCGCTTCCCTCCGCGCTGATGCCGCGGAAGGCGTTCATGATTCCCCACACCGTCCCGAACAGCCCGATGAACGGACACGCGCTCGCCGCGATGGCGAGGATGAGGTGTCCCCTCTCGAGCCGGCTCAACTCCTGAGCGACTTCGATCTCGAGCGCCGCCTCGATGCGGTTGCGCGCCTCGCCGGAGAGAGGCAGAGGGGCTCCGAGCTTTCGACGCTGGGCGCGGAACTCGCGGAGCCCTCCCTCGTAGACGGTTCCCAGCGGGCCCGCGACGGGGGTCCCGCGGTTCGTGCGCAGCCAGTCGGTACTGGCGGCGCGGAACTGATTCAGGAAGGCCTCGCAGGAGCGCTCCGCGCGACGGAGCATCCCGACCTTGGTCAGGATGACGGCCCACGTGTAAATGGAGAAGACGAGCAGCCCCGCGAGAATCGTCTGACCGACCGGACCGGACCGGAGGAGCGTCGCCAAGAATGGATGATCCAAGACCCTGCCCCCTGCCTGCCGGGGATCCTCCCCCGTCCCGTCCGCCCTTCCCCGGAAGCTGAAGCAACCGGTCGGCGCGGACGGTAGCACACACCCCAGACCGGAACAAGTCCGGTCACCCCGACCTCTACCCCGTGGACGGACGGAGGTTCCCCGGTGTTTCAGTCGTCGCCGGAGGCGCCGCGGGGGCTGTCGCCCGACCAGGGGATCTCGGTGTGCCGCTCCCGGTGATTCACGTACCGGGCCACGACGAAGAGCCAATCGGAGAGGCGATTGAGATAGAGGAGGATCTCGGACCGGATCTCCCCCTCGGCTCCGAGGGCGACGACCTTTCGTTCGGCGCGGCGGCAAACGGTGCGGGCCACGTGAAGCTGCGCTCCCGCCGGACCGCCGCCGGGCAGGATGAAGGACCGGAGCGACGGCAGCTCCTTTTCCATGGCGTCGATCGATGCTTCGAGCGTCTCGACGTCCTCTCCGCGAACGAGACCCGTCAGCTTCTTCCTCGCCATCGCATCCGGTGTGGCCAGCTCCGCACCGATTCCGAACAGCACGGCTTGGATGTCCTCGATCCGTTGCCGCAGATCGTGCCAGGAGACGAGGCGAGCGTGGGCTGCGCCCAGTGCCGCGTTCAGCTCGTCCAGGTCGCCGTACGCGGCCACTCGCGGATGAGCTTTGGAGACCCGCTCTCCCCCGAACAGGGAGGTCTCCCCCCGATCCCCCGTCCTCGTGTAGATCTTCATGGGCTCCGATTCCCCCTGCCATCCCGGCGCGGACGCCTCTCCTCGTACCCTCCCTCCCGGGGGGCGTCAAGCCCTCCCGCGTGACGTCCGGCGACCGCTGGGATATGTTGGTTCCGCGGCCCCCGGGCAGCGCCCGGGAAACCCGGGAAGGGAGCGGGATCGCGGGAATCATGCGAAAAGCGGCAAACGTGAAGCTCGCCGGCCGATCCGTCTCGAAGGGGATCGCGATCGGCCGGGCGGACATCCACCTCGAGGATCCGTCGATCGTCCCGGCCTATCGCCTGACGAGCGATCAGGAGATCGAGATCGAGATCGAGGCCTTCGCGAGCGCGCTGGAGGCCGCCGATCGGGAGGCCGGGAGCGACGTCGACTGGGCCCTGGGCAACCTCCCCGAGAGCGAGGCGGAGATCTTCCTGGCCCAGCGGGCCATCCTCCGCGATCCCTCTCTCCGCACGTGGGTCGAGGACAAGATCCGCTCCGATCGGATCAACGCCGCCTCCGCGGTTCGGCAGCGGTTCGACGAGTTCCGGGCGATCCTCCAGGAGTCGAAGAGCGAGATCATCCGCAACCGGATCCTGGATGTCACCGACGCCGAGCGCCTGATTCTCGCGCACGTCTTGGGGCAGCCCCGGCGGCCGGCCTCCCCGGAGCAGATCGGGGTGGGCGAGCCCCGCGAGGGCCCGGTCGTTCTCGTGACGAACAACCCGCCTCCCAGCCTGCTCGCGAGGATCGACCCCGAGCACGTCGTCGGCGTCGCCTGCGAGCAGGGGGCCGGCACCGGCCACGTCGCGGTGCTCGCGCGCGCCCTGAACCTGCCCGCCCTCATCCAGGTCGAGGGGCTCTTGGCCGAGGTCCGCGAGGGGGACTACCTCGTCCTCGATGCGGAGAGCGGGCAGGTCACGGTCCGCCCCGACAAGGCGGCCCTCGAGAAGATGCGGGTCCGGGAGAGGCGGAGGCGGGCTCTCCTCCCCCCTCAGCCGGTCGACCCGCGAGCCGAGCGGTTCACCGCGGACGGACAGCGGATCTTCCTGCGGGGCAACGCGGGCTCCCAGCGCGACGTGGATGCGGCCGCCCAGGTCGACGCCGACGGGATCGGACTCTACCGAACCGAGTTCCTCTATCTCTCCCGGAACCGACTCCCCACGGAGTCCGACCTCGTCTCGGTCTACTCGGCGGCGGCCCGGTCGTTCGCGCGGGATCCGGTGGACATCCGGCTCCTCGATCTCGGGAGCGACAAGCACCTGCCGGGAACCCGAGCCCCGTCCGAGCGAAACCCCGCCCTGGGGCTGCGCTCCCTCCGGTTCCTGTTCGCGAATCCGGAGATCCTCCGGATCCAGATCCGGGCCGTGCTGCAGGCGGCGGCCGACGGACCCGTGCGGCTTCTCCTCCCCATGGTGGCCTCCGTGGCGGACCTGCGCCGGGTCCGGGAGACGGTCGCCGAGTGCCACGAAGATCTCCGACGGGAGGGGCTCCGGCACGACCCGGACCTGTCCGTCGGCGCGATGATCGAGCACCCGGCGGGGTTCTTCATGGCCGCCGAGATCATCGAAGAGGCCGATTTCGTGTCGATCGGGACGAACGACCTCACGATGTACCTGCTCGCCGTGGACCGGGACGCGGCCCATCTCGCCGGATACTACGATCCCCTCCATCCTGCCGTGATCCGCGCGCTCCGAGAGATCTCCGCGATCGCCGCGGTTCAGGGGAAACAGCTCTCCGTCTGCGGGGAGATCGCCAGCGACCCCTCGCTGACCGGCCTGCTCCTGGGTCTGGGCCTCCGGTACCTCTCCATGGCCCCCCAGTGGATTCTGCCCGTGGGCATGGGTCTTGCCTCCATCGACGCCGGGGCCTGGCGGGAGCTGATCGACGAGGCCGTGAGGCTGTCAACAACCGAGGAAATCCGCAAGAAAGTGCGAGAATTCCAAATGACACCCGGCTAGCCGGGCCCTCCCTCCAAAAACGCCTCACGTGAGTACCTCCTCGGACCGATTCCGGGGGGTCGGTCGAGGTGGTCTGTCCCGCATCTCGCTGGTAGACTCTTTGGCGTTCCGCTTCGGTTCGCTGGGAGGCCCCTCCTCCCGCCGGGCCGGGTGGCGGTCGCGGAGAGCGATCGGGAGACCGCATGAAGATCACGGAGATGAGCCGGACGCGCCTGCGAAGGCTCCTGAAGGCCTTCAACGGGCTGAAGAGCGTCCTCATTCTGACCCACGACTACCCGGATCCCGATGCGATCGCCTCCTCCCTCGCGCTCCAGCGCCTGTTGTCGAGGCGGCTCAAGGGGTGTCGGGTCGACGTGGGATTCGGGGGCATCGTCGGCCGCGCGGAGAACCGGGCCATGGTGAAGGCGGTCCGGGCCTCGTTTCGCCCCGCCGACGAGATCGTCTTCGCCTCTTACGACGGCTTCGCCCTCGTGGACACCCAGCCCCGCACGGGGAACAACTCCCTGCCACAGGGCAAGGTCCCCGCGGTAGTCCTCGACCACCATCCGATGAGGCGGGAGACCCGGCGGGTGAAGTTCCACGACATCCGGACCCGGTTCGGGGCCACCGCGACGATGATGTACGAGTACCTCAAGACCGCCCGGTTCCGCATCGACGCCGACCTCGCCACCGCCCTGTTCTACGGGATCCGGGCCGAGACCCAGGCGCTGACCCGCGAGGCCAGCCGGGCGGACCGGGACGCCTACGTGGCGCTCCTCCCGCTCGCCGACTTCCGCCGGATCTCCGACATCGAGAACGCCGGAGTCTCCCGGGAGTACTTCGGGCAGATGGGGTCGGCGCTGGCCCACACCCGCCTCTACGGGGACGTGTCCGTCACCTCACTCGGGACGGTCCCGAACCCCGACTTCTGCGCCGAGTTCTGCGACATGGTCATGCGGCTGGAGTCGATGCGCTGGGCGCTCTGCGTGGGGCGGAAGAAAGGGACCCTGTATCTCTCCCTGCGGACCCGTGAGCGTCGGGGCCACGCGGGGCGAACGATCGTTCGGGTCGTCGGGAAGGAAGGCAAGGCGGGCGGACACGGAATGATGGCGGGCGGGATCGCGTGGATCGAGAAGTTCGATCCTCCGACGTACGATTCGGCGCTGAAGGTCATCCGGAAACGCTTCCTCGAGCAGACGCAGGCGACCGACCGCAAGCCGATGAGACTCCTCGACGCCGCCCCCTCACCGCTCCCTCCAAACTCCGAAAAGAACCGAGGGGTCCCGAGCAAAGCCGCGGTCTCTTCCTGAGGAACGGGGCGGCGAGGGAATCGGGAAGCTTCCCCGGACCGTACGGGCCGGCGAACGGGCGGGGGACGGTCAAGGTAGCCGCCGGGTCTTCCGATAGACCACGAAAGGAACGCGCTGCGATTCGATCGGAACGCGACTCCGGTGTCGATGCCAGCGAGAGAAGGACCTCCCATGACGCGCGAGAAGAACTCGTTCACGATCGAGGAGGCGGATCGGACGCTCCCGCTCGTCCGCTCCATCGTCGGTGACGTTGCGGACCGGTGGCGCGAGCTGATTCAGGTTCGCAAAGAGTACGGGAACTCCTCCCCCGAACACGATCGCATCATGCGCGAGCTGGCCGAGTACATCCACGAGCTGAAGTCCATCGGCTGCCACCTCAAGGACTTCGAGAGGGGCCTCGTCGAGTTCCCCGCGACGATCGAAGGTCGGCACGTCCAGCTCTCCTGGAAGCTCGGCGAGTCGAAGGTGGTGTTCATGAGCGAGGGCACCGGCAATTCCGCCCGGCGCGTGCGCATCCCCCGCCCCTAGGCGGACGCGGACTGACCCGTCCGCGGAATCACTCTCCCGAGACCCGTTCCTCCTCGTCCGCGTCTCTCACCGGGCCGGATCCTGTCGTGGCGACCCGGGCGTCGTTCTGGTAGGTCTAGACCTCGTTCCGGGTCTCCCCGGCCTGCGCGTTTGCCGGGAGATCGCCGGCCCGGACTCCTCCGCTTCGCACCGTCCGCCGGAAGGACCCCGGTGAGGATCCCGACGCTCGGCCTGCTGACCGTCTCTCTTCTGTGGGGCACGACGTTCGTGGCCGTGAAGACGGGGCTCGCCGACGCCTCCCCGCTCCTGTTCGTGGGGATCCGCTTCGCGGTGGCCACGATCGCGTCCCTTCCTCTTCTCGCCCGCACTCCCGGGCTCGGAGCGGCGTTCCGTGCCGGGATGCCCCTGGGAATCGTCCTGGCCGCCGGCTACTCCACCCAGACCATGGGACTCGTCACGACGACCCCCGCCCGCTCCGCCTTCGTCACCGCGATGAACGTCGCGCTGGTTCCCCTGCTGGCGATACCGCTCCTGCGCCGGCGGGCCCGGGGGATGTCTCTGGTCGGTCTCGCGGTGACGATTCCCGGGCTCTGGCTCCTCACTTCTCCCGGCGAGGGATCCTGGAACGCGGGGGACTCCTGGACGGCGGCGTGCGCCCTCTTTTTCGCCCTTCACGTGATCCTCGTGAGCCGGTACGGCTCCGCCCACCCCCCCGGGGGCCTTCTCGTCTCGCAGCTCGCGGTCACGGCGGCCCTCTGCCTGGGGACCGCTCCCCTGCTCGAGGAGGTTCACTGGAACCCGACGGTGCGACTCGCCGGCGCCATCGGGCTCACTGCCGTGCTCGCGACGACCGGAACGACCTGGCTGCAGCTCCGATTCCAGCCGCGCGTGGACCCGACACGGGCGGCCCTGATCTACGCGACCGAGCCGGTCTTCGCCACCCTGTTTTCCTGGCTCTTCACGGGCGAGGTCCTTTCGGCGGCGGCGTGGGCCGGCGGA
>JALGZR010000012.1 GCA_025774805.1 bacterium
ACCGAGATGCTGAATTCAACGTGAGAACAAAAGGCGGCGGAGCGAGACGAACCGACATCAACATCACCTCATGGCAGGGAGGGGTGTGGGGTTCAGTGATGCGGGGCCGAGATCCAGCGCCTGCCTGATCGCGGGGATGTCCTCGGGAACGTTCATCGTCGTGGCGGGCGTGGGTTGAGGGAGGATCAGAGTAGGGAAGGAGAAGCACATCAGCTGCTCCATGGCAGCACGCCCGTAGTCTGGCGGTCGGCGTCGGGGATCCGGCTGGATACGTATCAGTATAGCGGGTGAGGGCAGGTGAGATCACGCCCGGGGCAAGAGGCTGGCAGGAGGGCGGTTACGGCGGGCCGGCGACTCGGTTGGATTGGGTCGTACCGTTTGCCAACGTCGGTCCAGGCGGAGCTGGCCGGTATCCAGGTTACGGGGCCCGGTTTGACGCGGCCGGCCAATTATTGATACGGTAATCGTGTTCACTGTCCCTGGGGACACGGTGGGGGGGGCTCGGCTCACGACTGAGCCCACACGCGCCCGCCGCAACCCTCACCGCCTTCGGAGGGGGTCCATTGGATCGCCTCGAGAATGCGCTCCCAGCGCAGGCGACCCCCTGTCCGCAAGAGCTTCTGACGGGGACAGGGCATTTCTACCACCGACGGCAAGAGTGGATGGGATCGCCCGGGCCCCCGAGGAACTTCCTCCCGGCTGAACCGACGCGCCCTGACGCGGCCGGTGCTCACCCGAGATGCGGCACATTCGACGGTATCGCTTCGTCCCCGTCACTCGATTCGACGCTCGCCCGAGAGCTCTTCCCTTCAACGATCCCAAGCCTGTTCTCCGCAGGTGGACCCCCGTGGAGCCATCCCGGTCACGGGCTGTTGGCGTCGACAAGCCGCCCCATCACCCGAGTCACGACGCAGAGAGACAGAGACGTAGCGACGCGGGAATCCTTCAAACGTCCCAGGAGGTCGGGAACATGATACGGCAGATCAGCGAGGCCGCGGGTGTTCTACTAGTTGCGGCCCTCATCGTTACCAGTTTTGTCACTCCCAGCCGGGCCCTGTGTCCCCCGGGAGATTGCGGGCCGGGTGAGTTCTGGATCGATATGTGTCCGCCGGGAATCGACTTCCTCCGGACGGAAGCGCTGGTAGGACTCGACCTGGATCTCGATAACATCGCAGACGTCAGCCTGATCATGGGCGGGCCGACGAACATCGTCCGACAGGGCGAAGTCGGCGGAGAGATTCAGACCGAGATCGTCTCCATGAGTCTAACCGGAGGAGGATACACGCTGACGGCCGGGGTGGGCAACGGTGAGTGCACTCCACCTCTCGCCAACCCGTCCCCCGGGGCCATCACCCCGACCCCCGACCCTGCCGTGGCGGAGAGCTTCTTCGACGTGTACTTCGAGGTGGAGTTCCCGTCGGGAATGTGCCTCTGGAATCATGCTCCTTTGACGTTGCGCGGATTCATCGACCGCGTTCCTCCCTGTGGTGACTATCTGCATCCTACGCAGATCGTTCCCCTCTTCGATTCCCAGACTGGGGGGAACCACTTGGCCAACCTCGTCTCCGCGCGGCACCGGGTGTACGCTCAGCAACAGCACTATCAGACGTACAAGATCTTGCCTCCCATAACCTCCGGCCTGATCGTTCAGGTCAGAGACCAGTTCGTCACCGATCCGAACCCGATGGACGTCGGCGTATTGAACATCGAGAGGCTGCTGGTTCCCATCAGCAAGAACTACGGCGAGATCCTCGACCCGTTCGCGCACCTGACGTGGTGGACCATTGCCCCCGATACGATGATCACCGAGTACTTGGAGGTGGACAATCAGCTCCACCCACCGGTGGTCCCCGCGAGGGTGATCATCAACGGCCCCCTGTTCATGCTGGCGCCGGCAGGAAAGGACCCCGAGCCCGGTCCACCCTTCCCGCAGATCCCCACCACCGTCGACCACTATCTCTGTTACGACGCGACCACTTTGAGGGACCCCGGAGACACGGTCCGAGTACAGGATCAGTTCATCTTCGAGGAGTTCGTGAGGGTGCAGCCGATGAAGTACTTCTGCGCTCCCTGCGAAAAGACCAATGGGCCGGACTTCTATCCCATTCAAGATCCCGATAGACACCTGGCCCTCTACCCGATCGAGCCGTTCCCCTTCCAAACCGTCGTGGACATCGCCGATCAGTTCGCCGTCGTGACGGTCGATCTCCTGAGGGAACCGATCGAGTACCTCGTCGTTCCGAGCGGGAAGGTGCATGCGGGACATCTCGTGGGGGTCGGTTCGATCGAGACGGAGCTGCCGTTCGCTTTGCTGCCTCCGTCACCCAACCCGTCCACCGGCAGCACCACGATTCAGTTCAATCTGCCGCGCGAGAGCGATGTCGAGCTCGTGATCTACGACATCGCCGGCCGTCGTGTGCGTGAGCTGGTCGCTGGACCCGTTCAGGCCGGACGCAACGTGATGATCTGGGACGGTCGGAACGAGGCGGGCGAAGCGGCCGCCAACGGCATCTACTTCGTCCGTCTGACCTGGGATGGAGGAACCGAGGCCGAACGCGTGACGATCATGCGGTAAGGTCTCCTCCCGGGTGCGGTGTCTCATCTCGAGATCCGCTCAGCGGGAGCCCGACCGTTCGAACCGGGGCGGCCCTTCGGGGCCGCCCCGCCTTTCCTTCGGCCGCGAGCGCTCTCTCTTCCCGGTCGGCGACGGGCCGCCGCCACCCGTTCTTTTCGGCGGCGACCTCACGGGCCGCAATGTAAGCTCGGACCCGGTCGGCGAAGCCCCGGCTCCGGGGCCCCCGACCTTCGAGCAACGGGAGGCACCGTGCACGTCTATCTGCTGGTCTCGGGGGCGCTCGTCTTGCTGGCGGGTTTCGCTCTTCTCCTGTACGACCGTGCGCAGTGGAAACGCGTGGAGGAGTTCCTGGACGGACAGCCGGATCACGGGGAGGCCCGCGATCCCATTCTGTCGCGGGCGCGGGCACCCGAAGGCTCGAGAGGCTCTCGGAAGATCGCCCTCGCGCTCATCGGGATCGGGGCAGGGCTCTGCCTGGTCGGCGCGGGGTTGTCCTGACGAGGAGTCGTGGCGCGGCGGGTCGGTCGCCGAGGACCCTCGCCGTTCCGTGAATCGAGGCGGCCGACCGGGGCGTCAGGGGTCGGCGGCCCACTCCCCGGTCATTCGCCGGTAGACGTCGACGAACCGACCCGCGATCACCGGCCATCCGTACTCCCGAAGCACCATCTCTCGGGCCCTCCTCCCCCGACGCCTCCTCTCCTCGGAATCGTGGACGGCCTCGAAGAGGACGCTCGCAAGAGAGTCGACGTCGTCGACCTCGGCGAACCAACCGTTGGCGTGGTCCCCCTCGGAGACGATGAACGATTCCGGACCCCCGCTTCGGGTCGCGATGCAGGGGACACCCACCGCCATCGCTTCGAGGAAGACCTGTCCGAACGGCTCGAAATGGGAAGGAGCCACGAGAAGATCGGCCAGGTTGAGGCCGCGAGCGAGAACGTCGTGCGGCAACCAGCCGCAGAAGAAGACGTTGTCGAGCCCGAGCCGGATCGAGGCGGAGTGGGGGTGCTCGCCCTCCCACTCCCCGGGCATCCCTCCCCAGACGAGAACGTTGTAGGGAGGCCGCCCGTTCGACTCGGCGAACCGGTCGTTCACGCGCCGCACGGCCTCCAACAGAAGGGGAACCCGTTTGAAGGCGAGGAATCGTCCGACGAACATCACCAGCGGTTGGAGACCTCCGTCGTCCCGATGGAACGCGCGGAGATCCTCGGGTGAGTAGCGGATGCTCCCGGGTTCCCCTCCCTCCCTCCATCCCCGGGGCTCGTCGACGAGAATGCGGCGCAGCAGGTCCATTCGGTCGTCGATCGAGAAATCGAGAGGACGAAAGACCCCCACGTCGACGCCGTTGGGGATGGTGCTGATCCGCTCTTCGTCGATCCCGAGGAGCCGGATCCCCCGATCCCGTACGTCCGGGCTGATGGCGAAGTAGTGATCGATGCCGGACGCCGCGTCGGCGAGGCGACGTCGCCAGAGAGCGACCTCTCGGGGGATGTCCGGGTTCGCGACGAGGCCCTCCATCGCCTCCAGCATCTTGAGCTCGGTGCCGTGCAGGTGGGCCGCCCGGGGGACGTTCAAGTCGGATGCGGCCATGTGCAGATGGTTGAGGTGGTGGAGATGCAGGACCTCGGGGGCGAAGGAGGCCGTCGACGCCAGGGCCGCGCGCCACCCGTCGACGAGGTGATCCAGGGATCGCTCGTCGACCCTGTAGAAGACGCGATCCGGAACCCCCGACTTGTCTTCGTAGCTCGGGTGCAGGGGGACTTCCCACTCGGTGGAGATCGGATCGCGTCCGTCCCGAAAGCCCCGCCAGGCCGGTGTGTAATCGACCTCGGTGAGATCCAGGCCCGCGTAGAACGCGCGGGCATCGTGCTCGGGATTCCCGTCCCGCAGGGTACCGACGAGGAGGTGGACTTCGTGGCCCAGCTCGCGGAGCGCGCTCGAGAGGTACCGCACGACCTGCGCGCTTCCGCCGCGGGGATAGAACACGAGACCCATGAGAACGCGCATGAGCTCGACGCTACCACGCGCCCCCCTCGGCCGATCTACGTCCCCATCTCCTTCACGGCCTTCTCGTGGAGCTCGAACAGCTTCGCCTGCACGTCGGGATCGTCCGACGTGAGCACCATGATGTCGCCGTTCTTCGTCTGGCCCTGACTGTACCGGGCCCCGGCGGCGATCACCTCCCACATATCGAAGCAGTAGTGGCAGAGATCCTTCTCGGCCTGCTCCGCAGTCCACTCGGCGGTGGCCTCCCCGCTCTCGTTCATCTTCGCGCCGATCTCGTGGAAGAGCTCGACTTTGGAATCGTCCGTGACCCAGTGCAGCATGGCCAGGCCGTCGTTCATGCGGATCGTCTCACGCTTCATGACCGGCATGAGCTCTTCCATGTGAGGTGCCATGTGCTTGCAGATCGTGCAACTCGCCCACTCGCTCTTCTCCGCGTCCGAGTGGGTCGGCTCCTCGGCCCAGACCGTGCCGAGCGCCACGAACGCGCCCAGGATCAGGACCAACGGTATCCTCGACATCCTATTCCTCCTTCGGATGGGCTGCGCTCGACGGGCCGCGCTGGCGCAGAGCATTGCGCGCGTGCATGCTGCCCCTCCCGTCCGATCCTCCCTCCACACTCCGCCCATCATCCATACTCTCCGCCCGCCGGAGCGCGCCGACGTCGATCATAGCGGGCGGAAGACCGGAGTCAAGACCCGCGGCAGCGGAGCGGGAAGCGTGGCGGCGTCGGGCGAGCGCCTACCGGTGGCGGCCTTGGTCGGACCCCGAGTCCGATTCTCGGTACTCACGGTACCGGTGGTCTCGATGCAGTCCAGACCCGGGATAATTGTCCCGTCGTTGAGCCCGCCGAAGATGCTCCGCGGAATGAGCTCGTCGACCTGAACGTCTCCGAGGGCCTCGGCAATGGCGACCGGGTTGAACGGAGCGGACCGAGCTCGGGCATGATGTCGAGTTCGACGACGCCCCCCCCAACGGGCAGGGAGCCGCGCCGGAATCCGACGACACGGGTTGAGCTCGTAACGAGGACTCTCGGGACCGCGGAGAGAATCGGGGTGAGAGAAAGGAGGCGAGGAGCCCGGAAACGAGGTCGAGTGGCCCCCG
Source organism: bacterium (assembly GCA_025774805.1). Taxonomy (GTDB): domain Bacteria; phylum ARS69; class ARS69; order ARS69; family ARS69; genus JALGZR01. Next base: position 5,681 of record JALGZR010000012.1, read on the forward strand.
AGGGCCCATGAAACGCACCTCCCGGGCCCTCACGTGCCTCTGGGCGCGGGCGCGGAATCCCCCGGACGGGCTGGAACTGCCATATATCAGGCCGTGGCCTGACAAATGTCAGGTTTTTCGCCCCATCGGGCCGGCCCCGATCTCACCGCGCCTCGGCGAGCGCGCGCAACTCGGCGCTCCACCGATTCACCTCATCGGACTTGTCGATGTCGGGGTCGGCGGCGTCCCAGCGCACGTACAGCTCCACGATCCGGTCCAGGGCCTTCCGGAGCCGGATCGGCGGCGCGCTCCCGTCCTCTTTCAGCGAACGGCAGGCGTCCAGAAGCAGCTCCTCCGCCTCTCCATACCTTCCCTGTCCGGTGAGCGCGGCACCGAGGCCGCTCTTCGCCTGGGCGACCTCCCAGGCCCCCGGGGGATGAGCGGACTGGCGGGCCTCGAGGCACTCCCGCAGAACCGGCTCCGCCTCCCCGCAACGGTCCAGACCGACAAGGGCGAGCCCGAGAAACACGAGGGCGGAAGCGACATTCTCGTTCTCGGCCGGCAGCACGCGGCGCCCCGCGTCCAGGGCCTCGCGGGCGGAGCGCTCGCCCTCCTTGAACTTGCCCTGGTCGACGAGAAGGCGACTCACCTGCCACCGGGCCCGAATCGTGTGAGGATGCTCTTCCCCGAGGGTCCGAATGCGCCGCTCGAGCGTCTTTCGGTAGTACGGCTCCGCGCCCGCCAGGTCGCCGCGCAGGCGAAGAGTCCAACCGACGTCCGCGAGCAAAGTCATCGTCAGGCTGTTGTCCGGGCCGAGCGTCCGCTCGGCCGCCTCCAGGGCATCGCGCAGCAGCGACTCGGCCCGCTCGATCTCCCTCTGCTGGAGGAACATCTCCCCCATGCTCTTCATGCCGCGCAGGGTCGTGGGATGCTCGGGACCGAGCACTTCCCGCATGAGGTCGATCGACTCGGCGTAGAGTTGCTCGGCCTCCTCGAGAGCGTTCCGCTCCCTCAGAATGGCCGCCAGGTTGAGGCCATGGATCAGAACGCTCGGATGCTCTCGACCCAGCAGTCGACGATTCAGGGCGAACGCCTCGCGCAGAAGAGCCTCGGCTTCGGCGAGATCACCCCGACTTCGACGGATCCACGCGAGGTTGTTCAGGTTGTCCGCGACCTGCCGGCTCTCGTCTCCGAAGAGGGCACGACTCCGCTCGAGAGTCTCTCGCAGGGTCGCCTCCGCACCGTCGAAGTCCCCCCGACTCTGCTGCACGACGGCCAGATCGGTCAGGCACGCGACGAATCCCTCGCTCTCCTCCCCGTCGGTCCGGCGATACGTCTCGAGCGCGTTTCGGATCAAGGACTCGGCGCTCTCGAAATCGGATCGGGACCAGAGAAGGCGGCCGAGGCTGTGTCGGCTCTCCGCCGTCTGAGAGCTGCCCGGTCCGAATCTCCCCTCGCGGAACTCGAGGGCGGATCTCAAATGCGGATCCGCCGCATCGTAGAGGCCGAGTGCCATGTACGTCGTCCCGATCGTGTTCTGCACCGCCGCCCGAATCGCGGGTTGATTCTGAAAGGATCCCTCGACCCGCGCCGCCGCGTCGTCGAGCGCCTCACGGACCGACATCTCTCGATTCAGCGGATTCGCCTCGGGGCTGGCCTCCGCGAGCATGTCGGTGAGAAACCGATTCACCGCTTTCGCGACGCTCGCCTCCGCCGTCGCGCGCTCCTCCGCCCGACGGGCGCGCACGGCCTGCCAGGTCGTAGCGCCGACCCCGGCGAGGAGCGCGAGGACCACGGCGGCGGCGCCCGCCACGAGCGCCCGGTGGCGTCGACGGAATTTGCCAAGTCGATAGAGCACGCTCGGTGGCCCGGCCATCACCGGGTCGTCGTGGAGATGGCGACGAACGTCGGCGGCGAGCTCGGAGGCCGACGCGTACCGACGCGTCCGGTCCTTCTCGAGGGCCTTCATCGTGATCCAGTCGAGATCGCCGCGGAGTCGGTGGTGAAGCTTGCCCCGGTGCACCTGCCGGTTGTGGGCGATCTCATTCGCCCCTTCCGCAAGAGTCGTCAGGCGAGAGCTGGGCTTCTCCGGCTCCTCGTCCCGGAGGATTCGCTGGATTCCCGCATAGCCGGCGGAGCGCAACGTTCGCGAGTCGAAGGGTAGCGATCCGGTAAGGAGCTCGTAGAGCAGAGTGCCGAGGGAGTAGACGTCCGTTCGTGTGTCGATGTTCAGGCCGGTCATCTCCGCCTGCTCTGGGCTCATGTACTCGGGAGTCCCGAGAAGCTGCCCCTGCTCGGTGAAGACCACGTTCTCGGAGAGATGCTGCGCGGTCGCCTTCGCCACGCCGAAATCGATCACCTTGGGGACGGGTTCTTCGTCGACCACTTCGACCAGGACATTCGAGGGCTTGATGTCGCGGTGGATGACCCCTTTCTGGTGCGCATGCTGCACCGCATCGCACACCCGAGTGAACAGCTCGAGCCGCTTGCGCACGGGGAGACGGTTTCGATCGCAGTATTCGGTGATCGGGATGCCCGGCACGTACTCCATCGCGAAATAGGGTCGACCGTCGTTCGTCATGCCGGCGTCGAACACCTTCGCGATTCCCGGGTGATCCATGAGCGCGAGCGCCTGCCGCTCCATCTCGAAGCGACTCATCACCTCCTCAGTGCTCATGCCGGACCGGATCACCTTGACGGCGACCCGGCGTCGCACCGGATTGAACTGCTCCGCGAGGTACACCACTCCGATTCCGCCGGAACCGATCTTCTCGATCACCCGGTAGTGGTCGATGTGCTGAACGGGACGATCGGCCTGAGAGGGACGGGCGCTGTCCGGAGATCGACCGCCGGACGGGAGCGTCGCGCCGGCGCCGGAGGCGAGGGTCTCGGCCCAGGCGTCTCCCTCCTCGGCGGGAGGTGTGCGCTCTTCGGAATCCATGAGGATCTCCCTCGCAGAGGAAGACCCCCCCGGACACGGCTCCCTCCGGAGATCGAGTTCGCCGTCGGGGGGGGATCTTTGATCATACTACATACTACATAGTGTCCCGGGGACCGGGCCGGGTTTTCTTCGTAGACGTTTTTCGTTCCACGTCCCTTGAGGACCGGCCCGACGATACCGGATCGGTGCCGACCGAACGTGCGGACCCGAGCGTCAGCCCGCGAGTTGAATGAGTGAGATCACGGCCCCGGTCGGATCCTGGACGACGCAGAAACGTCCGATGTTCGGGATGTCTTGAGGGCCGTGCATGAGCTGTCCGCCGAGCTTTCCGATCTTCCCGGCCAGGGCGTCGACGTCGTCGACCGCGATGTAGGCCATCCAGTGGGACGGGACCGCCGGAGGAACGTCCGGCGGCATCGCCATCATACCTGCCGCGTCCTTGTCCCCGGCCTTCAGGAGCGTGTACTTCATGTCGGGCATCTCACTGTCGACGGCTTTCCAGCCCAAGAGCTCGGTGTAGAACTTCTCGGCGGCGCTCGTATCCCGGGTCATCAGCTCGTTCCAGCAGACCGTTCCGTGCGCGGGACGGGGGGCCTTTTCGTCGGACATCGATTCCTCCTTTCGAGAGCGACTCAGCATAAGCGGGGCCGGAGGACAATGTCTATCGCCGGCGTGGGTTCACGGGAGGGCTTCGATCCCGACTTCCGGACCACGTGATCGCCCGGTGCTCCACCCGCGGGACCGGATGCGGCCTCGCGTGCGCCCTCGCCGCTGGATGCGTCCCGTTGCCGTCACGGAGAGGAGTCGGAGAGGCGTCAAGCAGGGGAATCGCCGAGCCGAGTCCGCTTCCCCGCGTCGGTCAAGACTCCCTCTTCTCTCTCTTCTTCTTCTTTTTCTCCTTGGGGCTCCGCTTGGGCTTGTTCTGTTTGCCCTTCTTCCCCTTGTCCTGTCCCTTGGCCACTCTCTCCTCTCCTCTCTTCTTTCCCGGAGACCTGAACGCCGACCGGCCGTCACACCGCCGAAAGCCCGGGCGGAGGCGGCGTAGAACAACTCGGAGATGTCCACGACGGACCGATCCTCCACCGTGACATCATACTCGAACCCGGTTCGTGGTTTGAAGTGTCTCGGACCGGCGCCGGGCGACCCGCTACCGCGCCGATCCGCCCGTGGAACCGTAGAAAGTCAGAAGCGGCTTGATCGCGCATGCGATCGCAAGCGCCGCGTACCACCCCGCGCCGACGCTCATGATCTGAGGAAACAGCTTGACGACTACGAGAGCGAAGAAGACGGCCGCGGCCTGCGCCAGCTTGGTGTCGAGAATCCCGAGCCTCCGCGCCCGCTCGTCGAAATCGTTCCAGACTGACATGGCTCTGTCCCCCCCCGGTCGTTCAGGAGACCTGCGGCAGGTGCCGATCCCACCAGCGCTTCGCCAGCTCCGGGGTCCAGGCGGCGGCCGCCGGGTGATCGGCGAGCATCGTCGCCAGGGCGTCCGCGCTCTGCGGACGTTCGACCGGGTCCTTCCGCAGGCAGGCCATCAGGATCGCTTCCAGATCTCCGGAAACGTCGAGCTCCGTTCGCTGCGAGGGCGGCACGGGCGGAGTTCTCGCGTGATGCAGCATCGTCTCCATCGCGGTGGCGCCCTCGAAGACCAGCTTACCGGTGACCAGCCAGTATCCGACGCAGCCGACGGTGTAAATGTCGGTGCGGGGATCGACGGGCCGATCTCCCAGCACCTGCTCCGGGGCCATGAATGCCGGCGTGCCGCCGACCGTCTGCTCCCGAGTCAACGGTTCCGTCTCCTCCGTTTCGGCGGGCTTGACCAGTCCGAAGTCCAGTACCTTCACGAAGTCGACTTGCCGCCCGTAGCGACAGACGTACAGATTCGCGGGCTTGATGTCGCGGTGGATCAGGTTGCTCTCGTGCGCCTCCCCCAGGGAGTCGCAGATCTGCAGGAGCAGATGGATCGCCCGCTCGGCCGGTACCGGACCGTGGTTGCGGATCAAGCTGTCGAGGTCGAGACCGTCCAGCAGCTCCATGACGTAGTAGAACGTGCCGTCCTCGATTCCGAAATCGTAGAGGGCGATGGTGTGGGGAGATCGCATCATCGCGGTCGCCTGAGCCTCCCGCTCGAACCGCCCGAGGATCCGCGAGACGTCCTCTCCTCCCCGGGCTCCGATCAGCTCCGGGCGAACCAGCTTGATGGCGGCGGGTCGGGCCAAGAGCTCGTGCCGGGCTTGCCAGACCTCCCCCATCCCCCCGTGCCCGAGCCGTTTCTCCAGCCGATAGCTCCCGAGCTGGCGCGCCTCCTCCACCGCGCGGTGAATGCCGTGAATGACGACGGATCCGAACACGGCCACCGCGACGGTGATCACCCCGGTGATGCAGGCGATGAGGTAATCGTCCGCCGTTCCGTGCATGCCGATGGACCCGAGAATCACGAGTCCCCCGGGGATCGTCGCCGCCGCGGCGAGCGAGCTGAAAAACGTCCTCCACGGGGGGGTCGGGACGATCAGTGGATAGACGACGATGATGAGGCTCGCAAACGTCATGTCCATGAAGAAGCCGACACGTAGGTGGTTGATCCACTGGTCCGCGACCGTGATGGTCAGGCAGAGGAGAACCTCATAGAGGAGTCCGAGGTTCAGAACCGTGACGTGGCCGAAACGCGGACTGCGCGTCACCCAGTAGAAGACTCCGTGAGCGGCGATCGCCACCAGGTGAAGGAAGGAGACCGTATCGCGGAAGCCGGGAGGGGCCTCCAGATCCACCGCGAAGAACCGAACGACGATCGCGACCGCGGCGAACAGCGCCGCCTGGAACAGCACGAACTTCCCGAGCCGGCCGCGTGCTTTCACCATGAGGTCCGCCGGAATCCCGAAGGACCGGCCCGACTCGGCGGGGGTCTCGCGGAGCAAGACGGTCGGGAGCGGCTGGCGCATGGGTCACCTCAGGGGGTCGCCGCAGGGTAACTCCGGGGCCGGATTCGGTCATCGGGCGAGAGCGGCCGTCCCGGGCCGGGCGGGGCGACGGGAACGGCCTTCGGCGGCGGACTCCGCCCAGCAGGGCTTGACATTTACGTAAGCGCTAACGTATATTTCGAATGAGAGCCGGGATGAACCTCGGAGAAGCCGATGGACGCGATCGAAGAGCTCGGTGCCTTGGGCCTCGCGAGCCGTCTGAAACGGTTGAGCGACTACCTCTACCGGGAGGTCGCCCACGTCTACCGGGATCTCGGCGCCGGCATGGAGCCCCGCTGGTTTCCCGTGCTCCATCTCCTTTCGGTTCGCGCCCCTCTCTCGATCACCGAGATCGCGGACGAGCTGAGGCTGACCCACGCCGCCGTGAACCAGACCGCCGGGACCATGGAGCTGCGCGGGCTCGTTCGGTCGCGGAAGGGAAGGCCGGACGGGCGACGGAGGATCCTGATCCTGAGTCGCAAAGGCCACCGGCTCGTCGAGCGACTTCGCCCCGTGTGGAACACCATCCGTTCCCGTGCCGAGGAGTTGATCGACGAGGCGGGAGTCGATCTTCTCGCCGCCCTCGATCGAATGGAGGAATCGCTGAGCCACCGTAGCTACTACGAGCGCATCGCGGAATCGATTCCGGAGCTTCGAGAACGGACCGTGGAGATCGTGGAGTATCGACCGGCGTACAAGAAGCACTTCCGAAGCCTGAACCTCGAGTGGCTGGAGACGGAGCTCACGGTCGAGCCTCCCGATGAGAGACTCCTGTCGGATCCCAGCGGGCAGATCCTGCGGAAGGGAGGTCGAATCCTGTTCGCGCGGACCCCGAGCGGCGTGGTCGGCACCGTCGCCCTGATCCGTCTCGACGCCCGCACGTTCGAGCTGGGCAAGATGGCGGTCACCGAGAGGGCACGGGGTCGGGGGATCGGAAGATGTCTCGCCGTGGCCGCTCTCGCTCTCGCGAGGGAGCTCGACGCCGAGACCGTTGTTCTGCATACCGTTCCCAAGCTCGTTGCGGCGGGGCGGCTCTACGAATCCCTGGGGTTCGTTCTGGATCCGGCCGGCGAGCACGAGGACACCGGTTACGAGAGGAAGACGATCCGGATGGTCAAGAAGCTCCGTCCCGCTCAGCGTCGCCGTTCGGGACCGACCCCGGAGCCTTCGCGTCGCCGTACGAGATCGAGGATCGCGAACGGTGTGTAGTAGACGTAGAACGAGATCGCGCCGGCGACCCCCAGTACCGGGATGTACCACGGCCAGGGGCCGAAGTAGTCGATGACCGAAGCGCGCTCCGGTTTGTGCATGAGGAAGAGGTAGTTCGTCTTCAGGGCGATGTTGACCGGCGTGATGAGCGCGGCGTAGACAAGCGTGACGAGAAAGACCTTCCAGATCGAGCGATGGGTCGGTCGGAGCCGAAAGACCACCGTCGCATAGAGGGCTCCCAGGATGATGAGTCCGTGGCTCAGGAAGAACAAGATGAAGATGGGATGGGGGAATCCGAAGTGGAGCTCGGGCGTCAGGATCGCCTGCACCGTGCCTCCCAACCCCCAGAAGTAGACGATCTCGTAGAGTATTCGGGTGCGACGAACGAGGACCACCGCGGTCAAGAAGATGGCGATCCCGCAGAGGTGAAGGGGGAGCCTCTGCGCAAGGGGAATGCCGTACACCTGGACATCCATCCAGATCCGAAAGAACTCCTGGACGACGAGGAGCGTCGCAAGAACGTGCGCGACCCGTGTCTCCCCGGTCGCCGAACCCCGGGACCGAACCCAGAGGGGAACCACGACCCCCACGGCGCCGATCACTCCGATCGCGACCACGTGGGCGGGGCCGAAGAGCGTGAAGGGTGGATCCGGGCTCATCGCTCCCGATCCCCCGTCTTTACCGTACCGGCCGGCTCAAAAAGCAATACCCGTGCCTCTCGGTCGGCTCGTGGACAGTGCTCCACTCCCCGCGGCACGATGATGAACTCCCCCTGGCTCACGGTGACGCATCGATCCCGAAACTGCATGTCGAAGGCGCCCTCGAGCACCAGGAACAGCTCGTCTTCGCGCTCGTGCCGGTGCCAGACGAACTCCCCCTCGAACTTGGCGATCTTCACCTGATGGTCATTGAGCTCACCGACGACCTTCGGATCCCAGCAGGAGTCGAGCCGGGAGAGCTCCTGGCCGAGGTTTACTTTGTCCATGGGTCCCCCCGATCCCGGGCCGCGGTTCGATTTCACCTCTTCACTCCGCCGGGCAGTATGCCAGAAGCTCCGGCCCTTTGCTCCCGCGCTGGACATCTGTGGAAGGGTGCGTAGACTCGCGGGTGGGCCGTTCCCGCGGATGAGGCGAATACGGTGGCCGGACATCCGGAACGGAGCCCCCTTCCGTTTTCGACTCAAACGATGAGGGCGTAAGGTAATGGAAACGATCGGTCCTTCGGCGTTTGTCGTCGCGATACTCTATTTCCTCAGCCGCTGGGAGCTCGCCACGATCGAGCACGCCGTGGCCCACCCCGGCGTCGGTCGTCCCGAGATCACGTGGCAGATCGCCTGGTGGTTCGCCATGATCGTGAGCGTACTGGGAGCGATCAGCCTCCATGTCCGGCTGCTGGCCGAGACTCCTCCGAGCCCGGGTGTTCGCCTCTTCAATCTCATCGTCTTCGGTGGCTTCCTGATCGGCTTCTTCGTGAGCGGACAGTTCGACCACAGGGCGCGGCTGCGGGCCCCGTAATCGGATCGCCCGGCGCTCGACGGCGTGCTACAATGGGTGGGTTTCAGATTCCCTCCTGGGATTCCATCGTGGGCATGCCCGGGCCCGGAATCCAGATCGCGATTGCCCGCGACCCTACCGTCCCAGGAGACATTTCCGTGTCACGATTCCTTCGGTGCGGCCAGACCGTGATCGCGGCCGCAGCACTCTTGTCGCTTGTCGCCTGTTCCGGCGAGACCCCTCCACCCGAGGAGGCATCGCTTCCGATCACCGAGTCGGATCCGGCCACGTTCCAAGAGGAGTTCGCTCGCATCCAACAGCGCCTGGGGTCCATTCGACAGAGGGCGATGGGGGATTCGGCCCTGATGGCGGAGTTCGCTGCCCTTCGCGATGTCGTGGAAAAGAAGATGGTCGAGCTGGATCCCGAGATCTCCGCTCATCGGCAACACCTCATCGCTCTCCAGGCCGACTATCGCCAGGCGGAGCAGTCGGGAGACGTCGAGACGTCGAAGCAGATCCAGCAGGAGGGCAGCGCGCTCCAGGCGAAGATCCGGCAGACGGAGGCCCAGGTCCTCCAGCAGGAAGAGATCGTCGAGAGAATGACGACATTCCAGGAGAAGGTCGTCGCCAGGATGACCGAGATCGATCCGGAGACGCCCACTCTCCTCGAACGCGCGACCGCGGTGGCGGAGGGGAGGCAGGCGTCCGGAGGTTGACGGGCCGGTTCCGGCGGACCCGGAGTGGTCCACGACTTGCGCCGAGATATCCTTCTCGGTCGCGGGCGCCCCTACTTCGTGATGGACAGCGCCTCGCTCTCTTCACGCCGATTCGTCGCGCAGGCTGTTTGTGAGCCGAGATCTCGGACACCATCCCTGAGGTCTCCGGGTCAACCACCCCCCCTCTCCCCCCCTGCACAGCGTGATTTGCGAACGGCAGGGCGTAAGGTATAGTGGAGAGACACGGAGTCGATTCCCTCCCCCCCGGCCCGTGCTAGACTCGTTTCCGCGCCGAACGGGCGCCCCCCTTTCCCCCCGGCCGCCGATCCACCTCTCTTCGCGGCAACCCGGAGGAGTCATATGTTCCCGTCTTTCCTGCGCTCGCAGGTTCTGCTGCCCGTCGCCGCGGTCGCGCTGACGCTCTCCGTCCCGAGCGCCGTCGCGGCCGCCGAGCCCCGGTCTCCCTCCCCGCTCCTCGAGTGGATGGAGTCGATGGAACAGTTCTTCGAGGAGAGTCCGGAGCTCAAGGACCAGCGGGGAAGCGGCTGGAAGCCATTCAATCGGATGAAGTGGAACATCGAGCACCGGCTGGGCGGACGACTCCCGGAGGCGCGGGAGATGTTCGAAGCCTGGCAGATCAAGCAGGAGCGGCAGCGGCAGGTCGGCCCGCGCTCCGGCTGGTTCCAGCTCGGTCCCCTGAACCAATCGGGACGCATCACCACGATCGAGTTCCATCCCACGGACCCGAACATCGTCTATATCGGGTCCGCGAGCGGCGGCCTCTGGAAGTCGACCGACGGAGGGGATACGTACGTCACGACCACCGACCAGCTTCCCTCCCTCCTGATCGGGGCCGTCGTCGTTCTTCGCGAGGATCCGAACGTGGTTCTCGTGGGTACCGGCGAAGGGGCCGGTGGGCAATCGGGGGTCGGGGTCTTCAAGTCGACCGACGCCGGCGCCACGTGGCAGCCGACGAGTCTCTCCTACTCCCTCCCGAGCGGTCACGGATTCCACGTCATGGAGGTGAACCCGCTCACCGGCACGATCCTGGCCGGCGCGACCGACGGGCTCTGGCGCTCGGTCGACCAGGGGGACACCTGGACGCGTGTCAAGGACGGCGGCCACTACTACGACGTGAAGTGGAAGCCCGGCGATCCCACCCGGATGTACACATGCCGCGGATTGGGCAGTGGCGGGAACAACGTCAAGGTCTCCGCCGATGACGGTCTGACCTGGACGAAGGTCGGAACCGGCCAGCCCCCATCGTTTCAGATCGGAAAGACGAAGATCGCGGTGACCGCGGCGGATCCCAGTGTCATCTACGCGAACTACACGCGCTCGGACAACTACCAGACGCTCGGCGTCTACCGGAGCACGGACGACGGGGCGACCTGGGAGGCCCGCAACACCACGACGAACATGGTGAACAGCCAGGGGTGGTACAACCTCACGATCGCCGTCGATCCCGACAACGTCGACCGGGTCATCGCGGGCGGCGTCCGCCTCTACGAGTCCAACGACGGGGCCGTCACCCTTACCCAGACCCACAGCGTAACCGCGCTCGGGAACGAGACCGACGTGCACTGGGACCATCACGACATCACTTACGAGCCGGGCTCCACGGACGCGCTCTGGGTGGGCACCGACGGCGGGGTGTGGAGGTCGACCGATGACGGGGACAACTGGCACTCCCGCCGGGAGGGTCTCCCGACGTTCCAGTTCTACGACATCTGCGTCTCGCAGAGCGATCCGACGTTCATGACCGGGGGATCGCAGGACAACGGATTCCCCGGGAGGGACGCGGGGCCGGACGAGTGGTTCATCTCCACGCTCGTCGCCGACGGAATGGTGTGCAACATCAACCCCGCCAACGGGACGATCTACGGCGAGTGGCAGTTCGGGAACCACGTGAAGAGCCGCACGAGCGGGCATAGCTGGTTCGACATCATGAACGGGATCACCGGAGACGGGGCCTGGGTGACGGCCGTCGACGAGGATCAGAACCAGGGGAACCGGCTGTTCACTTCCACCACCGACGGCATCTTCCGCACGACGACCGGAGGAAACCTCTGGGAGAACGTCGCGGGACACACCGCGATCTGGATCTCGATCAGTCCGGTCGACGGTAACATCGTGTGGTCGGTGAATGCGGCTCGACCCTACGTCTCGACGGATGGCGGAGAGACCTGGTCCCCGGCCGGAGCCTACGGCTTCACCGTCGGTCCGGAGACGAAGATCCAGGCCCACCCCGTCGACCTGGGGACCGCGTTCGTCACGTTCGGGTCGTTCAATGACGTGGCTCACGTCGCGATTACGACGGACTTCGGCGCGACCTGGACCGACGTGACCGGCGATCTCCCCTCGATTCCGGTCAACACGATGATCGTGGATCCAATCGAGACCGACCTCTGGTTCATCGGAACCGACTTCGGCGTCTGGACGAGCTCGAACGGCGGGGCGAACTGGGTTCCCTTCGAGACCGGCCTCCCGAACCTGGTCGTGACGGATCTGGAGATCCACCGAACGACCCGCAAGCTCGTGGCCGGAACCTACGGCCGCGGAGCCTGGGAAGTGAATCTGCCTTTCCAGGGCACGGGAGTGGACATCTCGGTCGCCGGTCCGGCACTGAATCTCATGCTCGATCCCCCGGCGCCGAACCCGGTGCGCGACCGGACCTGGTTGCGCTTCGCGGCCAAGCACGAGGGCAAGGTCACACTCGACGTGTACGATGTCCACGGGCGCCGCATCGACCGGGTGGCCGAGCTCCCGCGCGGAGACGGCGTAGTGAGGGCGGCCCCCTGGATCCCGGCCGACGCCGGTAGCGGTGTCTACTTCGTCGTGCTCACCGCGGGCGCGGACCAGAAGACGGTGAAGATGACCGTGGAGCGGTGATCTCACTGTCCGGGGCCCCGCGTCGCAGCCGGCGCGGGGCCCGCGGCAACCTCCCGACAAACTCCCGATCCTCAGAGCGATCCGATCGCCCTCTGGCGGCGATCGCTCTCCTTCCCGCCCTCGACGGCCGCGATCGGGTGTGCGTTACTATCCCACGATCCGCTCGCGCTCCACGTGCACAACGCAGCGCGAGGCCGCATGCCCGCACACTCCCGCTCACGACCCGGACGGGCGAGCGACTCAGGGGAGGTGTCCATGAAGGCAACCGTTTCGGCCGGCAGTCTCGTCTTGAAGAACCGAATTGCGCGAGTGCTCGCGGCACTTGCGCCCTCCGTCCCGGTACCGCTCGGCCTGGCGTTGATCGCGCTGGTCTCCCCGGCGGCGGCAGCTCCGGGGGACGTCCTGCACCACCTCTCCACGCCCGGCTCCACGCCCACGGGTCTCACCTTCGACGGCCGCGACCTGTGGGTGGCCGATCGCCTGGCGGACACGCTCTACGCCCTCGATCCCACCACGGGGGAGGCGCGCCGACAGATCCCCGCGCCCGGCTTCATCCCCCGAGGACTGGCCTGGGACGGTTCCCATCTGTGGTGCGTAGACGGTGAGGAGAACCGGATCAGCCGATTGGATCCCAATACCGGGGTGACGGTCCGGAGCTTCGAGTCGCCGACTCCGAACCCGCACGGTCTGACCTGGGACGGCAGCGATCTGTGGCTGGCGGACCAGTCCGAGGACGTCCTGTGCAAGATCTCGCCGGTCGACGGCACCGTGATCGAGCGGTTCACGGCGCCCATGAAGGTCTCGACCGGCCTGGCCTGGTGGAACGGCTACCTCTGGTGCGGCGACCGCAAGGAGGACCGAATCTACCTGGTGGCCCCCGACCACGGCGGGGAAGTCGTTCTGAGCCTCGAGGCGCCGGGGGATCACGTGCGGGGTCTGACCCACGACGGCGAGTCGCTCTGGGCCGCCGACTACCAGGAGGACGCGATCTTCCGGCTCGTGATCGAGGACGACGAGACGCGGAAGTCCACCGAGCCGCACACCCTCGATCTGCTGCTCACCCAGGAGTTCCGGAACTACGGTCCCGGAGAGGTGACCGAGCTGGACGTCTACATCGCCGTCCCCCGCGAGCTCCCGAGTCAGAAGCTCTTGACGGGACCGGAGTTCACCCCCTCCCCCGACGAGATCGTCCGGGATCGCTGGGACCAGCCCGTGGCCCACTTCCGCCTCCACGACCTGCCCCTGGCCGAGCGCAGGCAGATCCGGATGAGCGTGCGGACCGAGCTGGCCGCCGTTCGCCACTTCGTCTTTCCCCATCTTGTGGGCGAGCTCGAGGACCTTCCCGAGGAAGTCCGCGAGCGATACCTCGTGGACGAGGACAAGTACCGCCTCGAGGATCCCCGGATCCGGAAGGCGGTTTCCGAAGCGGTCGGCGACGAGACGAATCCGTACTGGATGATGCGAAACATCCACCGTCACATCCGTGAGCGAATGCACTACGAGCTGGCCGGCGGCTGGAACGTCGCTCCCCGGGTGCTCGAGCGCGGCAACGGCTCGTGCAGCGAGTACACGTTCGTCTTCATCGCAATGTGCCGGGCCGCGGGCGTACCGGCGCGCTACGTCGGCTCCGTGGTGATCCGCGGCGACGAGGCCAGCACCGACGAGGTGTTCCACCGCTGGAGTCAGGTGTACCTGCCGGGGTACGGCTGGGTGCACGTCGATCCGCAGGGGGGGGACAAGGAACTGCCGGGGCAGGTCGCCGAGTCGATCGGGGTGCTGTCGAATCGCTTTCTGATCACCACCGAGGGCGGCGGGAACTCGGAGTACCTCGGCTGGAACTACAACCACGACGAGAGGTGGCGATCGCGCGGGCCGGTCAAGGTGCACGTGGAAGCGGTCGGGGAGTGGAGCCCGGTAGAGGGGACCGAGGAGAACGAGGAGGGGTGAGGGGAGTCGAGATCGGATCCGCTCGAGATCCCTGAACGTCCGTTGTTGCGGATCGGTTCCTTCACCCCGCGATCGTCACGAAGACGGGCACCGTCGTCCCGCAATGACCGACCCGCTCCGGATCCCCCGCATTCAACCAGCGATCGAGCGCCTCGCGACACGCGCCGACCGCCGGCGCATTATCCGGCAGGTCGCTCGCGTGCGCGAAGAGCCGCAGCATCTCCTCCCACTTGGCACGGCACTCCCTCGCCGTCTCGTAGCGCGTCACGAAGATCGCGTGCACCCGCATCTCGACGTCGCCGAAGCCTGCGGCCCGCGCCAGACCCGGCACCTGCGGCCCGATCGCCAGATCCGCCGGCGCCCGCGCCTCGCGGCACTGCTCGATGACCGCCGCAAAGGACCGGGTCACTTCCTCCAGAGGCCCGTCGAAGAACCAGCGCTGCCCCAGGTTGTCCGGCTCGGCCGCCACGAGCGCGCCGCCCGGCCGCAGAACCCGTCGGCTCTCCCGCAGGGCGTCCGCCGGGGACGCGACGTGTTGAAGCGTCATGCAGAAGAGGACGACATCCGTCGTTTCGTCTCCGAGCGGAAGGGCTTCTCCGCTGCCCGCAACGAAGCGCGTGCGTTCCGCGAGCGGTCCACCCTCCAAGTCCTCACGAGTTTCGGCCAACCGCGCCCTGTCCACGTCTACGCCGAGATACGAAAGCCCGGGCGCCTGAGGCAGGACTTTCCGCGCGACGTGTCCGAGACCGCAGCCGACCTCGACCAGCTCCCGGCACCCGTCCGGGATCGCTTCTACAAGAGCCCGGGTGAAGCCGGCGTCCCACCACGACTCTCGGCCGCGCCGCAGCTCTTCCGCGGTCAGCCCGTCCGCGCTCTCGTCGGCGGCCGCCGGGTTCGGATCGTCGGATGGCGAAGCGCCGTCGTCTCTCACTTCTATCGCGACGTGGGCATCGGGTCGTAGGCCTCACGGCCGGAGGAGCGGGGAAGGCTTCGCTCCATGACCGCGGTCCGCACGCGGACCCGTTCGAGGTGCGGGGTCGCGACCGCGACGAGACTGACGCCGGTGGGGAATCCGACGTGATTCTCGACGATGCGGAACCAGTAGTCGGCGGCCGATTCCCACCAGTGGCGCGGCCGCTCGAAGGAAGGCAGTGCGTTCTCACCCCGGGTGGAGCGGTCGGCGACACGGTTCCCCAGGATCGTCGCCGGTACGCCGAAGAGGTTCCAGTGGCGCAGTTGCAGGGTCCGAAACCCCGACTCGGTGAGGCGCTCGCGAAGGGACTCGGAATCGTAGGCTCGCACGGGTCCGCGAATCGCCTCGGTCGTCTCCCGGGTCCACGGTTGCGCGCGAACGCGGACGACGAGCCGTCCCTCCGGCTCGATCGAGCGGTGAATCCGCTCGAGCACGGCGACGTCGTCCCGAAGCCTCTCGAGCGTGTCGAGACAGACGACGTTGGACATGTAGCGGTCGGGGACTCCGAGGTCCTGGCGATCGGGATCCCGACAGACGAGGTCGAATCGGAGGCCTCTCTCCCGAGCGAAATCCCCGAGCCGGTTCAGACGCCTTCGGTTCCAATCGATGACGACCACGTCGTGGTCGCGCGCCGCCAGGAGCGCCACCTCGCAGGCCCCGAGCACCAGGGTGGGTCCGGGCAAAAGCATCGAGCAGAGAAATGCGGGGAGGTTGCGCGCTCCGGACTCGGTCTCCCCGAGCGAGGAGGGGGGAGGGAAGGGGCTGTCAGGATTCCAGGTCATGACGATCGCCCCAGGCCGATCCGGCGTTCTCGTGCGAGCGGCGGAGGGCAGGCCCCGGATCCGAGCGCGCCCCCCGCGGACACCGCTCCGCGGGAATCGTAGCATCTCCGGAGGGGGAAGTCCCATTCCCCGTCGTACCCCGACCGGGTACCTTCCGGCAATCGTGATCCCCCGCGCCGGGTCGATCGGGCCGGGGGGCACGGGCGGGAGAGGCGGGCGCACACGATGGATCCCATGGCGGAGACTTCCCTCCCGGCGATCGTCGCGGCGGCGCGCGCGGAGGGACGCGCGGTCCTCCTGGAGACGGAGGGCATGTCCGTCCTCGACGGTCTGGGGATTGCCACGCCCGCCCGCCTCTTCGTCGCCGACTCCGGCGAGGCCGAGCGGGCCGACCTGGAGACGATCCCCGGATCCGACGTCGTGCTCAAGATCGTCTCGGGGGAGATCCTCCACAAGAGCGAAGTGGGCGGCGTGCGAGTCCTGCCGAAGGAACGACGGGCCGTCGCCGAAGCGATCCGGTCGATGGAGAGGCGTCTCGCGGGCCGGGGACGATCCGGGTTTCTCCTCGCGGAGCGCATCCAGTACGACCCGGCGCTCGGAGGGGAGCTCCTGCTCGGCCTCCGCTGGACGGAGGACTTCGGCCCGGTCGTGACCTTCGGCCCCGGGGGGATTCACACCGAGTTCCTCGCGGACCACCTGCGTCCCGGATGCGAGGTGGCGATCCTCTCGCCTCGATTCGCGTCCCCCGAGGGCATTCGGAGAGCACTCGAGGGGAAGGCGATCACGCCGCTCGTCACGGGGGGACTCCGGGGGCGGGAGGCCCGGCTCGAAGGGGACGCTCTCGTGGAGCTCCTCTCCCGATTCCTCGACTTCGCCGTGGAGCATGCGCCGGCCGAGCTCCTCGAGCTGGAGATCAATCCACTCGTGCTCACGGCCCGCGGGCCGGTCGCCCTCGACGCGCTCGCCCGGCTCGCCCCCGCCGACGGCTCGGTTCCGCGTCCCCGTCCCGCGCCGCGCCCCCTCGAGAAGCTGGAGAAGCTCCTGCGTCCCGGCTCCGTGGCGGTCGTCGGCGTCTCCGATCGCCCGAATCCGGGCAATCTCATCGTCCGCAATCTCCTCCGTGACGGATTCCCCACCGATCGGATTCACGTGATCAAGCCGGGCCGCGACGAGTTCCTCGGCTGTCCGTGCCATCCCGACCTCCACGCACTTCCGGAGCCGGTCGACGTCTTGGTCCTGAGCGTTGCCGCCGCGCAGGTCCCCGCCGCCATCGAGGTCGTGATCGAGAGACGTCAGGCCGAAACGATGATCGTGATTCCCGGCGGCCTCGGGGAGACGGCGGGCTCGCAGGCCCTCGTCGATCGGGCCGAGGCGGCGCTGGCCGCGTCGCGCCGGACCGACTGGGGAGGTCCCCTGATCAACGGCGGCAACTGCCTCGGCATCCGCTCGAAACCCGGACGCTACGACACCCTGTTCATCCCCCGGCACAAGCTGCCTTCCCCCCAGACCGGGATCTCCCCGGTGGCGCTCATCTCCCAGAGCGGAGCTCTGGCCGTCGCGCGTGCGAGCAAGCTCTCGGGGCTGAATCCCCGCTACATCCTCTCCGTCGGAAACCAGATCGATCTCACCGTGGGAGACTACCTCACGTACCTGGAGGGCGATCGGGAGGTGGAGGTCTTCGCCTGCTACGTCGAGGGGTTCCGGCCGGGGGACGGTCTCCCCTGGCTCGAGGCCGCGTCGCGGATCACCGCGAGCGGACGCACCGTGATTCTCTACCGGGCGGGACGGACCGAAGCGGGCCGGGCAGCGTCCGCCTCCCACACCGCCTCGATCGCGGGGGACTACCCCGTCACCCGCGAGCTCGCCGCGCAGGCGGGCGTGACCGTCGCGGAATCGCTCGCCGACTTCGAGGATCTCGCGCTCACCTTCGGCCTGCTTCGCGGAAGGGAGGCGAAGGGGATGCGGCTCGGCGCGCTCTCCAACGCCGGCTTCGAGTGCGTGGGCTTCGCGGATCACCTCGGGGACTTCACGCTGCCGACCCTGACCCGCAAGACGACCTCCCGCATCGACGCGACTCTCGAGCGCTCCGGACTCGGCGGCGTCGTCGAGGTCCGCAATCCGATGGACGTGACGCCGATCCTGGCCGACGCGGAGTTCGAGGATATCGCGCGGGCAGTCCTCGAAGACGACGGCGTCGACGTCGGAGTCGTCGGATGCGTTCCGCTGACCGGCGCGCTCCACACCCTCCCCGGGGGGGAGGGGCACGAAGAGGACCTCTCGAGCGAGGGCTCGATCGTTTCGCGACTGGCGCGCGTCTTCCGCGCCTCATCCAAGCCGTGGGTCGCGGTGGTCGACGGGGGGGCGCTCTACGATCCGATGGCCCGAGCCCTCGAGGAGCGGGGCATCCCCACGTTTCGCACGGCCGATCGCGCGCTGCGCGCGCTGGGAGCATTCTGCCGCTCCCGAGGGTTCCTCCCACGGGTTGTGCCCCCGGGAGGGAGCGACTAGCCTCGATCCGTCAGAATACCTCGAGGGAAAACGCACGAGAGCGCGCCAGCCGGGGTCGCGCGCAGCCCGAGCCAAGCGGAGCTTATCTCACGATAAGTGAGTATTGGCGAGGGCGAGCACGGCCGCGGATGGCGTGTGTGGACCGAGCTCGAGATCGAAAGAGTCCAGCCCGCCCGAGCCGATGCCGTCGTCTTCCGTCTCTCCGGCGCGCTGTCCGACAGCAAGCACAGCTACCTCTTTCTCGAGAAGGTCAAGAAGGAGGTCGAGGACGGCCGGCGTTACCTGGTCATCAACTTCAAGGACGTGACCCGGATGACGAGCAGCGGGATCGGGATCCTCTGCGCGTGCTACACGACGATTCTCGGCGTGAAGGGCTCGATGTCCGTGATCGGGGTCACCGAGCGGAACCGCGCTCTCCTGAACGCCGTCGGCCTCTGGGACCGTCTGGACGCTCACGACTCCGAAGACGATCTGGATCTGGGCTGACCTCGATCAGCCGCGCTTCGCCACGACGAGGGTCACGTCGTCCTGCGGCTCCTCGGGATGCGTGAAGTCCCGAATGTCGTCGATCAGCCGCTCCAGGAGCTCCCCGGGAGGGAGATTCCGGTGGCGGCGCAGCGACTCGCGCAGCCGCTCCTCCCCGAACTGCGCCTCGCCAGGGTCTTCCGCCTCGGTCACCCCGTCGCTGTATAGAAGGAGTGTCCCCCCGGGGGGGAGCTCGACGGTCCGGACGTGGTACTCCGCGTCGGAGAACGGGCCGAGGAGCGGGTCCCCGGTGGAGAGCTCCGTCATCTCCCCCGTTCCGGAGAGGAGGAACGGCGGATTGTGTCCCGCGTTCACGTACTCCAGTCGGCCGGTGGCCGGATCGAGCCGCGCGAGGAAGAGGGTGACCATCCGCTCGCCCCGCAGCTCGGAGTGCAGGGTCCGGTTGATCCGTGACGTCTCGACCGGAAGAGGGAGGCCGGCCTCCTCGTACGCCTGGACCTTCGCGTGGATCGCCGCCATCAGCAGGGCCGCGGACATTCCCTTGCCCGAGACGTCTCCCAGGGCGAGCGTGATTCTTCCCCCAGCTCCCTCGATGTAGTCGAAGTAGTCTCCCCCGACGCCGAGACAGGGGATGCACCGGCCGGCGAGCGACACGGATTCCGCCACCAGCGGCTTCGCGGGAAGCAGAAGCCGCTGGATCTCGACCGCCCGCTTGAGCTCCTCCTCCACCCGCGCCCGCTGCTGGAGGCGATCGAGGGCCTTCGTCTCCCGGATCTTGACGGCCGCGAGATGTCCGAGGAGCACCAGCAGGCTCAGGTCCTCGTCGCCGTAGTGCTCCTGGCCGAACCGGCGATCGGCGTAGAGGAGGCCGAGAACCTCTTCGTCGTCCCAGAGCGGTGCGCACAGGGCCGATTCGATGTGCTGCCGAATGACGCTCTCCTGCTCGTGCAGTCTCTCGTCGTGGGGCGCGTCCCGGATCAGGATCGCCTCCCGAGAGTTGAACGCGCGGCGGGCGATCGTACGGCTCAGGAGGATCTCGCGCGAGCCGGAGGCCGATCTCGGCGTGGCCGCGATCGAGAGACCGCCCCCGGTCTCGTCCGGCACCAGGAGCGCCGTGTGGGCCGGCTCGAGCACTTCGACGACGAGATCCATGATGCGGTCGAAGAGCTCGGAGAGGCTGTAGTGACCGATCAGCGCCGAGCCGATCCGATCCATTTTCTGGAGGAGCTCGGGGCCCACCTTCGACGGGGCCGCCACCGATTCCGTGTCCAGACCCTCCTCGGATTCGAGGATCCCCTTCAGGCTCATGGTCTGGATGCCCACGGTGGCGGAGGGCTCGATCATCGGCGCCGGGGTCGACTCCGTTCCCTCCCGGAAGGAGAGATCGCACTGCCCGATTCCGACCCGGTCTCCGGGAGAGAGCTCGGTCGCGCCGGAGACCCGCACCCCGTTGACGGTCGTCCCGTTGTGGCTCCCGAGATCCTCGACCCACCAGGCGCCCCCCCGGTGCGCGATCCGGGCGTGGTTTCTCGATGCGGTTGCCGAATTGAGCTGGACGGAGTTCCACGGGCCCCGGCCGATCGTGTACGAGTGCCCGGGATGAAGCACATGATCCCGGGCCGGCTCCCCCGGGGTCCGGATCGTGAGGGTCGCCTTGAGTGCACTCATGGTCCCGCCCTCTCCGCGGCCGCGCCCGGAGGCGCGGCCCCGGTGGTCCGGCGATCGTGCGCGCCCGACGCGCCCCGGCGTGCGGCCACCCGCCACTCTCCCGCCGGAGCTCCGTCGCGGATCCTGACCATCCTCTCGTGGAGGTTCACCACCACGCAAGCGTGGTTCGGGAGAATTCGGACTCGATCTCCCACGGCCAGCGGCATCGAGGGGGGAACCGCGAGGATTCCGTGCTCCTCGGAGAGACGACGGATCACGAGGTCCGGGTGCCCGAGAACCCGGCCGAAGCCCTCCACCACGCCCCCCCCGACCCCGGCGTCGGTGGAGAGGGCCTTCGAGCCGCAGTCGAGAACCACCCGGTCGGGCACCGGTCGCGCGATCACCGTCGCGAGAACCGTGAGGGCGCACCGCTCTTCGGGCGCCACCCCGAGTCCGACCTGAATCGCGTCGTGGAACGCGTAGTTGCCCGGACGGATCTCGGTCACTCCCGGAACCCGCGCCGAGTGCGGGACCGTCGGGGTCGACCCGACGCTCACGGTCCGACACCCGATGCCCGCCGCGCGAATCGCGCCCGCCGTCCGCACGAGGGTCTCTCCCTCGGCCCGGCCGATCGAGGCGATCTCCCGGGGGGACGAGGCCCCGTACGCGTGGCCCGCGTGGGTCATCACTCCCGCGAGCTCCAGACGCTCGTCGTCCGCGATCGTCCTCGCGAGCGACAGGGCCCCTTCTCCCGGAGGCACTCCGGTGCGGCCCATCCCGACGTCGATCTCCAGAATCACGGGAACGGCGGTGCCGGCGCGCGCCGCGGCGTCGCTCCACCGGCGTGCGCCCTCCTCCGACTCGACCAGAACGGTCAAAGCGGCGGCTCCGCGTCGCGCGAGGAGTCGCTCGATTCCATGGGAGTCCACGATCGGAGTGGCGATCAGCAAATCCTCGAACCCGGCGGCGAGAAAGATCTCGGCCTCCTCGGCGGTCGCGACCGTTCCCCCCACGGCCCCGAGCTCGAGCTGGCGCCGGGCGAGCTCCGGGCACTTGTGGGTCTTCCAGTGAGGACGGAGATCGACCTCCGCCTCGCGGGCGAGATCGGCCATGGCGCGGAGGTTCGTCTCGAGGATCGACTCGTCGACGACGAGGACCGGCGTCCGGACGTCGGGGAGGAGAGCGGCCGTCGGAGTCCCGATCGAGGCCGCCGGGTCCGCGTCGGTTCTCCGGTTGGTGCCGCGGGGGGCCGCGCCCATTACCGGACCGCCGGGCCGGTCGTCAGCACGTCGAAGGTCTCTCTCCCGTGGTCCTGCACGGCGCGCACGATCCCGCCGGCCGCCTGGATCCGGTACACGATGGGGGAGGGCGCCTCGGCCCGGAACTCCCGGCCGTCGACGATCACGATGCCCCTCTCGGGTCGGATCGTGATCGGCTTTCCGTCCGTCGCCGCCGCATGGAACTCGGGATCGTCGAGCACGAAGTAGGGCACCGCCTCGTTCACCAGATTCCGTTTGTGGATGAACGCGTACGATTTCGCGATGACGGCTTTCACCCCGGCGTACTTCAGCGCCCAGACCGCGTGCTCGCGCGAACTGCCCGACCCCCAGCCCTCGCCCGCGACCAGGATGTCCTCGCCCCGCCCGATGCGCTTCCCGAAGTCGGGACGAACGTAGTGAAACGCGACCTCCCCGATCTCGTCGGCGTCGGTGAGGTGGCAGAACTCGCCGGGGATCATCGCGTCGGTGTCGACGTGATCTCCGAAGACCTGGATCTTCCCCTCGATCGGCGCCCCTCCCCCTTCGTCCGTCGCGGTCGTCTCGTCTTCGGATCCGGAAGAGGCGACGACGTCGGCTGCCGGCTCGGTCACGGAGATGCTCGGCGGAGACGCCGGCCTCTTCAGATACGTGCGGAGGTCCGATTCGGAGAGACCCTCGAGCGCCGGACGCGGATCGGTGATCCGCATGTCGAACGCGCTCGCCGCCACGGTCGCGGCGCTCGCGAGCCAGGCGATGGACCCCGCCCCCATCCGATTCTCGAAGTTGCGGTTCTGACTCGACAGCCAGTTCTCGCCCGGACCCGCCCGGTCGCTCGCGATGCCGAGGCACATGGAGCACCCGGGCGGGCCGACGCGGAAGCCGGCGCGCTCGTAGACCTCGAGCAATCCGGCCCGGCGCAGGTTCTCCACGATCGCGAGCGATCCGGGTACCACGAGACGCTTGTCGCCCTCGAGCGGCTTCGGCACGGCTCCGTTCTCCATCGCGCGCCGGAGGACGACCGCACCCAGAACCAGCTCCTCCTCCGTGGTCGTGCACGCCCCGATGAAAACCCCTTGCAGCTCCCGGCCCACGACCCCGTCGACCGGGGACACGTTGTCGGGGGAAAACGGCTTCGCCACCTGCGGCACGAGCTTCGAGAGGTCGAAGACGTGACGGGAGACGTACTCGGCCCCCTCGTCGGCCCGGAAAAAGCGCGCGCCCTCCCGGTGCGACGCGCGACCGGCCAGAAGCTCCGCCGTCCGCCCGTCCGCGGGGAAGATGCCGTTCAACCCGCCGAACTCCGCGGTCATGTTCGCGATCGTGAAGCGGAAGTCCGTCGAGAGATGCTCGAGGGCGTCACCCACGTACTCGACGCTTCGCTCCATCGCCGTCGTGTTGCGGCCGAGCTCGCCCAGCGTCCTCAGGATGACGTCCTTGCCCGTGAGGCCGAAGGGGAGGCGGCCGTCGTAGACGACCTGGATCGCCTCGGGGACCTGGATCCAGGTCTCCCCCAGGACCATCGCGACGCAGACGTCCGCGCCCCCGAGCCCGATGGCGAGCGCTCCGACCCCCCCGTGGCTCGAGGTGTGGGAGTCGGCGCCGATCACGGTCTCCCCCGGCTGGACGAGATCCCGGTAGAACTTCGTGTGGAGGATGGTCTCGTTCGCGTCGTAGAAGTGGCGCAGCTTCGCCTCCGCGGCGAAGTCGCGCGAGAGCCGAACGAGACGCCGGGTGCGCTCGTCGTTGGCCAGCGTGCCCGGGTCGACGGTGTGGTCCACCGCGAGATAGAAGCGCTCCTCGTCGTGAATCGGGGGGCGTCCGAGCTTCTCGTAGGTGGCGTTCATTCCGTTCCAGGCGAGCTCGGACGCGATGGTCCAGTCGACGCGGATTCGAATCGTGTCCCCGGTTCTCACCCCCGGGCGGGTCAGCCCGACGGCGTGATGACAGAGGATCTTTTGGGTCAGCGTCATCGGCAGACGGGAGGCGCTCATGATCTCTCCGGAGCGGATCGGAGTTCGCCGCGGGGCGAGCCCCTTGCCGGGAAGCCGCGTGATCGAATCGACGGAGCAGGAGTCTAGCGGGGAACGGACGAGTGAGGCAAGACGGGTCGCCCTCCGGTGAGCCCCGCACGGGTTGACCGGTTCGCGGGGACGAACTAGCCTTCCCGAGCATCCCTCCCCACCGGAACTCCGCCCGTGTCTGCCGAGCCGCCGATCTATCTCGACGCCCACGCCACGACCCCCGTGGATCCACGGGTGCGGCAGTCGATGCTGCCGTACTTCGGTGAGCGTTTCGGAAACGCGTCCAGTCGCAACCACCCCTACGGCTGGGACGCGGAGACGGCGGTGGATCGCGCCCGCGAGCAGGCGGCGGAGCTGATCGGCTGCTCACCCAAGGAGATTCTCTGGACATCGGGTGCGACCGAATCGGACAACCTCTCGCTCGGCGGAGTGGTGGAGGCCTACCGCGGGCGGGGCGACCACCTCGTCACGTGCGTCACCGAGCACCCGGCGGTCCTCGACACGGCGCGCCATCTGGAGAGACGGGGGCTGCGCGTCACCTATCTCCCGGTCGACTCCAGCGGTCTCGTCGATCCCGACGAGCTCCGATCCGCTCTCGACGATCGGACGATTCTCGTGTCGATCATGCTCGCGAACAACGAAGTGGGAACGATCCAGGACGTCGCCGCGCTGTCGGCGATCGTGCGCGAGTCCTCCCCCGCCCTCGTGCACACCGACGCGGCGCAGGCGATCGGAAAGATGCCGGTCGACGTCGAGAGGATGGGAGTCGATCTCCTCTCGATGTCGGGACACAAGATCCACGGTCCGATGGGAGTCGGCGCCCTCTACGTGCGGAGGCGGCGGCCGACGGTGCGCCTCGCACCGATCCTGCACGGAGGCGGACAAGAGCGGGGGTTGCGCTCCGGTACGCTCAATGTCCCCGGAATCGTGGGCATGGGGCGGGCGCTCGAAATCGCCGCGCGGGAACGGGAGAGCGAGGCCGCCCGTCTGCAGACGCTACGCGACCGGCTTCACGAGGGGCTGACCGGATCCCTCGACGGGGTTCGCCTGAACGGACATCCGGAGCGCCGCCTGCCGAACAACCTCAACGTCTCCTTCGCGGGAGTCGAGGCGGAGAGCCTGATCCGGGAGGTTCCCGGCGTCGCCGTATCGACCGGGGCGGCCTGCGCCTCCGCGAGTCTCGATCCGAGCCACGTGATCCGGGCCCTCGGCCTCGGCGCCGACCGCGCGCACTCCTCGCTGCGCTTCGGTCTGCACCGATTCACGACCGAGGAGGAGATCGACCGGGCGATCCGGATGCTGGTCCGTGCCGTGCGGAAGCTCCGGGGCTAGCCCGCATATCTCACCAGGCTCGTCGCGAGGCTGCGGATAGTCGTGGCTGGCGAGGAGATGGGGTGCTTCCGCCCGAGACGGGGCCGTAGCCCCGTCGCAGGGCGGGAGCGCCGCAGCGACGAAGCCAGGCGCGGCTTTGCCGCTGCCGCAGTAGAGCCTGGTGAGAAATGCAGGCTAGCCGCCCCGCTTGTCGTTCATGCGGAAGAGCAAGGTCCCGAGGCCGTTGAGACGGAGAACCCCGGACACCGTCGGCTTCGGATTGACAATCTTCAGATTCCGACCCGACAGGGTGACCGATTCGACCAGTGAGTTCAGCTCCCGCGCCTCCGCCGGCGACATGTTCTCGACACGGGAGAGATCGAGCAGGACCACTTCGGCGGCGGCCGGAATCCGATCATCCAGACCGTCCAGAGTCCCCTGGCGGATCTCGGGTTGGTCGATGCGTACGAGGGACAGGCTCTCCATCGACTCGATCCGGACACGAGGAGTCGGGGGCGGCGGTGAGGAGGGCTCCGTCTCGGGATCGGTGTCCGTTCGCCTCCCGGCTCCGGCCGGGGTGCCGCCCTCCGGAGCGACCGGGCCGCCCGACGAGGCGGGAACCGCGGCGGTGGTCGGCCCGCCGCCGACCCCGTGGGTGCCCGCGACGGGCGCCATGGTCTCCCCGACCGCGGCGGCGCCGACTGCCTCGGCACCGTCCTCCTTCCCCGGGCCTCCACTTCCCGCCTCGACGATCTCCGGGCTCTCCTCGCGCGCCGCCCTCACGGCATCCTGGCGGTCGGAGTGGATCCTCAGGGCCTCCGTGATTCCGGGGAAGATCGCGCTGGCCCTCACCCCCGCCGCCGGACGGACGATCTGCAGGAACTCTCCCAGCTCCCGGATCCTCCGCTCGAAGTGCTCGATCGCGGCGCTCACCAAGTGGTTCATGACGCGGACCCGGGAGAGATCGAGGACGATCGGCCGACAGGTATCGCCCTGCGCGGTGCGGAGGGCCTGCGGCAGCTCGTCCAGGGTCTCGAGGACGAGCTCGTCGTTCAGGACCGTGACGACCGGAACCTGCCTCTCCACCTCGATGGAATAGTCCATGCGGAAACCGCCCAACAGGTGCTCGGCCTTCTCGAGGAGCTGCGCAGTCTCGAACGGCTTGACCACGTACTCGCTGGCGCCGGCGGCGAAGGCCTTGGACACCGTGGTCATGTCGCTGTCGCAGCTCATGACCAAGATCGGGATCTGGTGGGTCCGGCTGTCCGTCTGGAGGATTCGGGTCGCCTCGAGGCCGTCCATCCCCGGCAGGGTGATGTCCATCAGAACGAGGTCGGGCTGGAGGGACTGCGCCAGCTCCACCGCCTCCTCGCCGGACCCGGCGATCCGGGCCTCGTGCCCGGAGTTCGCGAACAGCTCGGCGACCGTTCGGGCGATGAACGTGACGTCGTCGACGACCAGAATCTGCGCCATGGCGATGGACGACCCCGTCGGGGCGAGGCTCTCCCCCTCAAGCGGATTGTCGGAACCGAAACCTGGCGACTGAAGGAGCGCGGCCGGACCGGGGCGGGAATCGTCCGCCGCGGCAGCGGCTCGCGACGAGCCGGGTGAGAAATGCCGCCCCGGGCCGGCCGTAGGCAAGGTCGGGCGCTTTGGGTAGGGTCCGGACGGAGGACCGGAGGGGCCACCCATGACCGAAGCCTGGCTGAGGACCGAAGCTCTCTGCCGCCACTACCACCGTGGGCCCCAGGTGGTGAAAGCCGTCGACGGGGTCGACCTCGCGCTCGCCCGGGGTGAGTTCCTCGCCCTCGTCGGGGCCTCCGGGTCGGGGAAGTCGACCCTCCTCAATCTCCTGGCCGGCCTGGACACCCCGACCTCGGGACGAATCGAGGTGGAGGGCCGCTCTCTCGCCTCGTTCTCGAAGCGGGAGCTCGCCTCGTACCGGGCGCGACGCGTGGGCATGATCTTCCAGACCTTCCATCTCATTCCCCACCGCACGGCGCTGGAGAACGTGGAAGTCGCGCTCTGCTTCCAGCCGGTGCCCCGGCGGGACCGTCGCTCGGTGGCGCGCGCGGTTCTCGCCCGCCTGGGATTGAGCGATCGCGAGGACCACCGGCCGGCCGACCTCTCGGGGGGCGAGCAGCAGCGGGTCGCGATCGCCCGGGCCCTCGTGGGAGAGCCGGACATCCTGTTCGCCGACGAGCCGACCGGAAACCTCGACGAGGACAACACCGGCCAGATCGCCGAGTTGCTTCGCGAGCTCAACGCCCGCGGACACGGCGTCGTGATGACCACGCACGATCGCCATCTCGCCCGGCGCTGCGCCCACCGCATCCTGCGGCTCGACTACGGGCGGCTCGTCCCCGATCGCGATCGCTCCCCCCACCGGGAGGGTGATCGGTGAACGCTCAGGATCTGATCACGATCGGGGCTGGCAATCTCCGGCGGACGAAGCTGCGCACCTCACTGACGATGTCGGGGGTCGTCATCGCCATCGGTGCGTTCGTGGCGATGCTCTCGTTCGGAGCGGGAAACCAGCGGATCGTCAACGAGCAGTTCGAGGAGATGGGGCTGCTCACGACGGTCATCGTCTACCCCCCGGAGAAGGAGGAGGACGACGACTCGTCCCGGGTGGTCCTCGATGCCGAGGCCGTGCAGGAGCTCGCCGCTCTCCCCGGGGTGCGGCTCGCCTACCCGTACGACGATTTCGACGTCACGGTCACGGCGGGGGACTCGGTGCTCACGACCCGGGCCCAGGCCCTGCCCCCCGAGGCGTTCGAAACGAAGTTGTTCTCCCGAACCCTCGCCGGCGTCCTGCTCGCTCCCGGCGACAGCACCGGAGTTCTCGTCATGGAGGAGCTCCTCGAGGAGCTCGGCTACGAGAGCCCGGATTCCCTTGTCGGGAAGACCATTCGGCTCTCCGTGCGATCGGTGAGCCCGGACAGCGGCTTCGCCCGGCTCGTACGTCGGGTGAACGGGGAGACCCGGATCATCTTGCCGGAGCTGGGACCCGACACGATTCGAACGGTGGAGAACGGGCAGAGGCTGCTGCGCCGCGCCGCCTCCGAGACGGTGAGCCGCTTCCTGGACGGCTATCTTCACGCTCAGGCCGAGGTGGCCGACACCCTCACCGTGCGGGGCGTGATCCGGCGGGGCGGGCGCCGGGCTCCCGTCCGCCCCCTCGTGATTCCGCTGCGGACCGCCCGCCGCTTCGACGCCGCCGGTCCCGGCGGGGACGCGGTCGACATCCTCCCCGCCATTCTCGAGGGAACGCTGTTCACGGGCGAGCCGGCCGCCGGGTCGAAGAGCCGCGCTGACCGACTCGGTGGAAGCCCTCGGCTATCGCTCCTTCAGCTATGCCGCGGAGTTCGCCGAGATCGGGCGTTTCCTTCTCCTTTTCAACCTCGGTCTGGGCGCCATCGGGGTGGTCGCCCTCGCGACGGCCGCCCTCGGAATCGTCAATACCATGCTGATGTCCGTCTCCGAGCGGCGCCGCGAGATCGGCATTCTCCGATCGTTGGGTGCCGAGGCCTTCGACATCCGGATGCTCTTTCTCGTGGAGTCGGGGCTCATCGGCGCGTTCGGCTCCGCGCTCGGGATCCTCCTCGGGTGGGGGGTGGCCCGCCTCGGCTCGCGGGTGGCGCGCGAGATCATGATCCGTCAGGACGTCGAGCCGTTCGACCTCTTCGCCACCCCGCCCTGGCTCGTGCTCACCGCCCTGCTGTTCGGGACCTTCGTGAGCGTCGTCGCCGGCGCCCTGCCCGCCGCGCGAGCGAGCCGGGAAGATCCAGTGCAAGCACTCCGCTATGAGTGAGGGGCCGCGCCGTTTCCCCCTTGCCATACCCCGGGATCGGGTCATCATAGAAGCGTGGGACCGGGGTAGCGACTCCCGGCCCCGGGTCGCCAGCCCTCGACGGAGAGGCTCGACGGAGACCCGAATCGAGGACGGACCGGAGAGAGAGCCATGACCGCAGCGGACCGACCCGCCGCCACCGAGACGATGGAGCCCCCGAAGCTCTTCACACCGCAGCTCGCGAACAAGTCCCTTCCGCTCGTCCGGGGCATCGTCGAGGACATCCTGGAACGGGTTCGGGAACTGCGAGGGCGTCGCGTGCTGTCGAAGGATCCCGAGGCGGATCAGGAGATCGCCGAGATCCGGCGCGATCTCACGGGCTTGATGAAGGAGCTCGAGAGTCTCGGCGTGTTCTACAAGAGCGCGGATCCCGATGTGGGACTGGTCGACTTCCCCGCGAAGATGAACGGGGAAGACGTTCTCCTCTGCTGGAAGTCGGATGAGCCCCGAGTGGCCTGGTACCACTCGATCGAGGGCGGGTTCGCCGGCCGCCGCCCGATTCCCCCCGCCCTGCTGGAAGAGAACTAGCCTCGATCCGTCAGAAAATCTCGGCGAAAACCGCTGGCGCTCGCACGATAGCATGCCATCCGCGGCCGTGCTCGCCCTCGCCAATACTCACTTATCGTGAGATAAGCTCCGCTTGGCTCGGGCTGCGCGCGACCCCGGCTGGCGCGAGGCTGGCCCGCAGATCTCACCTGCTTCGTCCTCATGCGGCGGATCAGCCCGGGCATCCCGCGGATGCCCCACGTGAACCCACTGCTGGGCGGCGTCGGCCAGGCCATCATGTCGGTCTTCCGGCCGAGCCCGATGGCCGGCGAGTCCCACTGGACCCGGGACGTGAGCGTGGACGGGCGGAGCTTCAGGGTCAGGTACACCTACCTGCAGCCACAGTAGTAGCGGTTGCCCCCGGCTTCCTGAGCAGGGCTCCGTCCGGAAGGGCGCAGGAGCGGATCGCCCCGGACAGGCCGGACCGACCCGGCGCGGGTCCGCACACTTTCGATGCACCGGAGTTCCTCGCCAATCTCCTCGCGGACGTGACGCGCCACGGTGAGGTCTACGTCGGGTATTCCGGCGACTATTCCGTGAGAAGGCGCGCCACGTGGAGACCGACCGGAGTCCGCATGGGCCGCGAGGCGGATCAAGTCGGAGGCCCGTACCGTAGGAGGCCCGTTCAGTCGGAGACTCCTCTCCCAGCCAGTTCCGAGTCCAACCACTCTCCGATCGCGGTCACCACGCGGCGCCCGATCGAGTGTCCCTCCTCGAAGAGCCTGCATTCGACGGGGATGCCGGCTGCGGCGAGCGCCGCCCGACTGCGCTCGGCAGCCTCGGGCCGAACCGACACGTCCCGGCTCCCGTGGCAGAGCAGTACCCGGAAGTCCTGCTCCGCGGCCCGGGCCATCTCCCCGGCGAGGAACTCGGTCTTCACGCGGGCCCCCGCGACGATCAATCGTGCGAAGAATCCGGCGTTGCGGATCGCGACCCATGCGCCGCAGTAGCCGCCCTGGGAGAACCCCAGGATGAATCGGGAGGCCGGCGCGAGCCTTCGCTCCGCTTCCACCCCCCGCACGACGTCGAGGATCAGCCGCTCCGTGCGCACGAGCTCGGAACGGAATCGCTCTTGGTTCCCGTCGTAGTCGTACCAGCTCCCCGCGTTTCGACGGCCGGGGAGTCCCTGCACCGGATACGGCGCCCGCGGGAACAGGAATCGCAGCGGACGGTCGAGCAGCTTCTGGAGCAGAAGCGCGAACACGTCCTCGTCCATCCCCCAGCCGTGAAGACAGACGACGAGCGGAAGGGACGGATCCTCCGTCGTGCCGTCGAGCCGCGACGACGAGCGGAAGGGACGGATCCTCCGTCGTGCCGTCGAGCCGCCACACCACGGGCGGATCCGAGGCGTGCTCGCCGCGGATCGTGCGGGGGCGGGCGCGGCTCTCGGTCATCTCCTCTCCGTTCGGGGAATCGGCCGGGCAGAGCCGGGCTCGGCATCGGATCTCTCTTCTCCCGGCCGTGCGGGCCGAATTCTAGGCGCTTCCCGGACCCCGGTCGACGACATCGCGTCCCACTCTTCCCCTCGCGTCCGTATCCGCCGACCCACTAAGATGGAGGAACGCCGGCCGTGACCGAGCCGCCCGCTTTCCTCCGCCTCGAAACCTGGCCCCCGGAAAGGAGGCGATCGTGGATCCCACCCGCCCCGGAAGAGCTCACGGACCGCTCCTCGTGATCACATCGTCTCTTCTCCTTCTCGCGTTCGGAGCGGTGGCCGGGCTCGCGGCTCCGCTCCGTCTCGCGAGCACTACGTTCGATCCCGGTCTCACGTTTCCCGAGATTCCGCCCGACCTTCGGGCCGAACCGCCGGCTCCGGGCGAGGTCGCGGCGTTCATCGTCCAGGTCGGGGGACCCGTGACCGCCGAAGCCCGTCGAACCGTGGAAGACGCGGGCGAGATCCTCGGCTATCTGCCCGACAACGCGTTCCTGCTCCGCTCGACGTCCGCGAAGATCGCCGCTGCGGCCGATGCCCCGAAGGTCGTCTGGACCGGCCTGTGGCACCCGGCGTTTCGAATCTCACCGCAGATCGGTCGGACCGAGCGAATCGACCCCGCCCGGAGGGGAGATTCCGTCCGGACCCTGCTGGTCTGGGCGGCCGGGGACGCGCTCGCGACTCGAGCCGACCTCGAGAGCGCCGGCGCGACCGTTCTCGAATCGTTCCCGCGCCGGGTCGGGCACCGATTCGTCGTGGCGGTCGAAGACGAACGGATCCCGGATCTCGCGCGCCTTCCCTCGGTTCTGTTTCTGGAGGAGAGACCGGACTTCCGGGTGTGGAACGACCGCACCACGTGGGTCGCCCAGGAGAACGTGTCGGGCCAGTTTCCGCTCTGGGATCACGGCCTTCACGGCGAGGACCAGATCATCACCGTGATGGACTCCGGGCTCGACTACAACTCGTGCTGGTTCCGGGATCCGGGCAAGACCCCGGGACCGACGCACCGGAAGGTCGTCGACTACGCGCTCTTCGGTGGGCAGGCCTACGACGGCTGCGGCACGGGGCACGGCACGCACGTCTGCGGAACGCTCGCGGGGAACCAGACCTACGTGAAT
The DNA here is from genome assembly GCA_025774805.1 of bacterium. Classification (GTDB taxonomy): domain Bacteria; phylum ARS69; class ARS69; order ARS69; family ARS69; genus JALGZR01. Next base: position 37,751 of record JALGZR010000012.1, read on the forward strand.
CCGGGGCAGACGGCCGCCAACGGCCTCGCGTACGAGGCGAAGCTCACGCTCCAGGACGTCGGGAACGACGACTTCTTCTCGTGCCTGCTCGGACTCGTCAGCGTGCCGAATGACCTCACAAACGCTTTTCAGGCGAGCTACGATCTCGGCGCCCGCGTTCACTCGAACAGCTGGGGCTCCACCTCGAATTCCTACAACGGGTTCTGCGTCGACATCGACGACTTCATGTGGGACCACCCCGACTTCCTGGTCGTGTTCGCGGCGGGGAACTCCGGTTCGGGCTCGGGCACGGTCGGGAGCCCCGGCACCGCGAAGAACTGCGTGACCGTCGGGGCGACACGTCAGGCGCCGAACCAGGAGTCGATCGCGTGGTACTCCAGCCGGGGACCGGCCCACGACTCCCGGTACAAGCCGACGCTCACCCTGCCGGGCGGGGACGAAAGCCTCTACATCACGAGCGCGGACAACCACACGGGGAATCCGCCCTCGAACACCTGCAGCGCGCAGGGGAGCCCCTTCATGGGCACGTCGATGGCGACTCCGGCCGTGTCGGCCTCGGCGGCGATCATCCGGCAGTACTTCCTGGAGGGGTATTACCCCGCCGGATCGACGGGACTCCCCGGCGCGCTTCCCGTGGACGCCTTCACCCCGTCGGCCGCCCTGGTCAAGGCGATGCTGACGAACTCCGCCGCCGACATGGGCGGCTCCGACGTTCCGAACCACAACGAGGGATGGGGTCGGGTCCTGCTCGAGGACGTGCTTCATTTCCAGGGGGACGCGCGGGAGATCCGGGTGGAGGAGAACGCCGTCGGGCTGTCGACCGGACAGAGCGACGAGTTCAACTACGAGGTCGAGACCGGGGAGCCGATCGAGATCACTCTCGTCTGGACGGACTACCCCGCCACCAGCGGCGCCGGGATTGCGCTCGTGAACGACCTCGACCTGGTGGTGACCGGTCCGTCGGGGACGTACCGGGGCAACGTCTTTTCCGGAGGGCAGAGCACGACGGGAGGAACCGCCGACCGCCGCAACGTCGAGGAGGTGGTCCGCATCGCGAGCCCGAGCGCGGGATCATGGACCGCGGGCGTTCAGGCCCACAACGTCCCGCAGGGACCCCAGCCCTACGCGCTCGTCTCGACCGGCGCCTTCGCCGGCTGGCCTCCGACGGATCCCACGGCGATCGGTGAGGGTGCGGCCACGGTCAATTCGAGGGCGCTCTCGCTCCGCGTAACCCCCAATCCGACCCGGGATGGGGCGACGGTGAGTCTCACGTTTCCGGGGGCGGGACGGCGCGACGTCCTCGTGGAGATCTTCGACGTGCGCGGGGCTCGGGTCGCCGTGCCCCACCGGGGGGCCCTGAACGCCGGGAAGACGACTCTCTCCTGGGACGGCAACGATCCGGAGGGCCGGGCCGTTCCGCCCGGGCTCTACTTCGTGCGAGCGCTGATCGGCACGGAGACGATCACGAGGAAGCTGACCGTCGTACGCTAGCCTGCATTTCTCACCAGGCTCGTCGCGAGGCTGCGGATGGTCGTGTCTGGCTTCGCCGCTGCCGCAGCAGAGACTGGTGAGATATGCAGGCTAGCCCGCAGTCTTCGAAGGGAGGAACCATGACCATGCCCGTACCCGCTCCGGGGACCGACGCCGCCACGCTGGGTCGACAGTTCGAGCTCTGTCACGGTGTCTTCGTGCAGAATACGGAGGGAATCACGGCCGAAGACAGTCTCGTCTCGCCGCCGGCGGGAGGGAACTGCATCAACTGGGTCGGCGGTCACATCGTGGCGTCGCGCAATTCGGTGCTGGCCCTGCTCGGGGCCGAGCGCGTCGGCTCTCCGGATCAGTGGGATCGCTACGCCCGAGGAACGGAGCCGATCACCTCCCCCTCCGACGGGGTGCCCTGGGAGGAGATCCGGGCCGCGTTCGAGACCTCGCAGGAGAGATTCCGGGAGGCGCTGTCGCGCGCGACTCCGGACGACCTCGCGGCTCCCCTGCCCGAGGACGCAAACCCGTTCGGGGTCGAGAGCGTCGGACAGATGCTCGCGGCATTCGCGTTTCACGAGGCGTATCACGTGGGTCAGCTCGGCGTCCTGCGCCGCGTGGCGGGCCGGGAGCCGGCGATCCGCTGAGAAACGACCGAACGCGGATCGCCGGCGCGGCGAGGCGCTGCCGCAGGAACGGCGGGCGGGATTTGCAGGCTAGCCGGCCGTCTCTCGCTCGGCCGCCTTTTTCAGGTCTTCGTTCGCCATGATGGCCAGCTCCACCCGGCGATTGGCCTGACGTCCGGCCTCGGTCCCGTTGTCCGCGACGGGCTGCGACTCGCCGTAGCCCATGATCGAGAAGCGGGACGGCGACACCCCGAGAGTTACCAGATGGTGGCGCACCGACTCGGCGCGCTGGCGGGAGAGCTGCATATTGTGCTCGTCCGTCCCGGTCGCGTCCGTGTGCCCCTCCACGAGGATGTTCGTATCCTCGTACTTCTGGAGAATCGCGGCGAGCTCCTCGAGGTTCGCACGGGCCACGGGACGCAGATCGGCCTTGTTCACGTCGAACAGGATGCCGGAGTCGAAGGTGACCTTGATCCCCTCTCCGACGCGCTCGATCCTGGCGCCTTCCAGGTCCTTCTCCATCTCCTCGGCCTGGTTGTCCATGTAATTGCCGATGTAGGCCCCGGCGGCGCCTCCCACCGCGGCTCCGATGATCGCGCCGACGGCGGTGTTCCCCGCCTGCTTCCCGATGATACCGCCGAGGAGGGCACCCGAGCCGGTCCCGACGGCGGCCCCCTTCTGGGTCCGGGTGCAGCCGAACCCCGCCACGAGAACGATCCCCACGGCGGCGCACGCGATGATCCTCTTCATACTGTTCACTCCTTGTCTCTCTCCGGTCGGAGCCCGCCCGACGCCGGTCCCTGCGGCTCCGGCGATCAGAGGTGGACGCCGCTCCCGGCGTCCGGTCCGAAGGCGGGGGCAATATAGCACGGTGGGGCCGAATGGCGAGTCCGAAGGGCGGGCTGGCCGGGGCCCGGAGAGTGGGATAGGCTGGGCCCCAGGCCGCATTTCTCGCCAGGCGCGGAGAGCCGCTGCCGCAGCATGGACGGGAGCATGGACGGGTGAGAGATGCCGGTCAGGAGGTGGCTCATGCGGGGTCGAGAGCGTAAGGACGTCCCGGCCGGCCGGAGGCGGGGAAATGAGAACGCGAGGCGGGCCGGGCGGTTTCGCCGCTGCCGGGGGCTCGGGACGGCACTCGGGGCGGCGGCGATTCTCGGAATGGCCGGGGGCCCCGAAGCCGTCCTCGCCGATCGGACCGAGGTCCTGCCCGGGGCGTGGATGGATCGGATCGAGGGCGGTCCGCGGATCCTCATGATCCCCCAGCGAACGGTGCCGATGTTCTCGTGCACCGTGCTGGTTCCCGCCGGATCGGCGCTGGAGACCGGGGCGACGAACGGGGCCGCCCACTATCTCGAGCACCTCCTGTTCAACGGGACGACGACCCGCACCCGCGAGGAGATCTACGGCACGACCGATCTCCTGGGCGCCTACAACAACGCCTCGACCCAGCGCGAGCGCACGGTGTTTCAGCTCCTGCTTCCCTCGGAGAACTGGCGGGCCGGACTCGAGCTCCAGGCGGACATGATCCTGCACTCGACCCTCCCGCGGGAGATGTTCGAGAAGGAGAAGGGGATCATCCTCGAGGAGCTCGCCAAGGATCGGACGGACCCCGGCTACGAGGCGGAGCGTTTCACGAGCCGCGTCCTCTGGGGAGAGGACCCCCGGGCTCTCCCCGTGCTGGGAACGGAGGAGTCGATCTCGAACATGGATCCCGCCGCCGTCGCCGCGTTCTATCGCGAGTGCTACCACCCCGAGGGAATGACGATCGTCCTGATGGGGGACTTCGATATCTCCGAGGCCACCGCGGAGATCGGGACGCTCTACGGAGGACGGGAGAGCGGGGCGTCGCGAGACCTCCCTCCCCGACCCGAGTTCCCGCCCGGCCGTGTCGCCCTCTCGGAGAGCGTGACGGGGCTGGGCAAGGTCGAGGTTCGCGTCCTGCTGCCCCTGCCGGCCCTGGATCCTTCGGACCGCGCCGGAGCCCGCATTCTGGAGGAGCTTCTCACGAGCGGGGAGCGGTCCTCCCTGACGCGGGCGATCGAGGCCGCCGGATTGAGCGCCCTCTCGGTGAGCGCGTCGATCGATGCGGGGCGCCCCGTCTCGGTTCTGACGCTCGCGGTCGATCTTCCCGAGGGCTCAAGCGGGGGCGAGATTCCGGGGACCTCGGTCCCGGTCGCGGGGAATCTGCTCGCCCATCTCGCCCGTTTCGCCGAGGTCGGACCGTGGCCGGACGAGCTGGAGTCGGCCCGGCGCTCCTTCGCCGCCGAGGAGCTCTCCCTGCAGGAGAAGATGCACTACTACGGATTCATGCGGGCGGAGGTGCTCGGCTCCGACCATCCCGAGGTCGCGCTTCGCATGGTCCACGATCTGGACGGTGACGTGGCGGGGGTCGCCCGCCGTCTGGCGAGGGAGGCCCTCCGGGACGGGCGCATCCGGATCGCTCTCGCCGGGCCCGAGATCGGAAGCGCGCGCGAGACGTTCGACTCGGTGCCGGGCCCGGAGACGGCGAGCTGGCTGCCGCCCCCCGAGGCGATCGAGATCGAGCGCCTCGACTACGCGACGCCCCTCGACGCGCCGCGGGGGAGCGGCATCCGCCGCACGGTCCTCGAGAACGGCCTCGTCCTCATCCAGCAGACGGGTCCCGAGTCGCGGACCTTCGCCGCTCACGTGCTCTTTCGGGATCGCGGCGGGCTCGAGTCGGCTCTCGGTCTGCCGCCCGGCGCCGTGGACGTCGTGCACCGTTTGATGTCCCTGGGCACCGAGACGCTCGACGAGAACGCCCTCCGCGGTCGGCTGGCGGGTCTGGGCGCGAAGCTGAAGATCACCGACGCCGACTGGATCCCCTACGACGACTACTACTTCACTCCCGAGTACTCCTACGTGCGGATCGAGACCTTCGACACGTTCGGCCTCGCCGCGATCGACCTCCTCGGCGAGATCGTGAACGCACCGCGCTTCGAGGATCGCCCCTTCGAGAGGGCGCGGGAGGCGGCGGTCATTCGGGCGGAGAAGGACCGGGGAACCCCGTCGAACCGAGCCGTGAGGGAGTTCCACCGCGCTCTCGGTGAGAACCATCCGCTGGCCGAGGGGGTCCTCGGGTCGCCCGAAGCGCTGCACGAGCTCTCCCTCGAGGACGCCCGACGCCTGCACGGAGCGCTCATCGATCCCGCTCGGATGGTCGTCACCGTCTCGAGCAATCTGCCGTTCGACCGGGTCGGGGAGGCGGTTCGCCTCGCCTTTCCCGGAGCCGGAGCGACCCGGGTGTCGGTCCCGGAGGACTGGCGTCCGGCCGAGGAGGAGAGGGAGAGAACGGTCGCCGTCGAGACCGGCATGGAGCAGTCGTGGATCGTCGTCGGGTTTCCGGTGACCGTGCCCGAGCCGGATCGCCCCGCCCTGCGCCTGGCGACCTCGATTCTCTCCGAGCGGCTCGCCGATCGTCTGCGCGAGCGCGAAGGTCTGGCCTACCGGATCGGCGCCTCCGTTCGCCTCGACGGAGCCGGCCCCTGCGTCCGGATGTCGGCGGGAACGAGATCGGAAAACCTCGAGCGGATGCGGGAGGGAATGCTCGAGATCTCCCGATCCCTCACTCAAGAGCCACCGACGCCCGAGGAGATCGAGGGGGCCCGCAATCGGGGTGAAGGGCGCCGACGCCTGCGCCGTCTCTCCCGGATCGGACAGGCGTACGCTCTGGCGATGCTCGAGTGGAGCGGACGCGACCCGACGCATCCGGATGCCGATCTTCCCGGATTGCGAGAGGTCACGGCCGCGGACATCGAGCGGGTTGCGGACCGGTACTTCCGGCCCGAACGGTCCATCACCGCGATCGCGCGCTGAGTCCCGCGCCCCCGGTCCCGTGCACTGGCGGATCGTGCGGGGCCGATGGTACGATGCGGCCCATCCCGGAACCCAGGAGGGAACCCCGATGCGGCCGGTGAAGGCCCGTCTCATCGCCCTGGCTGCGTCCCTCCTCGTCTCGATCTCCACTGCCCTCCCGATCGCGGCCCAGGTCGGAGACGTCGTCGGTCACGTCCGCGGCGGAGAGTCGTTCGAACCCCTCTTCGGCGCGAACGTGCTCGTCACCTCGCTTCGTGACCCGTCCTATCGCGTCACCCGTCTCGCCGATCGGAGCGGCCGATTTCGGATCGAGAACCTGCCGGAGGGCCGCTACGAGATTCGTGCCTCCTATGTCGGGTACACCACGTTCGTGATCGATGCGGTGGAGGTCACCAAAGGGATCACGGTCAACGTGGATCTGTGGCTCGAGGTGGAGCCGCTCGTCGTGAGCGCCGTCGTGATCAGCGCCTCGCGCCGGGAGGAGAAGGTGCTCGACGCCCCCGCGGCCATCCACGTCCTCGACGGAGAGCGGGTCCGCGCCCGACCGGTCCTGACCCCGGCCGATCATCTTCAAGCGGTTCCATCCGTCGACGTCGTCCGCACCGGCCTCACCCAATCCAACGTGGTGCTGCGGGGCTTCAACAACGTCTTCTCCGGGACCACGCTCCTGCTGGTCGACAATCGGATCGCGCGCGTGCCCTCCCTCCGCTACAACGCCTGGAACCTGTTGCCGACCACGAACGAGGATCTCGAGCGCCTCGAGATGGTTTCCGGACCCGGCTCCGCCCTCTACGGACCGAACTGTGCCAACGGCGTGGTCCACGCGATCACGCGCCCTCCGATCGACTCGGAGGGAACGACCCTGTCCATCGCGGGAGGCGATCGGAGCACCGCGTTGGCGTCCGTTCGCCACGCCGGGAAGCACACCGAGAGAGTCGGGTGGAAGGTCACGGCCCACTGGCTCACGGGTGAGGACTTTTCCCATGTGGATCCGGTGGAGAAGGGCCTCCGCGAGGGTGAGATCGCGGACGGCGCCGATCCGGACACCCTCAAGATCGGTGCCCGCGACGAGGACGTCGAGAAGATCGGCTTCGAAGGTCGCCTCGACGCTCGCGTGAGTCACAAAGTCTGGGTCGTCCTGAACGGAGGCTTCAGTCGCCTGGACAGCATCGAGCTCACGGGCCTCGGCGCCGCTCAGGTGAAGAACTGGAGCACCGCCTACGGCCAGGCCCGTCTGAACTGGCGCGACCTGTTTCTGCAGACATACGTGAACCGCTCCGACGCCGGAGACACCTACAACCTCCGGACCGGTCTCGATTTCGTCGATCGATCCACTCTGGTCGTGGGTCAGGCGCAGCACCAGTGGAGTCCGAGTCCCCGGCGGGCTCTCGTCTACGGCGTCGATGCGCTTCTCACCCGTCCGGAGACGGACGCGACGATCAACGGCCGCAACGAGGAAGACGACGACATCAACGAGATCGGGGCGTACGTGCAGGCGGAGACGTACCTGACCGACCGGTGGTCGGTGGTCGCCGCGGCCCGGATCGACGATCACAACCGTCTCGACGACCCGGTCTTCTCGCCACGCGCCGCTGTCGTGTTCGGCCCGACGTCCGACCACAAGCTCCGGGCGACGTACAACCGCGCCTACTCGACGCCGACGTCGAACAACCTCTTCCTCGATCTCGTGACGGAGCGGGACCTGGGAGATCTCGGGGCGGCGATGGGGATGGAGGGCTACGACCTGTGGGCCAAGGGCGTCCCGGAGGGGGGCTTTCACTTCCGACGCGACGGGGACGGTGGTCTGGACGGGCTCTACATGCAGGTGCCGCTGGCGCTGGGGGGCGCCGAGAGCACCCAGGTCGGCGCGACGGCCCTCGGGCCGCACGACCACGTTCCGGCGTCCGCCCACCTCGTGTGGCAGGGAGCCGTCAAGCTCCTTCTCGAGCAGAGCCAGGGCCGAATCGACCTGACGCACACTCTCTCCCCGGGGAATCTCCCGGGTGAGGGGATCGGCACGGTCCTGCGTGCGCTCAACCCGTCCACGGGGACGTTCGACCCGGTCTCTCCCGATGCCGTTCGCGATGTCGGGGAGATGGATCCCACGATCACGAACACGTTCGAGATCGGTTACAAAGGCGCGTTCGGCAAGAGCTTCTCGGCCACGATCGACGTGCACTACGACCGGATCAATGATTTCATCGGGCCCCTGAGGGTCGAGACGCCGAACGTCTTCTTCGATCCGACCGATCCGGAGCTCGCCGGCTACCTGGCCACGGCCGGAGTCCCCGCCGACTCGATCCCGATCGTGATCGATGCGCTGGCCCGGATCCCGGTCGGCACCGTGACTCCGGACGGGAACGACGATCCCGCCGATCCGATCCTGACGTATCGCAACTTCGGGAGCATCGACCTGACAGGGATCGACGTCGGGTGCGCTTGGGCGGTCGACCCGCGCTGGACGATCGAGGCGAGCTACTCGTTCACCAGTCGTGACGTCTTCCGAGACGTGGAAGGTGGGCTCGACGTTTCTCTCAACGCCCCGCGGCACAAAGCCGGGGGCACGCTCCGGTACGTGGACGCGGACCACGGTCTCGACGCCGGGGCTCGACTGCGCTTCGTGGACGGATTCCCCGTCGAGTCGGGTGTCTTCGTCGGGGAGATCGGTTACTACGTCCTTCTCGACCTCGACGCCTCCTGGCGTGTTCCCGCGTCCCCGTCCACGGTGCTCTCGGTGAGAGTGCTGAATGTCCTGGACGACGAGCACCGCGAGTTCGTGGGGGCACCCGAACTCGGCAGAGTGGGTATCTTGAGACTGAGCCATTCGTTCTAGAAGGACCCGAATCGCGACCGGGGCCGGCGATCGCGCCGATCGTCCGGCTGCCCCGGCCGGGAGGAGACCTATGCCCGCCCTCGACAAGACCGTCCTCATTCTGGGAGGCGCCGGCCTCGTCGGAATCCAGTGCGCGAAGAAGATCTCGCGCACCCTTCGTCCGAAACGCGTCGTGATCGCCTCCCTCTTCCGCAAGGAGACGCGCGAGGCCGTGACCGTTCTGCGCCGGGAGTTCCCGTACGTCGACTACGCCGGTTACTTCGGGAACTTGTTCGTCCGCGGAGAGCCGACTCCGATCGAGAGGCGAGTCCCCGAGCCGTCGCCGCGCGAGTTCCTCGAAAGGCCGGAGAACCGGCACGCCGTCTTCGAGGACATATTCCAGGACTTCGAGACGGCGTACCGCGAATCGTTTCTCGTGCGCCTGCTTCTGCGCGAGGAGCCCGACGCCGTCGTGGACACCGTCAACACCGCCACCGGCATCAGCTACCAGGACATCTTCTCGAGCTCCTTCGTCGTGTCCCGGGGTCTCGAGGAGACGAGGTCCCGGAAGGAGGCGATCTCGGAGGGGTTCGCCGTCGATCTGGAGAAGCACCTCGTCTCCGCGGCGGTGCCCCAGCTCATCTCCCACGTGCGCCTTCTCCACCGGGCGTTGACCGAGATCGGGTGCCGTATCTACCTGAAGGTCGGAACGACCGGAACGGGCGGAATGGGACTCAATGTTCCCTACACCCACGGCGAGGACAAGCCGAGTCGCACCCTCATGGCGAAGACCGCGACCGCGTTCGCCCACTCCGGTCTCCTCTTCCTCATGGCGCGCACGCCGGAATGTCCGATCATCAAGGAGATCAAGCCGGCGGCGATGATCGGGTACCGCGAGATCGGTTTCACGCCGGTCCGCGGCGTGCAGTACCGACCGATGAAGGGGACGGGGAAGGGCGGCGAGAGGGTGAAGCTCGTTCCCGGGGAGCCCTACGCGCTCTTCGAGTGTCGTGAGCAGAAGCTCACGGATAGCCTCGACAACGAGCCGACGTTCGACGGGTTCGAGCCCCGGCGCGGTGAGGACGGAAAGCCGGCGAAGCTCGTACTCCCCTGCGTCAACACGGGGGAGAACGGCATCTTCACGAAGGGCGAGTTCGAGGCGATCACCTCCCTCGCCCAGATGGAGTTCGTGACCCCCGAGGAGATCGCCGATCTCGTGACGTTGGAGCTCCAGGGCAGCAATACCGGCCGCGACGTCATCTCCGCCATCGACTCCTCGATCCTCAGCCCGTCCTACAAGGGCGGTCTCATCCGGGGTATCGCGATCGAGGAGCTCGAGAAGCTGGAGCGGGAGAAGGGCGTCCCCTCCGTCGCCATCGGACAGCTCGGCCCGCCCCAGCTCGCCAAGTACCTGTATGAGGCACACTTTCTCCGGGAGCTCTACGGCTCGGTCGAGGGAGTGCTCACCGACGAGAACGGGACCGCGAGGAAGGCGGCCGAGATCTCCGAGGCGATGCACGAGCGGGTGACGAAGAGCCCGATCCGTCACACCATCACCTCCATCGGAATCCCGATTCTGCTTCCCGACGGGAAGACGATCCTGCGCGGCCCGGTCATCAAGATCCCGCCCTACAACAAGAAGGCCCACGTGGTCGAGCTCTCGGCACGTCGGATCGACGCGTTCGCGAAGAAGGGGTGGGTGGATCTCCGTCCCGTGCACATGGGCTGGTGGCTCGACAAGTTCCGAAAGATGCACAAGACCGTGTTCCGGCACGGCGCGAAGTGGAGCTCGGAGCGCCTCGACTTCCGTTCCTACCTCGCCGAGGAGATCCGGATCGGCGAGGTCGTGGCCTGGATCTTCAACAACGAGATCGAGCCCAAGGGGCACCGCATCAAGTGACGTCGACATCGGCCGTGAGCCCCGAGCTGTTGTCCCGAGTCCAGGACGCGTTCGCCGCCCTCGAGAGCGGGTCGCCCGCCGATCCGGCCACCGCGACGGTGACCCTGGTCCGAGCGACCCGCGAGGCGGTGAGGGCCCTGGAGCGGATGACCGCGTCGCTCACGGAGGAGACCGATTCGGACCGAGGCGACGTCCGCGCCCATCGTTCCCTGGTGCACCGGATTCTCGACGACGCCGGCCACCGGTCGGTCAGCACGGCCTTCGCAGAATCCCCGTTCGCGAAGGAGTGGACGGATCTGCTTCTCGAGGCGGTGCTCGCCTCCGACTACACGGTCGGGGACCTTTTCTTTTCGCGGGCCCGCGCCCTCGGAGATCGCACGCTGTTCCTGCTGCCCCCCGGTCGGAAGGAGGGTCGGGTCTCCTGGGTGGAGGCGGAGCGGCGGGTCGTTCGCATCGGGCGGGCGCTCCTCGCCGCCCGCGACCGGGGAGAGGTCGGACCCGAGGCCGGACCGGTCGCGATCCTCGGACCGAACTCGCCCGAGCTCGCGCTGTTCGATCTCGCCTGTCTCGTGGTCGGGATCCCGAACGTCCCGGTGCCGGCGAACTCGCCGCCCGACCAGATCGAGTTCATTCTCGTTCACGCGAAGGCCACCGCGCTGTTCCTCGGGGACGATGCGGCCGCCCGGGCGGCGGCGGGAGCGATCGCCGCCCGCGGGGACGCGCTGCGGGTCCACTGGATCGACGGGCGTCGCCCGGAGGCGCTTCCGGTCCGTTCGCTGGAGGAGTTCCTCGCGAAGGGAGACACCGTTCCCGAGGAGCGGGTGAGGGAGGAGGCCTTCCGAGTCCGCTCCGCCGATCTCGCGACGACGATGTACACGTCGGGAACGACCGGCGTCCCCCGGGGGATCCCGTTCACCCAGGGGAACCTCGTCACGAAGCGATTCGCGCGCGCCGCGGCCTGGCCCGATCTCGGAACGGGCGACGTCTTTCTCTGTTACCTGCCGCTCTACCACACGTTCGGTCGCTGGCTGGAGATGCTTGGCTGCGTCTTCTGGGGGGCGGTGTACGCGTTCCTCGAGGACGTCTCGCTCGAGTCCCTTCTCTACTCCTTCCAGCGCGTACGTCCGACCGCGTTCATCAGCGTCCCGAAGAAGTGGATTCAGATCGCGGAGTCGGTCGGGCCGGGCGGCGAGGACGCTCTTGACGACGCCGCGTCCCCCGACGAGCGGGAGATCAGCCGAGAGCTCGTTCGCGTCACGGGAGGGCGGCTGCGGCGAGGTCTCTCCGCGGCGGGCTACCTCCCTCCCTGGATCTTCCGTCGCTTCCACGGCGCGGACATCGAGCTGCACTCCGGGTTCGGCATGACCGAGGCCACGGGGGGCATCACGATGACGCCGGAAGGGGACTACCGGGACGAATCGATCGGCGTGGCGCTTCCCGGTATCGAGCTGAAGGTCGCCGAGGACGGCGAGCTCTTCATCCGGGGTCCCTACGTCACCCCCGAGTCGGAGGACGAGCCCCCGCGGGTGGAGGGGTGGCTCGCGACCGGCGACATCGTTCGATCGGACGCGGAGGGGCACTACCGGATCGTCGATCGGAAGAAAGAGATCTTCAAGAACATCCAGGGAGAGACGATCTCCCCGCGACGGATCGAGAGCCTGTTCGCCGATTTCGAGATCGTCGAACGGGTCGTCGTCATCGGAGACGATCGACCCTACTGCACGGCGCTGATCGTGCCGACCGCCGAGCTGCGGAGCGAGTTCGCGGCCGATGCGAACGCTTTCACGATCGACACGCCGGATCTCCGCGAGCGGTTCGCTCCCGTCGTGTCCAGCGTGAACGGCTTCCTGGCCCCGTACGAGCGCGTGCTCGACTTCGCCGTGCTCGCGCGGGACCTCGATCCGGATCGCGGCGAGCTCACCGCAAAGGGCACCCCGCGCCGCAACGTGTTGGTCGACCGGTTCCGCGACGCGATCGAGCCTCTCTACTCGCGGGAGGCGGTGCAGCGAACGATCGGCGAGGTCACCGTGCGCGTCCCCCACTGGTTCTTGAGACAGACCGGCATCCCGCCGACCGAGCTGCGGGCGACCCCGGAGGGGCTCGAGGCCGGCTCCTCCGCGCGGCTGTCGATCCGCCCCGGGACGGGCGAGGGGTGCGTGATCGTGGGGGACCTGGAATACGATCCGGGCGGCGGCGAGGTGCGGCTGGGCGAGATCGTAGGACGCGCCGAGCTCTGGTTGGGGAACGACATGGTGCGACGCTTCGCGGGACCGGGCATCGACCACTGGTGGCGCCGCGGCCCCCGCCTCGACGTACGCACTCGACTGGTGAGCCGGCTCGTCGCCGGGGCAGCTCCGCCCGAGGACCCGAGCCGGAGAACGGAGCTTCCCCCCCGCGAGCCCTCGGGCTCCCCCGTCGATCTCGCGAACCTCCACGCGTGGGTCCGGGGACTGTCCTCCCCCGATCCGGACGTTCGAAGGGAGACCGTGGAGGCTCTGCGAAAGGACCTCACGGGGGAGAACCCCGAGCGCGACTCCCTGGTCCGTCGCGTGCTCCGTTCCGGACTCTCCGACACCCCCATTCGCCCCCACTGCCTGCGCGCGATCATCCCCGGCCTGGCGCCGGAAGAGCTGGACCGGGCGATCGAAGAGGGAATCGCCGACCCGACGTTTCTATCGGAGGATGAGATCCGGATCGCGGCCGAGTCTCCCCTGCGCGGGGATCAGCTCGACTACCTGATGCACCGGATCCGGGACTCCGCTCCCGCCGACGAGGAGAAGCGGTGGCCCGAACGGATGCCGGGGCTGCTCCGCCGGCTGCGTTTCCTCGTGGAGCTGGCGATTCGACATCGCGCGAATCTCCTACGGGTTCGCTCTCTCCTCGCGGATCTGATCGCCCGATCCCGCGACCCCGGTCGGACCGAGGAGCTGGAGACGCTGTTCTCCCGACTCGAGTGCGGATTCCTGGAGAGACTGCCCGAGACCCAGGTCGCTCCCGGGGTGCCGTGGAGGGGGGCGGTGTTCTTCCGGGGCGAGGTGGAGGAGAACCACCAGGATCGCATCCTCGACGCGATCTCCCGCACGAAGCTCCTGGCGGAGGCGCTCGCCCTGCTCGGTGCGACCCCGCCCCGGAGTCCCCTCCTCCTGTCTTCCCGATCGGTGCGCATCTCGCGGCTCGCTCCGAGCCGCGGTCGTACCGTCTACCTGCTCGCGTGGTCCCCCGCCGGCCTGGACCGCACCGCTCCCCGCTTCGAGTGCGTCCTGAAGGTGAACGAGAGCCTCGACTGGGAGAAGATCCGGGAGGAGCGGCGTCTTCTCGTACGCATGCGGACGGGGGGCACCGGGCGTCCGGTCGTGAAGGCCCAGGGCGGGGCCTACCCCGAGCAGGGTCTCTGGACCGAGGAGTACATTCCGGGGCCGACCCTCGATCGACTCGTGGAGGACCTCGTCCGGGAGGAGGACGAACGCACCACCGGCCGCCTACCCGAGCTCTGGCAGTTCCTGGTTTCGTCGTGCGCTTCCCTCGTGGTCGATGCCTGGAGGCGAACGGGGAGCACGCAGACGCTCGCGAACCCCTCGCCGCGCATGGTCGTGCTTCCTCCCCGCGACTGGCAGGTGGGGGGACGGCTCGTCTCCGTCGCGAACCGCAAGCGGTGCGAGCGTCTGATCGACGTGCTCGAGTCGGTTCGCCAGGGCATCATCCGCCCGCTGCACGAGCGGTTCGGATCGGCGGGACTCGAGTCCGAACGGCGGCTTCTTCTCTCCGGCGCCCTCGAGGCGATCGGCGAGGAGGAGGGCCTCGCAATCCTCGAGAGGGAGGCCCCCCCCGACTCGGCGGCCTCCCGATTCGTCTCGTCCGTCCGCCGGCGCGGGTTCCTTCCGGTCCACATCCGAATCGCCGCGCGCCGTTACCGCCGGTGGTGCCACCTCAACGCGGACGCCACCCTGCAGGCCCAGGCCGCGACACTCGACCAGGTCGCCGCGGCCTACGGACTCGGCGAGCTCGACGTGGAACGGCCCGGCTCCCGACTGCAGTTCTACCGCCACACGGTGTTCCGGGGAACGGACGATCGTTTCATGCGGGCGTTCGACGCGATCATCGCCGACACCCTCGCGCGCTCCGCGACGGGGGACCGCCCTCCCCGAGGCGCGGCGACCTCCGGCCCCCCCGGACGATGGCACCGAGAGCTCGCCGATCTCCGGGAGCGCTTCCCTCTGACCGATCGACAGGAGTTCTTCCTCGCCCAGACGCTCTACCCCCACGTCGATCCGGAGGGAAAGGCCATGCTCGTGCGCGAGCGGGCCGAGGGTGCAGGACACGGCACGGGAATGGAGGTCACGTATCAGGACGCGGAGGGTGAGGAGTTCCGCATTCACCCCCCGCGCAATCCGAACGAGGTCGGCGCCCTCTCCCGTGTGTTCCGCGCCGCCAATTTCCGCCGGGTCCCGTCCGCAGAACAGGACGAGCTGCTCGTGGTGACCCAGGCGCAGGGGCGGGTGATCGGCGGACTCATCTTCCACCGCCCGAGCGCGACGTATGCTCACCTCGAGTGGCTCGTGGTGAGCCGGCACCGAAGGGGACGCGGCATCGGGGCCGTGCTGCTGAGGGAGTTCCTCGACCGCGTCAAGGCGCAGGGGGTCCTGGCCGTCTCCACCGGGTTCTTCCATCGGCAGTTCTTCGCGAGGTTCGATTTCGTGATCGATCCTCGCTATGCGGGTCAAGTGCGGATCCTCGGCGGAGAGGAGACGGGAGATCCCACCGCGCCCGATTCAGGGGACGTGACGGAAATCCGATAGCAGGATGTCGGCGCGAGGCCGCGCTCGCCCCGGGGGTGGCAATGGACCGCAAATCTTGGCACGAAGCTTACGAACCGGGGGTGCCCCCCTCTCTCGAGTACGAGGAGATCACCCTTCCGGCCATGCTACGCCGGTCGGCCGGGTCGCACCCGGACGCGGCGGCCGTCCGGTTCATGAACCGGACGATGACGTATCGTCAGCTCGTGGAGGACGTCGATCGCTTCGCAGCCGGACTCGCATCGCTCGGAGTGACTCCGGGGGCACGGGTGGCGATCCACCTACCGAACCTGCCCCAGACGGTCATCTCCGTTCACGCGGCGCTCTCCCTGGGTGCCGTGCCGGTGATGACGAACCCGCTCTACGTGTCCCGCGAGATCGAGCAGCAGTGGAACGACGCCGGGTGCGTCGTCGCGGTGACCACGGACTTCCTGTTCACGAGTCGGGTCGCGCCGATCCGATCCCGACTTCCCGTGCGCGAGTACGTCATCGCGTCGATCCCCGAGTATCTCCGCTTTCCCCTGCGGCTCTTGGCCCCTTGGAAGCTGCGGAGATCCGATCCTCCCCTCATCGCCAACGTGCCGGACCAGAGATCGGTCCACCGATTCCGACTCCTGCGGGGGGCGCCGTCCGGCACCCGATCCCACCCTCCGCCCGCTCTCGACGATCTGGCGATCCTCCAGTACACGGGAGGAACGACGGGGGTCGCGAAAGCGGCGATGCTCACCCATCGGAACCTGTCTTTCCAGGTCCAGCAGCTGAGGGCCTGGCTTCCCGGACTCGTGCCCGGAGGAGAGGTCTTCCTCGGCGCGCTCCCGTTCTTCCACGTGTTCGGGCTCACCGTGGCGCTGAACCTGCCCGTCGCGCTCGCGGCCGAGATGGTGTTGATCCCCAACCCGAGGGACATCCCCCGGTTGATCTCGAGCATCAATCGCTACGGTGTTTCGATCTTCCCGACCGTGCCCGCCATGATCGACGGGATCAACCGGAGCCCCAAGGTCGGCTCGCTGAAGGTCGGCACGTTGAAGATGTGCGTCTCGGGCTCCGCCCCCATGCCCGAGAGCACCCTCCGCCGCTTCGAGGAGCGCACCGGCGGGAAGATCGTCGAGGGTTACGGCCTCACCGAGACGTCCCCGGTCACCCACGTCAATCCGCAGAACGGCGTCCGCAAGGTCAACACGATCGGTCTGCCCCTGCCCGACACCGATTGCCGGATCGTGTCGCTCGAAGACGGGGTCAGCGAGTTGCCGGCGGGCGGAGAGGGGGAGCTCTACATCCGGGGACCGCAGGTGATGGCCGGCTACTGGAATCGTCCCGACGAGACCGAGCGCGTGTTGCGGGACGGGTGGCTGCGCACCGGCGATCTCGCCGCGCGCGACGAAGAGGGGTACTTCCGGATCTGCGGCCGCAAGAAGGACATGATCCTCGCGAGCGGGTACAACATCTACCCGGACGAGGTGGACCAAGTCCTCTCTTCCCACCCGGCCGTGCTCGAGTGCGCGACCATCGGCGTTCCGGACGAGAGGCGCGGGGAGACGGTGAAGTCCTTCGTCGTTCTCCGATCGGATCGTGAGGCGACCTCCGACGACCTCCGGGAACACTGCCGCGCGAATCTCGCCGTCTTCAAGGTTCCCCGGGAGATCGAGTTCCGGGACGAGCTGCCCAAGAGCAGCGTGTTGAAGGTCCTCCGGCGGGAGCTGCTGGTGCAGGAGCTGCGGGCTAGAGGGTTACCTGAACCAGGGCCATGACCCCGAAGCCGAGCAGGAACATCCAGGCTATTTGAGCCGGGGACCGCTCCTCGAGCGCGCTGGGGACGAGCTCGATCAGGACCAGGTACATCATCGCCCCGGCGGCGAAACCCAGGAACGGGAGCATCAACGGCTCGAACAGCCATACGGTGAGCCCCGCGGGCACGGCCGCGAGGGGCTGCGGCAGGCTCGTGGCGACGGCGAGCACGAAGCACTTGCGCAGCGAGGCCCCCTGAAGGCGAAGCGGAAGAGCGACCGCGAGCCCCTCGGGGATGTTGTGGAACGCGATGGCGAGCGCGACGTAGTTCCCGAAGCCCGCCGTCGCGGCGAGGTGGGTCTCGGCGCCGTACCCGACTCCGACCGCGACGCCCTCCGGAATGGAGTGGAACGTCATCGCCAGGAACACGAGGACCTCCGTTCGTCCCCCCACGCGACGGAGAATCGAGCTCTCGGTTCGCTCCGGGGTGAGGTATCTCTCGACCAGAGCCAGGAAACCGGCCCCGGCCGCCATGCCGGCGAGCACCTTCAGAACGGGGCTGATTGCCGTCGCGTTGTCGCCCCCCACCGTCAAGGCCGGCAGGAGCAGGTTGTAGACGGAGGCGGAGAACATGAGACCGGACGCGAACGCATAGCCGAGTCCGACCCGTCGTTCGAGATGGAGACCGGGAAACGCGAGAGGGAGGGCCCCGAGTCCACAGGCGATGCTGGCGACGATGCCCGCGATGAAGGCGCGGAGAACGAAGTCGTACTGGACGTACCAGGGAAGGATCCCGCCGCCTTCCACGCGAGCCCTCCGGACACGGGGGGGTCCGGGCAATCTAACCCGACTCTCGAACGGGGCCAAGCCCGGATCTGGGGGTCCTGGGGGCGGATTTCGGGTCGCAGCCGGACCGCCCGAGGCCGGTGGGATCTGGGGGCTAGCCTGCATTTCTCACCAGGCTCGTCGCGAGGCTGTGGATCGTCGTGTCTGGCGAGGAGATGGGGGGGTTTCACCCAAGGCGGGGCCGTAGCCCCGTCGCAGGGGGGAAGCGCGCCAGCGACGAAGCCAGGCGCGGCGAGCGGCTGCCGCAGCAGAGGCCGGTGAGATATGCAGGCTAGAAGGGGAGTGCCTGGTCCGGTATGCTGGTGCCGTCGCAAGCCCTCACTCCCCGCCGTCACGCGGGCGTTCCCGGAGGACGGACATGTCCAGACTACTTCCCTTCGCGCTCCTGGTACTCCCTCTCATCTTCCCGTTCCCGTCCGGCGCCACCGGCTTCCAGGCCGGCTCCCTCCAGGAGGGGTATCGGGTGGAAGTGCTGGCTTCCGGCCCCGAGAGGACGGTCCTCCGATTCCAGGTGGGCCAGTTCGACCTGAGCCCCGTGGAGATCGACGGCGGGGAGTGGTCGATCGTCGACTGGAAGGGCGGCGCGGCGGGGCTAGAGCGGGGCCTTCCGTCCCTTCCCGCGTTCCACGAGTCGATCGTCCTGCCGGACGACGCCCGCATGGAGCTCCGGGTGCTGTCGGCGGAGTTCCAGGACTTCCAGGGCGTCCGGATCGCTCCCTCCAAGGGCCTGTTCACGCGGGACATCCTGCCGTCGGACGTCCCGTACGAGTTCTCCGAATTCTACAACGGGAACGACTGGTATCCCGCAGAGCTGGCGTCCCTCGGAGCGCCCTACATCCTGCGGGACGTGCGCGGCGCCGTCACCTCGGTGAACGCGTTCCAGTGGAACCCGGCATTGGAGACGCTTCGCGTCTATACCCGCGTGGACGTCGAGATCCGGGCCGCGGGACCGGGTGAGATCAACGTGCTCACCCATCGCCCCGACCGGCGGGTCCGCGAGTTCGAGGAGATCTACGCGCGGCACTTCCTGAACTACGGGGGCGGCCTCCGCTACTCGCCGGTAGTCGAGGCGGGCACCGTGCTCGTGATCGCCTACGACTCGTTCGCCCCCGCGACTCAGCCTCTGGTGGACTGGAAGAACGAGATGGGCCTGCCCACTCGGCTGGCGCTGAAGTCCGAGGTCGGGACCACGGCAAACGACTTCAAGGCCTACATCCAGGACGCCTACGACAACGAGGGGGTCTGCTACATCATCCTCGTGGGAGACGCCGCCCAAATCCCGTACTTCTTGAACGACGGCGGCGCCGCCGATCCGATGATGACGCTTCTCGCGGGAGGGGACAGCTACCCGGACGCCTTCATCGGTCGCATCTCGGCCGAGACGCCGAGTCAGGTCGAGACGCAGGTGGAGCGGATCGTCGAATACGAGCGGGATCCCGACCCCGCCGGCACGTGGTACTCCAAGGGGATCGCGATCGCGTCGAACGAGGGAGCCGGCATCGGAGACGATGGAGAAGCGGACTGGCAGCACGCCCGGAACTATCGGGCGGACCTCCTCGCGTTCACCTACACGACGGTCGACGAGCTGTACGACGGTTCGCACGGGGGCGATCCCACGGGCAACGGAGGAGGCGGCGATGCCGCTGGCAATCCGACCCCGTCCATGGTCGCGGATCGGGTCAATGCGGGCCGGAGCTTCATCGGCTACACCGGCCACGGATCCTCGTCGGCCTGGTCGACCTCCGGATTTTCGAGCGCCAACGTCAATGCCCTGGTCAACGACAACCAGCTTCCGGCGATCATCAGCGTGGCCTGCGTGAACGGACTGTTCACGAGCGGGACCTGCTTCGCGGAGGCGTGGCTCCGCGCCACCCACTCCGGGGAGCCCACGGGAGCGGTGGCCTGCTACATGTCGACGGTGAATCAGGGCTGGGCGCCACCGATGCGCGCGCAGGACGAGTTGGTCGACCTCCTCTGCGGCGAGGCGATGCGAACCTGGGGCGGGCTCTGCTTCAACGGCTCCTGCGACATGATCGACCACTACGGCTCGGCCGGCATCTCCGAGTTCAAGAACTGGACGATCTTCGGGGATCCGAGCCTGCAGATGCGCACGGCCACTCCCCTGCCCCTCGCCGTCAGCCACTCGGGAACGGTGGATCCCGCGGCGGGCGAGTTCGAGGTCACGACGGAGCCCGGGGCCCTTGCCGCGCTCAGTGACGAGGGCGTGCTCATCGGCTCGGCGTACGCCGACGAGCTCGGCATCGCGCTCATCATGTTCGACCCGCAGGACATGGCCGGTCGATCCGAGGTCACGCTCACGGTCACCGCGTTCAACTGCGTGCCGAACTCGAGCACGGTTCCGGTGGGAACGAGCACGACGTCCGTGCCGGCGGTGGCGGGTGTCGTGTCGCTCGAGCAGAACCTCCCCAACCCCTTCGCCCGATCGACCCGAATCGCGTTCTCCATTGCGGGCGACGCGGCCGTTCGGCTCGAGATCTACGACGTGGCCGGCCGCCGCGTCCGGACTCTGGAGAACGGACTCCTTCCGGCCGGAATCCACGACGTGACGTGGGACGGCACCGACGACGCCGGTCACCGGCTGGCGGCGGGCAGCTACTTCTACCGTCTCGTTACGAACGAGAGAGTGGAGACGAAACGGATGGTGCGTCTCCGCTGAGACCCCGCTCTCCGGCATCACCCCGGGGGGGGCGGATCGGTCCGAGACCGGTCCGCCCCGTCCAACGAAGGGCCGGCCGGGAACTCCCGGCGAGGCGAGACCGTTCCCAGGCATCCCGCCAGGGTTCCGAATCCTCGCGGGAAGCTCGCCGTCTCGCCTCGGGAGGGGCTGGCCCGCATTTCTCCACAGCCATGCGGCGAGCCGGGGGAGAAACACGGGCCGGACCGACGAGAGGAGACCGGGCGGCGGTGGTTGGATCGCCGGACTAGCCCGGACTATTCATGAAGGGCCGTCGCGAGATCGTGGAGACGCCCACCGGACGGGCACCCGCAGGGGCTCGAACCCGAGTCGTATCTGAACGATACGTCGCAGGGTGCGTGATGGTGGTTTCATTGGGGTCTCTCCACCGTTCGAGACCGCGGAGAAGGAGCATCGAATGAGTCGGTCTCTTGCACGCGCCTTTCAGAGCCACCCTGGAGCGGTCCTCACGCTGGTTCTCGCCCTGGCCGCTCTCGTGGCACCTCCCACCGCGAGAGCCCAGATCGGAGCCCTTCCGGTCCCCACCGACGAGGACTTCGAAGACGATCTCGAGATCTACGTCCCGCGACTCGTCATGGGCATCACGGGCCACAGCACCGTGGGGGCCACTGCGATGGACGACCTCAACGACTCCGTCGAGAGCTTGAACGCGAAGATCGCCGAGCAGGGGACTTCCGGCGTCGAGTACGGGAAGTTCAATGCGGGCCCCTCCTTCGGCGTCGGGCTCCGGGCCCTGATCTTCCGAAAGGTCATCCTCACGACGGAGTTCGAGCGCTTCTTCCGGATGGACGAGGTCGGAGGCTTCACTCAGCAGTCGGAGATCACCATTCCGGCCAGCGTGTACACGGTGACGGCGGGATGGAACTTCCTGAACGAGCCCCACCGTCGCTTCGGCTTCGGGGCGGGAATCGCCCACTGGACGGCGGAGGGCGAACAGGTCTTTCTGGAGAACGAGGAGGAGATCGGGAAGCTCACCTTCGAGGGTTCGTCTTTCGGGCACCAGTACTTCACGTACCTCGAGATGCCCCTCACCGAGCGGCTCTACGTGCACGGGGTGATGGGCTGGCGATTCGCCAAGATCGACGATCTGGACTTCGCCGGCGTGGAGACTCTGGATCCTCGGATCACCGACAGCGATTACGTCGATCGCTTCGTGTGGAACACGTTCCCCGACGTTCCCCCGCCCCCTCCGCCGGAGGAGAACGGAGAAGAGGAGGAGCCGGAGTTCGTGCCGCAGATCCTGCAGCGCTTCGACGACGGGGGCAACTCGCTGGACTACTCCGGCTTTTACGGCCGCATGGGATTCACGATCTACTGGAATCCGCCGGACCGCTTCTGACAGACCGCCTCTGACGGGCGCGGCATCGCTCCCGGAGCTCCCGAGGACCCCTATGGGGTCCCCGTCTCGATCTCCGCGTCCTCGAGATCGGGATAGAGGGGATACTCGGCCGCCAGAGCCTCCACCTCCCCCTTCAGCGACGCCTTCACGCCCTCGTCCTCGGCGAGATTCTCGAGCGTTCGTCCGATGAGCGACGCGATCCGCCGCATCGCCTTCGGGCCCATGCCGCGCGATGTGATCGCCGGAGTGCCGACCCGGATGCCGCTCGTGATGGTCGGCTTCTTGGTGTCGAACGGGATCGCGTTCTTGTTCACCGTGATCCCGACCTCGTTCAAGAGCCGTTCGGCCTTCTTTCCCGAGATCCCCTTCGGAGTCATGTCCACGAGCATGAGGTGATTGTCGGTTCCGCCGGAGACGAGGCGAAAGCCTTCCTCGATCAGGGCCTCGGCGAGGACGTGCGCGTTCTCCACGATCTTCGCCGCGTAATCCCGGAACCCCGGGTGGAGCGCCTCTCCGAAGCAGACCGCCTTCGCGGCGATGACGTGGCAGAGGGGCCCGCCCTGCATCCCGGGAAAGTTCGTCTTGTCGATCCGTTGGGAAAGGTCCTCCGTGCAGAGGATGAATCCCGAGCGGGGTCCGCGAAGCGTCTTGTGCGTGGTGGAGGTCACGACGTCGGAGTGCGGCACGGGGGAGTCGTGCACGCCGCCCGCCACCAACCCGGCGAAGTGCGCCATATCGGTCAAGAAGTAGGCGCCGATCTCGTGGGCGATCTCCCGGAAGGCGGGGAAGTCCCAGGCCCGGGGATAGGCGCTCCCTCCGGCGACGACCATCTTCGGCCGGTGCTCTCGGGCGAGATCTCTCACCCGATCGAGATCGATGCGCTCCGTTTCCCGGTCGACCTCGTAGTGGACCACGTTGAAGAACCGCCCCGAGAAGTTGGCCGGATGACCGTGCGTGAGGTGGCCACCGTGGGCGAGCGAGAGCCCGAGCAGCCCGTCGCCCGGCTCGAGCAGGGAAAAGTAGGCGGTCAGGTTCGCGGTGGACCCGGAGTGAGCCTGCACGTTCGCGTGCTCGGCTCCGAAGAGCTCCTTGGCGCGCTCGATGGCCAAAGTCTCCGTCTTGTCGACCTCGGAGCAACCGCCGTAGTAGCGGCGACGGGGATACCCCTCGGCGTACTTGTTCGTGAGCGGAGAGCCGACCGTCTCCAGCACGGCCCGACTGACGAAGTTCTCGGACGCGATGAGCTCGATCCCTTCGTTTTGACGGCGGACCTCCCCCTGGACCGCCTCGTACACGGCACGGTCCGTCTTCCTGAGCGACTCGAACTTGGACATGTCGACCTCTTTCTAAGAGTGATCCGCGTCTCCGGCGGCCATCTCGAGAATACGGGGGATACCCTCGCGAAACAGGGCCTCGATCTTCGCGAACGTGCGACGGTACGAATCGACGTTGCCGCCGAGAGGATCGGCGACGCTCGCCTCGGAGCCCTCTCTCCCCGCGAGGGCCCCCAGAAGCCGTGTCTTCGTGTCGGCGGCGGGCGAGAGTCCGAGGACGCCCGAGCGGTGACCCGGCTCCATCACCAGCACCAGATCGGCCTCGTCGATCCGGTCCGCAGTGAGGCTCCGGCTCTGGAAGCCCTCGAGATCGAGGCCGTTCTCCCGCGCGATCTCGAGGGCGCCCGGAGAGGCGAGACCCCCCTCCCTCGCCTGGATGCCGGCGGACGAGAACTCGAACCCGCCTTCCCCCTCGCGCTCGACGAATCCCCTCGCGATCGCCTCCGCGAGAGGACTCCGGCAGGTGTTTCCGGTACACACGAACAGAACGCGAAACGGCATGGACACCTCGGGCGGGTTCAGCGGGACTCGAATTGACGAAGGGCGGGGACGACCGCTCCCCGGCGCAAGATCTCGGCGTGGGGCCCCGTGCAATCGACGATCGTGGAGGGAACGGAAGCCGGCGCCGGTCCGCCGTCGAGAACGAGGTCGACTCCGTTCCCGAAGATCTCGAGAACCTCCGCCGCCGAAGCCGCCGGCCTCTCTCCCGACAGGTTCGCGCTCGGGGCCGCGAACGGCCCTCGGACCGCGGCGAGCAGGTCGAGAAGAAGGTCATCGCCGGGGATCCGGACCGCGACCGTGCGCCGCGCGGCGACGACCTCGGTCGGAAGGTCCTCCTCGGCGGGAAGGACGAGCGTAAGTGGGCCGGGCCAATGCGCCGATCCGAGGCGGCGGGCGACCGGGGTGAGGTGGGACGTCACCGCCCGCACTTCGATCCACGACGCGGCCAGGAGGACGAACGGCTTCGCCTTCGGCCGCTCCTTCAGTTCGACAAGGCGGCGGAGCGCGTCGGGGCAATTCACGCTGGCCAGGAGACCGTAGGTGGTGTCGGTCCGGCCGGCGACGATCCCACCCCTCTGGAGGAGGAGGGCGATACGGTGCAGGACCCCCGGGTCCGGGGCGGAGTGATCGACGGACACGACCTCGGGGGAGTCGCTACTTGGCTGCGAGCTCGGTCTTGTACTCATCGAGCCTCTTCTCGATCTCGGGATCGTTCAGACCCAGGATCTGGGCCGCGAAGATCGCGGCATTCTTCCCCCCCGCGACTCCGATCGCCATCGTGGCCACCGGCACTCCGGGGGGCATCTGGACGATGGCGTGGAGCGAGTCCACCCCCGAGAGATGGGATCCGGCCAGTGGCACTCCGATCACCGGAACCGTGGTCATCGACGCGACCACCCCGGGGAGTGCCGCGGCCATTCCGGCCCCGCAGATGATCACCTGGTACCCCCGGGCCCGCGCGCCCATCGCGATCTCGCGGGTCCGTTCCGGGGCGCGGTGCGCCGACGAGACGACGAAGTCGCCGGTGAGTCCGAACTTCTCCAGATAGTCGAGGCACCCCTGCATCGCCTCCCGGTCACTCTCGCTTCCCACCATCACGAGGACGCGTTTGGACATCATCCGGTCTCCTCATTCACGGTGGCAGTCTCGGCCAATCCCTTCTCTCCGATGTCCGTCCGGTGGAACATCCCCTCGAACCGGATCGTGGCAAGCGTCCGGTGGGCCGCTTCGCGGGCGGCGGCGAGCGTCGGGCCCAGGCCCGTCACGGCGAGAACTCTCCCGCCCGCGGTGACGATTCGCCCGTCCTCGCGCCGGGCGGTCCCGGCGTGGAAGACGATCGCGTCGTCGCGCTGGTCCTCCTCCTCGAGCCCGGTGATCGTCCGTCCCGGGTCCGATCTCCGCGGATATCCCGCCGACGCGGCCACCACGGTGAGCGCGGCGCCCGGCCGAGTTCTCGGCGGCGGAGCCGAGGCCAGGTTTCCGCGGGCACACGCGGCGAACAGTTCGAGCGCGTCCCCGTCGAGAAGGGGCAGAACCACCTGAGCCTCCGGATCGCCGAAGCGCACGTTGTATTCGAGAACCTTCAGTCCCTGCGACGTGAACATCAGCCCCGCATAGAGCACGCCGCGGAAGTCGATCCCCTGCCGCGCGAGTCCCTCGACGATCGGCGTGACGGCCGAGGCCACCGCCGCCTCCAGAGCCTTCCCGCCGAGAGGAGGATAGGGAGCGTACGCGCCCATGCCTCCGGTGTTCGGCCCGCGATCGCCGTCGTAGACCCTCTTGTGATCCTGGCTCGGCACGAGCGTTCGAATCTCGTCTCCGGCGACGACGGCCATGACCGAGGCCTCGTCCCCTTCCAGCCACTCCTCGAGAACGAGTCGAGACCCCGCCTCACCGAAGACCTTCTCCTCCACCGCGCGCCGCACGGCGTCGAGAGCCGCGTCCCGGTTCTCCGCCATCACGACGCCCTTGCCGGCGGCGAGGCCGTCGGCCTTGACCGCGACGCGCTCTCCGAGCTCTTCGAGGGCCCGGGCCGCCTCGTCCCGGCTTCCCACGGTGATGGCGCGCGCGGTCGGCACGCCGCAGTCACGCATCCACTTCTTCGCGTGCACCTTGCTGCCCTCGAGTCGCGCCGCCTCACGGCCGGCGCCGAACACGAGAGCTCCCTCCCGCCGGAGGTGATCGGCGAGCCCGGCCACGAGCGGGGCCTCGGGCCCGACCACGACGAGATCGATGTCCTCGCGCCGGCAGTACGACACGACTTCGTCCCCGCGCGAGGGATCGAGGACGGCGTTCTCCGCGAGACGGGCCGTGCCCGCGTTGCCCGGCGCGCAGACCAGCCGGCCGCAGGCGGAGCTCTTCGCGATCGCCCACGCGAGCGCGTGTTCGCGGCCCCCGCTTCCCAGAATCAGGACGTTCACGAGATCCTCCCCGTTCGGCGACCGGGCCGGCCCGTCCCACCCTGCTCGACCGCCGCCGCGGCGAGCCGCGTGAGAGAGCGGGCTAGTCGGCGAACACCCGGCGAGCTTCCACGATTCGCCGGTGAAAGTAGGCGTCCATCAGGTAGTCGATCACGACTCCCCGTGAGGAGGATGCGTGAATGAACCGGTTCGAGTCGAGAGCGATTCCCACGTGATTCACCCGCGAGGAGTCCAGCCGGAAGAAGATCAGATCGCCCGCCGCCAGCTTCTTGACGGGGATCGACCGTCCGGCCCGCTGCTGGGCCCGGACGGTCCGGGGCAGAGACGCACCCAGCTCTCCCAGGACGGCCTGGGTGAGCGCGGAGCAGTCCACCCCGCGGCGATCCACCCCCCCGTATCGATAGGGCGTGCCCAGCCAGGACCTCGACGCCTCCTCGACCCGTGCGCGAGCCGGGAGCCGGACGGCGGGGGAGGCCAGGCCGGGCCGTGCCGCCCGCCCGGAGTCGGGAGAGCGATGGATCGGCTTGGGCCCACACCCGATGGCCAGGAGCAGGAGACCGAGGACCGTCGGTCGGAGCACTCGTCTCACGCGTCGCCCCCGCGGTCGGACCCGCGGCCGAGCCGCTCGCGAAGGATTTCGTGCGTCCGCCTCGGATCGGCCCGGCCCCGACTGGCCTTCAGGACGCGCCCGACCAGGAATCCGAGAACCCGTTCCTCGCCCGTTCGAGCGCGGTCGGCCTCGACCGGGTGAGCGGAGATCACGCCGTCCACGAGGGCGGCGAGCTCCGCGTCATCGGAGATCCGCTCGAGCCGCTCGGCCGCCACGATCTCCGACGCCGGCCTTCCCGTCTCGACCATGCGCGTGAACACCCTCTTGGCCGCGGTCCCCGACACGCGTCCCTCCTTCACCCGGCGGAGCAGCTCCGCGAGGGCGGAGGGGGTCACGGGGAGCTCGGCGAGACCGCATCCCCTCTCCATCAACGTGCGCAGAACCTCTCCCCTCGTCCAGTTGCTCGCGAGCTTTCCGTCGCCCACCCGCCCCGCCAGCTCCTCGTACCAGTCCGCGAGCACGCGCGATGCCGTGAGAACCCCGGCGTCGGTCTCCGGGATCCCGTACCGGACGACGAGACGGTCGCGCCGGGCGAGGGGAAGCTCGGGCAACGCGCGACGCACCCGCTCGCGCCGGGCGGGATCGACGACGAGCGGTCGCAGATCCGGCTCGGGGAAGTACCGGTAATCGGGAGCCCCCTCCTTCGCCCGCACGGGGCGCACGGCTCCTCTCGCCTCGTCCCAGAGAAGAGTGGCGGGGATCACGTCCTCTCCGCGCTCGATTCGCTTGATCTGCCGCGAGGTCTCGGCGGCGATCGCCCGCACGACGGACTTCTTGCTGTTGAGGTTCTTCACCTCGGTCTTCGCTCCGAGGCTCGTGTCACCGGATCGGCGCACCGACACGTTCGCGTCGCACCGCATGCTCCCACGACTCATGTCCCCGTCGGAGACGCCGAGGTGGACGACGATCCGCCGCAGCGACTCGAGAGCCGCGCCCGCCTCCTCCGGACGTCCCAGATCCGGCTCGCTCACGATCTCGATGAGAGGTGTTCCGCACCGGTTCAGATCGATCCGCGTGTCCCCCGATCCCCCGGTCTCGTCGTGCAGGGATTTCCCGGCGTCCTCCTCGAGATGGATCCGGGAGAGGGCGATGGACCGACGCGCCCCGCCGACTTCGATCGGGAGGTTCCCCCCGACCGCGAGCGGACGGTCGTACTGGGTGATCTGGTATCCCTTCGGAAGGTCGGGGTAGAAGTAGTTCTTGCGCGCGAACACTGAGATCTCGGGGACCTCGCATCCGAGCGCGAGCGCGACGCGAAGCGCGAAGTCGACCGCCCCCTCGTTCACTACGGGAAGTGCACCGGGCAGACCGAGACAGACGGGACAGACGAGCGTGTTCGGCGGATCGCCGAAGGCGTTGCGGCAGCCGCAGAAGATCTTCGTCCGGGTCGCCAGCCGGACGTGGACCTCCAGCCCGGCCACCGTCTCCCAGCTCACGCCGCCTCTCCGGGAACAAGACGGGGCAGCGCGCCGAGTCCCGCCACGCGCTCCCAGGCGTGCGCCACCCGGAGCATCCGAGCCTCCTCCAGAACCGGAGCCTGGATCTGGAGGCCCACGGGAAGCCCGTCGCCCGTGGGGCGGGCCGGGACCGACAGGGCGGGCACGCCCGCCAGGTTGGCCGGAATCGTGAGGGCGTCGACGAGGTACATCGCGAGGGGATCGTCGAGGCGCTCGCCGAGCCGGAACGGGAGCACGGGAGCGGCGGGCGAGACCAGAGCATCCGCCCGCGCGAACGCCTTCTCGTAGTCGCGGCGGACGAGGGACCGCGCTTTCATCGCTCGGCCGTAGTACTCGTCGTGGTAGCCGGCGGAGAGGGCGAACGTCCCGATCAGAATGCGTCGCTTCACCTCATCGCCGAAGCCGTCGGCGCGACTCCGGACGTAGAGCTCCTCGAGGTCGGCGACCCGGTCGGCCCGGCGCCCGTAACGGGCCCCGTCGAACCGAGCCAGGTTCGAGGACGCCTCGGCCCCGGACACGACGTGGTACGCCGCGACGGCGAAGCGAGTGTGGGGCATCTCGACCTCGACGACGCGGGCGCCTTCCCTCTCGAGGACCCGGATCGCCTCCTCGACGCGGTCCCGGACCACGGGATCGATCCCCTCGCCGAGATGCTCGCGGACGACGCCGATCCGGAGACCGGCGATCCCCTCGTCGAGCGCGGCGACCCAGTCGGGCACGGGCGCACGGCAGGTGGTGGCGTCGCGCGGGTCCTCGCCGGCGACGACCTGCAGCGCCCGGGCCGCGCCCTCGACGCTGCGGGCGATCGGACCGATCTGGTCGAGCGACGAGCCGAAGGCCACGAGGCCGTAGCGGGAGACCCGCCCGTAGCTCGGCTTGGCGCCGACCACCCCGCAGAAGGAGGCGGGCAGCCGGACGGACCCCCCGGTCGAGCTGCCGAACGCGAGCGGGATCATCCCGGCGGCGACGGCGGCGCAGGCCCCTCCGGACGACCCTCCCGGAACGCGCTCCGGATCGTGGGGATTCCGCGTCGGGCCGAACGCCGAGTGCTCGTTCGAGCTCCCCATGGCGAACTCGTCCATATTCGCCTTCCCGATCAGGACGGCCCCGGCCCGCCGCAGCCTCTCGACCACCGTCGCGTCGTAGGGCGGAACGAACCCCGCGAGAAACCGGGAGCCGCAGGTCGCGGGCATCCCGCGCGCGACGATGTTGTCCTTGAGGGCGTAGGGGATCCCGTCGAGCGGACCGCGGAGGCACCCCCGGGCGCGGCGGGTGTCGGACGCGGCGGCGGCGGCCCGTGCCCCGGCCGCGTCCACGTGGAGGAAGACGTTCAGCCTCCGGTTCCACGCGTCGACCCGGGCCAGCGCGTCCTCCACGAGGTCGGCCGAGCTCAGCTCGCCCCGAGCGAGCGCCGCGGACAGCTCGGGCAGGGGCCGGTGCCCCGACGTCACGCTCCCCCCCGCTCTTCGAGAGCCCGCCCCTCGAGGACGGCCGGTACCCGGAAGGTCTCGCCGTCGGTCCGGGGAGCGAGGGCCAGGACGGCCTCTCGCGGAAGAGAGGGAGTCGGCTCGTCGGGCCGGAGGGAGGGCGCTTCCGCCTCTTGCCCGGGCGCGGCCTCGAGCGCCGCCTCGAGCGCCGTGTCGTCGATCTCCCGGAGCCGGGCGACGTACTCCAGGATCTCGGCGAGCTGCCGGGAGAGCCGTTCCTCCTCTTCGGCCGACAGGCTCAGCTTCGCCAGCCGGGAGACGTGGCGGATCTGCTCGCGCGTGACCATGGGATCACCCCGGGGACGGCGCGACCGGGCGGCGCGACCGGCGGGAGAGAGAGTTGGCGCGGGGAGGATACACCCGCCCCTTCGGGGGAGAAAAGGCGGCGACGGGGGTTCCGGTGGCGCTCGGCGGGGAGAGGGGGGCAGGCCCCGCCCGCAGCAGAGGCTGGTGAGAGATGCTGGCTAGTCGCGGGGCGCTTCCACTCCCGAGACCACGACCCGGATGGTGACCCGGGGCGGGCTCCAGTTCCGGCAGGCGAGGCTGCCGGCGACCTGCCAGAGGTGATCGAGAAGCAGGGGATCCTGCAGAGCGGCCCCTCCCTTCAGAACCTCGAAGATCTCCTCCCGGCAGAGGCCGTCCTTCTCGGTCTGGCCGGGGGCGTGCAGCGTGGCCAACGGCGCGGGAACGAGACGGGACGAGGCCGGAGCATCGTCGGCGGCAGCACCGAGAGGGGCCGCGAGGAACGCGACGAGCCCGAGGATCAACGGGAGGGCCCGGAGGCGGGACGGTAGACCTGGCATGGGCAACGTGTCTCCGTGGCGAGTGATACGGATGCTGTACTGTCCACAGAATCGGCCGATTCGTCTACCGAGTAAACTGACATTTGTCAGATTTCACCCCCCTCCCCGGCCTCGAGAGCCTCGCGGAAGGCCTCCGCCAGCTCGGGGTAGCCTGCCGTCCCGCGGGCTCGCGCGGCGAGAGCCGGGTCGTCCTCGAACGGGAAGTGGAGATCCGCGAGGGCCCCGGAGGAGGTGACCCCGGGCTCGGCGGACCGCGCGGGCTCGAGCACGAGAACCGCTCCGTCGGTGGCGAGCCGCCCCTCGGGGCGCCGGAGAACGGCGGGCCTCCGGCCGGGAGCGAACGCCGCGAGGGCGATCCGGGCACCGCGGCGCCACGGGATCTTCAGCGGTTCACGGGCCGAGTCGGGAACCTCCCCCGCCTCGCCGGCCCGCGCGATGAGGAAGGCGAAGGCGCCGGAGTCGTCGTAGGCCTCCGCGTAGAAGATCGCCCCGGGGACGGGATTCCCTGCACCGTCCAGGATCGTCACCCGGACGTCGCGGGTCGAGGCCAGGTCGGAGCACGCGATCGTGAGCAACGCGAGCAACGCGGGGAGCGGGAAAACTCCCCGGAGGTGACGGCAGCGGACGACGGGGTGATCCATGGGAAGAACCTATCGCGGGTCGGTTGCGCGCGGCCAGGCCCGTCCTGATTCGGGGTGGGGAGCCGTGCTCCGAGGTGACGGTCGAGTCCCGCCCGAGGTCGTGGCCCCCCGTCCGGAGGGGCGAGAGATCTTCACGGCGGAGAAGATCACGGTTCTTCGCTAGCCCGCGCATGTCACCACTCTCCGCTGCGGCAGCGATAGAGCATGGTAAGAAAGGCGGGCCAGGTTTGCTATGCTCGGGGGTCGATTCCCTGGCTTCCTTCGAGGAGCTACCGAGGAGCCACGGCCGCCGACCGGGAAGAACCGATGAACCTCGCCCGCCACCTCCGTCCCGAGCTCATTCTCCTGGAGATGGAGACCCGCGATCTTCCCGAGGACGGGCGCGGGGAGATGTCGCCGGAACGGTACCTTCTTCAGCAGAAGGAGCGGATTCTCGTCGAGCTGGTCGACCTTCTCGATCGCTCCGGACGGGTGGGCAGACGGAACCGGCTTCTCACCGATCTCTTCAACCGGGAGAAGAAGGCGGGGACCGGGCTCAAGAATGGACTGGCCGTTCCGCACGTCCGGACGCCGCAGGTGAAGGAGTTCCTGTTCGCGTTCGCCCGTTCCCGGCCCGGGCTGGAGTTCGGCTGTCTCGACGGCCGCCCCGCTCACCTGTTCTTCACCCTCGTCGCGCCCCCCTACGACGACATGACCTACCTGAAGATCTACCGGAAGCTGGCGACCGCGTTCTCCCACCCGGGTCTGGAGATCACGCGCGAGTTTCTGGAGGCGCGCGACGAGGGGGAGATCATCCGGGCGGTGAGGAGACTGGATTGACGGAAGGGAGCGTGGGCGAGGTGCGCGATCGGAGCTCCGCCTGGAGGGTTCTCGCGCTCCTGGGGCTGGTCCTCGCCGCCCACTCTCCCGCGCTCCGCGCGGACTTCCTCTGGGACGACGAGTTCTGGCTCTGGAACAGCCCGTTGACACAGGCCGGCGACGGACTGCTCCGCGCCTGGTACTCCGGGGACCGCTGGGACTTCTACCCGATCACTTCCTCGGTGTTCTGGGTGATGTGGCGGATCGCGGGAAACGGGGCGGCGGGCTATCACCTGCTCAATCTCGCATTGCACGGTCTGGGCGCCGTTCTTCTCTGGCGGGTCTTTCGAGAGTTGCGCTTGCCGGCGGCCTGGCTGACCGCCGCCGTCTTCGTCGTGCATCCCGTGACGGTGGGGACCGTCGCGTGGATCACGCAGCTCAAGAACACGCTGTCGCTCGCGTTCTACGCGCTCGCCATCCTAGCGTATCTCCGCTTCGACCGGGAGCCCGTTCCCGACCGGACCCGGTGGTACGCAGGGGCACTCCTCGCATTCGTGGCGGCCCTGCTGTGCAAGGCCTCCGTGGTCATGCTCCCCGTGGTGCTGTTGCTCTTGATCCACTGGCGGCGCGGGCGTCTCGGGAAGGGCGATCTCGTGCCGCTCGTGCCCATCTTCGCTCTGTCCGCCGCGTCGGCCGCGGTGACGATCGCCTTCCAGAGCCGGAGGGCGTTCGGGGGAGCCGCGGAGATGACCGAGAGCTTCGCGACGCGCCTCGCGGCGGCGGGGCGGTGCGTCGACTTCTACGCTCTCAAGGCGGTCCTGCCGACCGATCTGGCGATCATCTATCCGCGCTGGGAGGTGGATGCGGTCTCCGTCACGGCATGGTTGCCGCTGTTTCTCCTCGGAGCCGTCTTCTGCGTGGCGGTGTTGCTGCGAGGGGGGGCCGGAAGAGCACTTCGGACCGGGCTCGGCGCTTACGTCGCGACGCTCTTCCCCGTCCTCGGTTTCTTCGCCATGTACTATACGCGGTACTCGCGCGTGGCCGATCACTGGCAGTATCACGCGCTTCCCGCGGCCCTCGCGCTCGGGATCGGCGCGGGGGCCGTTCTGCTCCGCCGGGCG
Source organism: bacterium (assembly GCA_025774805.1). Taxonomy (GTDB): domain Bacteria; phylum ARS69; class ARS69; order ARS69; family ARS69; genus JALGZR01. Next base: position 70,993 of record JALGZR010000012.1, read on the forward strand.
GGCGCGCTCCTTCCGCGAATCGTCGGAGCGATCCTGATCCTGGCGCTCGGCGCCCAGACGTTCCGGCAGTCCCGGGTCTACGAGAACGAGGGCACGTTCTGGAGCGCCGTGCTCGAGCGGAATCCCGCCGCGTGGGTCGCGTGGAACGGCCAGGGCACCTGGCTCGGACGGCAGGGCGACCACGAGGAGGCGCGCCGTCACTTCGAGCGGGCGGTCGAGTTGAACCCCGAGTACGCGCTCGGATGGAACAACCTCGGGAAGGCCCACGAGCGCACCGGGGACCTCGAGCGCGCCGAGGACGCCTTCCGTCGTGCCATCCGGGTCCGCCCGGATCTCGCGGAGGCGGTGAGCAATCTCGGCTCCCTCCTCGCGCGCCGGGGGGAGCTCGACGAGGGAATCGATCGGATGCGGGAAGCGGTGCGTCTCGCCCCGCTTGAACCGGGTTTTCACTTTCGTCTGGCTCTGGCCCAGGCCCAACGCGGGGATCCCGCCGCCGCCGCCGAGGATCTCCGGGCGGTCGTCCGTCTCGCGCCCGACGACATCGAGGCGCGCTACCTGCTCGCCAAGACTCTCGTGCAGACGGGGAACCTGCGGGAGGCGCGGATCCAGCTCCTCGAGGTCGTCCACCGCGATCCCGGATACGACGGTGGCGCGGCTCAGCAGGCGTTGCAGGCGGTGCGGAAGGCTCGGCCCGGGGAGGGGCGGAGCACGGGGGAGTGAAGGGAGGCGCGTACCGGGACGACAACCCGGCGGCCTCGGTCCAGGGAAGCACCACGCGATGGGCCTCCCGGACGAAGAAGCGTGTGCACTCTTCCCACCGGAACGGCGCCAGCGTCGCGGGCTCCGGCTCTTCCTCGGCGTCCGCGAAATACGTCAGGCTTCCGCGGCCGGACACCGCCACCAGCTTCATCAAGGCCATGCCGGTGGGAACGGCTACGCGGAAGGATCGGTACGGAGGAGTCGGCGGTCTCTACGACCTCCAGAAAGGCTCGGCATCCGTCCGGGAGAACCTCTTCGCTCCGGGCCATCTTGGACGATTCGGAACTCTGGAGGTGGGTGGGCCCGCCCCCGCCAATTGACGTCGGAACCTCCCCCTTTCTATGATCGTCCCGTGATCAGGATATTCCCGTCCGAGCCCCAACGCCCCTCCCGGTGGCTCTCCCTCATGAAGCGCATCCGCGCGTCGGACCGTCAGGAACTCGGCATCCTCCCTCCGCCGTCGCCCCGAAAGAAGTCGCTTCCGCGCGCCTCGACCTTGTGCGCCGCGCTCGTCTGCGCGTTTCTTGCGGTTGGGCAACCGGCGCGGGCGGGGATTCACGTCCGTGAGTCGGATGATCGGCACGTCATCCTGGAGATCATTCCCGACGGGCTTCGCACCGAACGGGTCCTGACCGAGGAGCGGGAGTACATCCGGGTGGTGGGCGAGGGGGTGGGCCTCACCGACGAAACCGGTTTACCCGAGCTGCCCGTCGGCAGCGTGCCGATCGGCGTCCCGTTCGGGGCGATCCCCCGCTTGCGCGTTCTCAGCGCCCGGTGGTCCTCTCCCCGTCCGGGAGCGATCGTCCCCGTCCCCGATCGGTACGGGATCCGGCCCCCGTTCGGACCGTCGCGCGTCGTGGAGAGGGAGCCGGTCGAGGGCAGTCTCTACCGGTCGCGCACGACCCATCCGGAAGCCCCCTTCGAGCTCTCCCCGGTGCGCCGCCTGCGCGGACTCTCCGTCGTTCACGTGATCTGGTACGCCGCGACGACGGAGGTGTTCGCGCGCACGCACCGGGTCCTCGAGCGCGCCGTCCTCGAGATCCTCTTCGAAACGGACGGACGCGACGGTCCCGGGCTGCGCGCGGCCCGGCGGCCGGAGCGCGTCGGACGCCACTGGGAGCGCACCTACCGGGGAGCAGTGGTCAACGCGACCCGCGCGGTCGCATGGGCGCGGAGCTGCCCCGGGGACGGCGCGGCGGTCGGCGACACGCCCTGGGGAGGGGGCACGCAATGGAAGATCCGCGTGTCCGAAACGGGAATCACCGAGATTCCGTTCTCGACGCTGAACGGGGCCCGGTTTCCGCCGGGAATCCCCGTCGAGAACGTCTCTCTCTACCAGCGCGACTTCCGGCTCGACCTCGTCGACGCGGACACCGTCTCGGCGCCCCAGCTCTTCGAGCGCTCGGACGTCCCGATCGACCTTCGCGATCGCAACGGGAACGGGACATTCGACGCCGGGGACGGGATCGTTTTCTGGGGTCGCTCGGTGCGGGATCAGTGGATGACCTCGGGGTGGGAGTGCGAGGATCGTCACGACGCCCTGAACGCGTATTGGGTGCGGATCGATCCCGGGGGGCAGGCGCTCCGGATGGCCGTTCCCCGACCGGGTGGGAGCCTTTCCGGGAACCCCGCCGACTCCCTCGACTCGACGCCTTCCCGGATCTTCCGGGAGGAGGACGTCCAGATCTACGCGCGCCCTCCCGACTACGGCCCCGGGGGCAGGGCCTTCGAGAACGAGTTCTACTACCGAAACGGCCCGACGGCGGACGTCGATCCCGTCGACGGCTGGTGGTTCGACGACGCCTTTACGACTCACGATCCCGTCCCCGGCCGGCCGGCGAAGCTCCTGTCCCGTGTGGCGGGAGGGGGACTTCCCGTCGACGGGTCGTACACGAATCGAATCCGGTTTCTCGTCAACGGAGCGCAGATCGGGGCGGACCGCGTCTTCCGGAACTTCGCCGTCACGACCCCGGGCGCGGTTCTGAACGAGCATCCGATCCCTCCCGACCTCCTCGAGAACGGCCTCGACGCGAACCTCTTCCGCTTCGTGGGGTGGACGTACCACCCGATCACCGGTGATCCGGTGCGCGTGGCCCGGTTCTTCTTCGACTGGTACGAGATCACGTACGACCGGGCGCTCGTGGCCCGCGACGACCGCCTCGTTCTCTCGACCGCCTACGACTCGACCGGCAACGTTCTCGTCCGGGTGCGGGGATTCACCGGCGACCAGCTCCGGCTCTACGACGTGACCGACGCCGACTCGACCCGCGCGCTGGACGTGGCCGGCTCTCAGGTGATCCCCACGGGCGGGACCTGGGATCTCCGCTTCGATCATGATCACGACGCTCCCGGCGCGGGAGGGGCCCGCACGTTCGTCGCCGTCCGGGACGAGGCGATCCCGAAGGTGCCGGCCTCTCGGGTGCTCCGGGTCGGCGCGCCGACGATTCTCGCCGGAGGTCAGGGAGCCCGATACGTCGTCGTGGCGCACGATGCCCTGATGGGCAAGGCGCGTGAGTTCGCCGCACTCCGGTCGAAGCGGTACACCACGCGATCCGCTCCCGTCTCCGAGGTGTACGACGTCTTCGGAAACGGACGCATTCACCCCGACGCGATCAAGGCGTACACCGCGTACGCGTTCCACCGCTGGGCCGACCCCATCGTCTTCCTCTGTCTGATCGGCGACGCGAGTGAGGATCACCGGGGCGTGACCGCAAACTCGGACCCCGATCTCGTTCCGAGCCACAGCCTCTTCGGCGACTACGAGGGAGCCGCCGAGGGGTCGGACCAGTACTACGCCGAAGTGACACGGGAGGATTCGGGCGCCTTCGACGACCTGCCGGATCTCTACGTCGGCCGCATCGCCGTCAACACTCTCGACGAGCTCGACTGGAATCTCCGGCGCGTCATGGAATACGAGTCACACTGGCGCGGCTCCGATCCGAAATGGCGCCATCGCGTGATCTTCATGGCCGACGATGCTTTCAGTGGCACGCTCAGCGAGACCATCGGCCAGGGGGCGTACGGGTGGCGCCCCGGCGAGCTCCTCTTCGAGGACACGTCGGAGTACTACGCCGAGGAGGTCACCGCGCATCCTCTCGACAGCTACCACGCCCGGCGGGTCTATCTCTCCGAGTTCACTCATCCCTGTGCCGACTCGTGCTACGAGAGCCACAGCCGCAACTGCGAAGAGGACCTCGGCATCGACTGCGGGATCTGGTACGACTGCCGGAACCCGGCCAATTGGCAGGCGGAGTACTTCTGCCTGCGCACGACGCTCCGTCCTCTCGCTCTGTCCCGTATCCTCGAGTACGTGAACGACGGCGCCCTGATCTGGAACTTCCAGGGACACGGCCACCGGTCGTTGATGACGCACGAGGAGGCCTTCCGGGACGATCGGTTCAGCGGTTATCGCGACGTGGATGCTTTCCGGAACGAGGGTAAACCGCTCCTTTTCGTCGCGTTCGCTTGTCACCTGGGGGAGTTCGATCGCGCGGACGAGGGTCGGAACGAGGATTGCCTCAGCGAGAAGATGATGAACCACCGGCCGACTGGAACGCAGGAGCCGGGAGGCGCGATCGCCTGCTTCGTGAGCTCGGGTTTCGAGTTCCTCAACCCGAACCGCTCGTTCAACCTCTACGTGCTGCAGGCCTTCTTCTATCCGGAGATCGCCGCCGATTCGACGGAGCTCGCGATCGGCGCCTCCCTTCCCGACAACTCTTTCGGAGGCGCCTACGGGTGGACGCTCGGCGAGTCGACGACCCGGGCCCGGCTCATGTTCCAGCGTCGGTATCCGCTGCCGGGTCAGTTCCGCCGGGCCTCGCAGCGCTTCGTTCTGCTCGGGGATCCGGCGCTCGAGCCCGACGCGGGGCCCCCTCGCATGAAGGTGACCGTCGACGGGAACGAGGTCGAGGACTTCCGCGATCCGTACATCGTGAGCGGGAACCACCCCGAGCCCCCGAGGTACACGGTCGCGGCGACGGCGTCCGATCCGTGGGGGATCGCCGCCGTTCGCATTCGCGACACGGCTCGGGGAGAGGTCCCGGTCGCGGACTACGAGATCGAGGGGGACCTCACGACCGGGGACGGGGTCCGGCAGTCCCTCACGATGATCTACGGGATCCGGCCCCGGATCGGCGAGACGTACGACGTCGTCTTCGTGGCGGAGGACGGAAACGGCCGGACGGCCGAGTTCGTGTTCCGCGTGTCCTCCCGGTTCGAGTTCCTCGACGATCCGGTCGCCTTCCCGAACCCGTCCCGCGGGCGGGTGGTGATCGGTTACCGGCTGACCGATCGGGCCGAGCGCGTGAGCGCCGAGATCTACACGATCACCGGACGCAGGATCGCGGAGATCGACGAGGGGGTCCGGGGAGACAGCGTTCTGAACCGCCTGTCGTGGAACGGATTCGACGACCACGGCAACCCCGTCGCCAGCGGCACCTACCTGATCCGGATTCGCGCCCGAAGCGTGCGGGAGACGATCGAGTCGGTCGTCCCCGTGGTCCTCCTACGGTAGCGCTCGTCCTGGCGAAGCCCCTCCCCTACGCCACCGTCACGTCCTTGCAGAGGTAGACGTCCTGGATGGCGTTGAGCAGCGTGATGCCGTCCTTCATGGGCTTCTGGAACGCCTTGCGGCCCGAGATCAGGCCCATGCCTCCGGCGCGCTTGTTGATCACCGCCGTCTTGACCGCCTGTTGCAGGTCGTTCTCCCCGGACGCGCCGCCGGAGTTGATCAGGCCGACGCGGCCCATGTAGTTGTTCGCGACCTGGTAGCGGGTCAGATCGATCGGGTGATCGGAGGAGAGCTCCGAGTAGACCTTGTCGTGGGTCTTTCCGAACTTGAGGGCGCGGTAGCCCCCGTTGTTCGTCGGCAGCTTCTGCTTGATGATGTCCGCCTCGAGCGTGGCGCCGAGGTGGTTCGCCTGGCCGGTGAGATCGGCGGAGGCGTGGTAGTCGGTTCCGTCGTGCTTGAACGCCGGGTTCCGCAGGTAGCACCAGAGGATCGTGATCATCCCGAGCTCGTGGGCGAGCTGGAACGACTCGGAGATCTCCTGGAGCTGACGGCTCGCGCCCTCCGAGCCCCAGTAGATCGTGGCGCCGACGGCCACCGCCCCGAGGTCGAACGCCTGGCGCACGTTCGCGAACATCACCTGGTCATACTTGTTGGGATAGGTGAGCAGCTCGTTGTGGTTGAACTTCAGAATGAACGGGATCCTGTGCGCGTACTTCCGCGCCGTCATTCCGAGCACGCCGAGCGTGGAGGCGACCGCGTTGCATCCCCCTTCGATGGCGAGCTTCACGATGTTCTCGGGATCGAAGAAGTCGGGATTCGGGGCGAACGAGGCCCCGGCGCTGTGCTCGATGCCCTGGTCGACCGGAAGGATGGAGACGTAGCCGGTTCCCGCCAGGCGCCCGTGCTCGAGGAGCTGTTGGTAGCTCCGATTCACGTTCACGGGCCGGTCGGAGACCCGAAAGACACGATCCACGAAGTCGGGTCCGGGGAGGTGAAGCCGGGTCTTCGGAACGGTTCCGCACTCGTAGTCCAGCAGGGAGGCATCCGCTCCCAGGATCTCGCGGATGTGGTCGACCTTCGTGAACTCCTGAACAGCCATCTCGTCACTCCTCGTGTCAATTCACCCAATCTGAGGCGAAAGTGGCTCCCCGCATACGGGGATGTCTCGTAAAGTCGCCTACGCTGAAGTTGGCATTCCCGGAGGGCCCGGTCAAGCTCGCCGTGGGGTCCGTCGGGGAGCAAGCTCTCGTCTCATTGCCCGGTGGCGGGGGGTGAAACCTGCTACCCTCGTCCGATGATGGCTGATGGTCGGAACCCAACCGGGGCCGCGGGGAGGGAGTCGTTTCCCGGCCGCGTCCCGATTCTCCTCTCGACTCTCCTCCTGGTCCTCCTCATCGGCATCGCGTCCTTCCTCGGCGACGACGCCCCTCCCGAGGAATCCGTACCGGACCCCTCGGCGCTCCGGGTCCTCGTCCGATCCGATCCCATCGCCTTTCTCCCCCGCAACGCGGACCCCGTCACGCTCGATCGGGAGATCGCGGCGGGTCTCGCCGCGTCTCTCGGCCGCTCCCTCGAGCTCGTCCACGAGGACGATTTCTCCCGGATGGAGGAGCGCCTCCTGGCCGGTGAGGCCGATCTGATCGCCGCCGGCATGACGGCCACCGAGATCCGCCGGGAACGGATGGCGTTCTCACTCCCGTATCTGCACGTGGACGAGCTGCTCGTGATGCCGAAGAGCAAGCGGCGCCCGGAGTCGGTCGAAGACCTCTCCGGCCGTCGCATCGCCATCCGGCGAGCGACCTCGTACGCCGAGACCCTCGAGGAGATCTGCGAAGAAGTCCCCGGAGTCCGGGTCCGCTGGACGCCCGAGACGTGGAACGCGGAGGACATTCTCGATCTACTCGTCGCGGGTGAGGCCGACGGCACCATCCTCGACTCCAACATGTGGCACGCCGTGGAGGGGCACTACGAATCGCTGCGGGCCGTTCTTCCTCTGGCCCGGGACCGGCCGATCGCGATCGCCCTCTGCCCGGAGGACGTCGAGCTCCGGCGCGGCGTGAACGAGTTCCTGATCGCGCGCGCACTGACGGAGCCTCGGGAGGAGGTGCACACCGCCGATCTGCCCGGGCTCCGGGAGCGCCGGCGGCTCCGGATGATCACTCGAAACGACGCGGCCACGTACTTCCTGCACCGGGGGACGGAGCTCGGATTCGAGTACGAGCTCCTCGCGCGCTTCGCCGAGCGGCAGGGGCTTCGCCTGGAGATCGTGATCCCTCCCTCCCACACGGAGCTCCGGTCGTGGTTGCGGAGCGGAAGAGGAGACGTGATCGCCGCGTCGCTCGCCATCCCCACCGACGGGCCGGCGCCCGTCGCCTTCACCCGCGCGTTCGCCACGGTGGAGCAGGTGATCGTGGTGCGCGCGGAGGAGGCCGGGCGCATTCGGGGCCCGGAAGATCTCGCCGGACGCGCGGTCGTCGTCCGGGACAGCAGCTCGTGCCGCGAATCGCTTCGCCGGCTCCGGCAGAGCGCGGACAGCCTGGAGATCGTCTTCACCTCCGAAGATCTCGAGACCGAGGAGATCTTGGCCCGCGTGGAGAGCGGCGAGTTCGACGTCACGGTATGCCACTCGAACCTGCTCGATCTCGCGCGGAACTCGGGAAGCGAGCTCGCCGACGCCTACTCCCTGGGGCCGGTCGAGCTCGGCTGGGCGGTCCGACCGGAGAACGTCGAGCTCCTCGAAGCCCTGAACGACTTCCTGAACCGGGAGGTGCGCGGCCTCGAGTACAACGTGATCTGGAACAGCTACTTCGAGAGACCGGAGCCGATCGTGCGACTCGACGCGGAGTGGCGCTCGGACCGTACGGGCCGGATCTCTCCCTACGACGAGCTGGCGCGGAGATACGCGATGGTCCACGACATGGACTGGCGGCTCCTCATCGCGCAGATGTACGTGGAGTCGCGGTTCGACCCGGATCGGGTCAGCCTCGCGGGGGCCACCGGACTGATGCAGATCGTGCCGCGAACCGCGCACGAGCTGGGTGTCACCGACCTGCGGGATCCGGAGCACTCGATTCGCGGCGGGGCGAAGTATCTGCGCTGGCTCATGGATCGCTTCGATCCGAAGCTGCCGCTCGCCACGCGGATCCGCTTCGCGCTGGCGAGTTACAACGCGGGACGGGGTCACGTGCTCGATGCGCGTCGCCTCGCCAAAAGGATCGGTCTCGATCCCGACCGGTGGTACGGCCACGTGGAGCAGGCGCTGCTGCTCCTCGAGCGTCACGAGTACTTCGAGCCGTCACGCTACGGCTACTGCCGCGGATCCGAGTGCGTGCGCTACGTCAACGAGATCGACCGCATCTACCGGACCTACGTGGTGCAGGTGCCGGATTCGCCCGCCCTGCGGCCCACGACGACGCCGGCCGCCCCGGAGGCTCGGGACGCGCTCGGAACGCGGTAGTCGTCCGGTCAGTCGTTCTCGTCCTCGTCCAACCGCGCGATGCGGGCAAGGCGGCTCGAATCGAGGACCACGATCTGACGACCTCGGCTCTCGAGAAGCCTCTCGGCGCGGAACTCGGTGAGCTGCCGGATGACGGTCTCGACGGCCGCACCGATCATTTCGGCGATCTCCTCGCGGGAGAGCTTGATGCCGATGAGGGTGCCGTGGGGGGACGATTCCCCGTGGGTGCGGGCGAGCATCACGAGGAGGCGCGCGGTCCTCTCCCGCACGTCGCCCACGGCCAGCTCGACCCGCTCCGCCTCGGAAGCCCGAAGCCGCCGGGCGAGCGCCATCGCCACCGCCCGGTAGAGCTCCGGCTGCTCCTGGAGGAATTCCAGGAGCGGTTCGCGTTCGATGAGACAGACCACCCCTCCTTGAATCATCTCCGCGGTCGTGGAGTAGAGGTGGTCCTCGCAAAAGAGAGCTTCCAGACCAAGCACGTCCCCGGGATTCGTCAGGCGCAGGATGCACATCTTCCCGCCGGGGGCGGATCGAAGGACCTTGGCCCTCCCGGAGTCGAAACAGTGGATCCCGACGCTGGGCGTTCCCTCGTAGTGGAGAATCTGCCCCTTTCGGTAGCGGTGGGCGGTCCGGATGCTCTCGAGTCGATCGAGCGCTTCCCCCTCGAGCTCCCGGAAGAGGCTCGTCACCCGCTTGTCACACCACCGACAGTCCGGCAGGGTCTGGGTAGACTCGTCGACTTCTTCCAGCGAAATACCCTCCGTCGGGGGTATATTGACGGCATTCGGTAGTGTACGTGTCCGTTCTCGCCGAGGAAAGGGTATTGACGATTCCCGTCATCGTTCCACTGGCGTGCGGCCTTCTCGTCGTCCTCGCGGGTCCGCGCGCGGGGAGGGCCATCGGGACGTCCCCTCCGGAGATTGCGGGGATCGAGGAGGCTTCCGGCGTCGTGCGGCAGGGCGATCGCCTGATCATCGTCGGCGATCACTATCCCGGAACCTACTACTCCTGTCCGATCGGAACCGTGTCGTCGGGACGGATTCCCCTGGGGCCCCGGCTCCTCACCCGTCACAGGATCGCCGCGGGAATCCACGGCATCGATCTGGAAGCGGTGGACGTGCTGGCCGACGGACGAATCGTGATCCTCTCGGAGCGTCTCGGGGTCCTCTTCGACGCGAACACGGTCGTGGCCACGTACGGCCAGTCCGTGGCCGAGTTCGGAGGGCGCGGTCTGGAGGGCCTCGCGGTGCGCGATCTCGGCGGGGGACGATCCCGCGTCGCGATCCTCTGGGAGGGGGGGTATCCGGAGCGCGGCCGGCTTCCCTCCCCGGTGCGGGAGGCGGTGCGCGACCGGGCCCTGCTCCCCCAGCTCGTCGTCCACGATCTCGAGGCGGGACAGACCGGGCTCGATCTGCGGAACTCGGACGCGAGCCCGGCGGTCGAGCTTCGCGTCCCGCGGCCCCCGGGGTCGGAGCCGAGGGCGCAGCGCTTCCGGACGCCCGATCTCGTGTGGCACCGGTGGGAAGTGAACGGCGAAGCGACGTGGGGATTCCTCGTTCTTCTGAGCTCGGAGTACGGAGAGCGGCCGGGTCCGGAGGAGCGCGACGCGGAGTGCCCCCGCGCCGAGGACGGAAGGCCCCGCAAGTATTGCTACAAGCTGCTTCAGCGCTTCGATCGGGAGGGGATGCCCTACGGTGAGTCCTTCGATCTCGAGGCCGCCCTGCCGGAGGAGCTGCACACCGTGAACTGGGAAGGGATGGGTTGGTTCGAGCCGGGCGAGAGCCTGGTCCTCGTCTACGACGAGAAGGTGTACCGGCGGCGCGTCGATCCGCAGGTGGCCTTCGTGATCCCGTTGCCGGAGGGTTGGTGACCGACCGCGAGCGGAGCGCGAGGAAAGCTGACCGGTCGCGGGGGCGTTCCTGGCCCGCATGTCTCACCGGCCTCTGCTGCGGCAGCGGAGAAGCCGCGCGACGAGCAGGGTGAGACATGCGGGCTAGGGAAGCCGCTCCAGCTTCACGTAGCGCGCCAGGATCTTCTTGCGCACCCCTCCGCGGAACCGAATCGTCAGCTTGAGGCGCTCTCCCGATCCCTCGACGGTCTCGACGACCCCTTCCCCCCAGCTCGGGTGACGTACCCGCACTCCGGGCCGGACGACGTCCCCGTCCTGGTTCTCTTCCTCGTAGCTCGGAAGGTAGTCCGGCGCGTCCTCGACCGCGACCCGACGGACTCCGCCGCCGGAGGCGGCCCCGGAGGGGCACGCGGATCGCCGCCACGGCACGCCCGATGCGGCCTCCCCCCCCTCCGATCTCCTCCGAGCGGGGAAGCCGAGCGTCCGGCACTCGACATGATCGGGGTCGATCTCCTCGAGGAACCGGGACGGCATGCAGTCACCGTACCCGCCGAACCGCCGGCGTCTCCCCGCGTGCAGAAGGACCACCCGGAGATGGGCTCGGGTGAGCCCCACGTAGAACAGTCGCCGCTCCTCCTCCAATCCCTCCGGCTCGTAGGCGGAGTTCGCGTGGGGAAAGAGCCCCTCCTCGATCCCGGTGATGATCACCCAGGGGAACTCCAGTCCCTTCGCGTTGTGGAGCGTCATCAGCGTGACCTTCGGCGCCTCCTCCTCGTACTCGTCGAGATCGGTCAGGAGCGACACCTCTTCGAGGAAGGCCACGACGCCCGTGTCCTCGCGATCGGGGGAGTCGGCGAACTCCTGCATGGCGGCGAGAAGCTCCAGGACGTTCTCCCACCGGGTCGACGCCTCGCGCTCGGACTCCCGCTCCAGGTAGACGGCGTACTCGACGTCCGTGAGGATGCGCTCGGTCACTTCGGCCACGGAATCACCCTCCATCCGGGAGGCGGCCCGGTCGACCACTTCGAGGAAGTCCCGGACCTTCGCGCGCGCCGTCGGGCGCAGCGGAGCGCCCTCGCCCACCGCCGCCCGCCGCATCGCCCCGAGGAGCGAGCCGCCGCCCCCGGCGCGATCCGCTTCAAGATCCTCGAGAGTCTTTCTGCCGAGCCCGCGCGGGGGCACGTTGATCACCCGGCGGACGGCCACGTCGTCGTTCGGGTTGGCGAGGAGCCGCAGATACGCGATGACGTCCTTGATCTCGCGCCGCTCGTAGAATCGCTGCCCGCCGACGACCTGGTACGCGAGGCCCCCGAGCTGGAACGTGTTCTCGAGCACCCGGCTCTGGGCGTTCGTGCGATAGAGGACGACGAACTCGTCGGGGGACCGGTCCTCCTCCTCGACCGCGGCGGTGATGATCTTCAGGACCGCCATCGCCTCCGCCTGCTCATCGGGAACCTCGAGAACGAGGACCGGTTCTCCCGTGTCGTTCTCGGTCCAGAGCTCCTTCCCCTTGCGCCCCTCGTTGTGGCGGATCACGCTGTTCGCCGCGAGGAGGATCGTCTTCGTCGAGCGGTAGTTCTGCTCCAGACGGATCGTCGACGCGTCGGGGAAGTCGGACTCGAAGTCGAGGATGTTCGACAGGTCCGCGCCCCGCCAGCGATAGATGGACTGATCGTCGTCCCCCACGACGAAGAGCCGTCGGTGATCCCGCGCTACGGCGTGCAGGAACTCGTACTGGCAGCGATTCGTGTCCTGGTACTCGTCGACGAGGACGTGCGCGAACAGGCTCCCGTAGCGGAGGCGCGTGTCCTCGTCCCGGAGGAGCTGCACGGGCAGCACGAGCAGATCGTCGAAGTCGAGCGCGCCCTGGGCGCGGAGCGACTCGTCGTAGGCGCGGAACACGCGCACCACGAGCCGGTCCCAGGGACCCTCCGCCTCCCTCTCGAGATCGTCCGGCGTCTCGAGGTCGTTCTTCGCGCGGGTGATGACGGACAGGAAACGCTCGGGAGGATGCTCCTTCGGCGAGACCCGCAGATCGGCGAGGACCCGTTTCAGGGCCGAGATCGAATCGGCGCGGTCGAAGATCGAGAAGTCCCGCGCGATGCCGATTCGATCCGCCTCCCTTCGCAGGATCCGCGCCCCGATCGCGTGAAACGTGCCGATCCAGACGTTGAGGCCCGTCCCCCCGACCAGGGAGCTGATTCGCTCCTTCATCTCGCCGGCCGCCTTGTTCGTGAACGTCACGGCGAGAATCGAGCCGGGGTGGACCCCGCGCACCCCGATCAGCCACGCGACGCGCCGGGTCAGAACGCGGGTCTTGCCCGAACCGGCCCCGGCGAGCACGAGGAGCGGCCCCCCCTCGTGCTCGACGGCCTCACGCTGGGGCGGATTCAGCCCCTCCAGGATCAACTTCTCCCCCCGGGATCGGTGCGGCACGCGGAATTAAAAGAGGGCGAGTGTAACACAGGGGGATCGCGGGATCGCCGCGATTCGCTATGATGAAGGCAGCGTCGGAGAGGAGGTCGAGGTTGCCGTTCCGACACGTCCGGGGTGTTCCCGTCTGGGGCAAGCCCCTCGACAACGCGATCGAGCAGATCGTCCGTTGCGCGAAGGACGCCGAGCGGGCCGCCCTCATGGCCGATCACCATCTCGGTTACGCGGTCCCGATCGGGGGAGTGATCGCGTACGAGGATCACGTGAGCCCTTCGGGCGTCGGGTACGACATCGCCTGCGGGAACAAGGCGGTTCTCCTCGACATCGAGGCCGAGGAGCTGAGGAAGAACATCCGATCGATCATGGACGATCTCTTCCGGACGCTCTCGTTCGGCATCGGACGGAAGAACGTCGAGCGGGTCGATCATCCCCTCTTCGACGACGATCCCGCCTGGGACGTCCCGATCGCGCGCTCGCTCCGCGAGCTGGCCCTCTCCCAGCTCGGGACCATCGGCAGCGGAAACCACTACGTCGATCTCTTCCTCGACGAAAAGGACCGCGTCTGGTGCGGCGTGCACTTCGGATCCCGTGGCTTCGGTCACAAGCTGGCCACGCACTTCATCCGGGCGGGCGGGGGAAAGGACGGAATGCACGTGGATCCGGTGCTCTTCCGGGCCGATTCCGATCTGGGGAGCCAGTACGTCACCTGCATGAAGCTCGCCGGCCGCTACGCGTACGCCGGTCGCGACTGGGTCTGCGAGAAGGTGGCCGGCCTGCTGGGGGCCTCGATCCTCGAGGAGGTGCACAATCACCACAACTTCGCGTGGCGGGAGGAGCACGGGGGACGTTCGCTGTGGGTGGTCCGCAAGGGGGCGACGCCGGCGTTCCCGAACCAGAAGGGGTTCGTGGGTGGCTCCATGGGGGATGTCTCCGTGATCCTCGAGGGGGTCGATGGCGAGGAGAGCCGGGAGGCGCTCTACTCGACGGTCCACGGCGCCGGGCGGGTGATGTCCCGGCGGCAGGCGGCGGGGCCGCGGCGCTGGGGGAAGCGCCGGAGGAAGAGGGGAAGACGCCCGGAGGGAGCCATCAGCCGCGACATGATGCTGGACTGGGTGAAGGAGGCCGGGGTGGAATTGCGGGGCGCGGGAACGGACGAGTCTCCCCACTGCTACAAGCGCCTGCCCGAAGTTCTGGACGCGCACGAGGGGACGATTCGTATCCTGCACACTTTGCGGCCGGTCGGGGTGGCGATGGCCTCCCCCGACGAGTTCGATCCGTTCATCGACTAACCCGGGCGATCCATGAAGATCGTCACGAGATTGCGGAAACGCCCGCCGGACGGGCACCCGCAGGGGTTCGGACCCGAGGCGTATCTGGACGATACCTCGCAGGGTACGGATACCGAGGACGCCCGTCCGGTGGCGTGGTTCCGCGATCGCAGTAGATCCTTCATGAATCGTCCGGGTTAACAGCGCGAGTCCGCGAACTCGCCGCGGAAGGAGACGCGGAATGGTCCGACGGTCCGTGAAGGGAGTCCCCCGCATCGAGTCCTTCGATCTCGAGCCGGGACGCATCCTGGCCGGAAAGTACGAGATCGTCGACAAGCTGGGAGAGGGGTGGGAAGGGGAAGTCTACCGGATCCGCGAAACGGTGACCGGGATTCCGCGCGCGGCCAAGTGCTTCTTCCCGCACCGCAATCCGAACGACCGGGCCGCGCGGTTCTACGCGCGCAAGCTCCACAAGCTGCGGCACTGTCCGATCGTGATCCAGTACCACGGGCGGGAGACGTTCATCTCCCGCCGGCAGCGGATCACCGTGCTCATCTCCGAGTTCGTGGAGGGGGAGCTCCTCTCCGACTTCCTCCGCCGGCAGCCGTCGCGCCGGCTCTCCCCCTTCGCGGCGATGCACCTGCTCCACGCCCTGGCGGTGGGAATCGAGGAGATTCACGGCTTGCGCGAGTACCACGGGGATCTCCACGAGGGGAACGTCATGGTGTGCCGGTTCGGACTCGGCTTCGACCTCAAACTCCTCGACCTCTACCACTGGGAAACGCCCCGTCCCGAGAACATTCGAGAGGACGTCGTGGACATGATCAAGGTCTTCCACGAGGCGCTGGGCGGGGCGAAGCGATACGCCTCCCAGCCACCCGAGGTGAAGGAGATCTGCCGGGGATTGAAGCGATCCCTCATCACGGCGCGATTCCGCACCGCGGGCGAGATCCGGCGACACCTGGAGGGCCTGGAGTGGACGTAGGCGAGTCCCGCCTGTTCCTCGGGGCCGACCATGCGGTCCCCGAGGTGATCCCCGTGGCCGGGGGAACGTGCGTCGCCGTTTCCCGCGCGTCCCCGCGACACCCCGAGGGCACCGGCAACGAGGACGGCGCGATGATCCTGGAGATGGGAGAGGACTCGGGTCTGCTGGCGGTGGCCGACGGCGTCGGGGGAGGTCCCGCCGGTGCGGAGGCCGCCGCGGTCGCCCTCCGGACGATGGCCGAGACCGTCGGTGCCGCGGTACGGGAGGGACACGGTCTACGGGCGCCCGTCATCGACGGCATCGAGCACGCGCAGGCGGCCGTGCTCGCGGTGGGCGGAGGAGCGGCCACGACCCTCGCGGTCGTCGAGATCGGCCCCGAGACCATCCGTCCCTACCACGTGGGCGACTCGGAGATCCTGCTGACGGGCCAGCGGGGCCGGGTGAAGCTCCGCACGCTCTCCCACTCCCCCGTCGCCTACGCCGTCGAGTCCGGCCTGCTCGAGGAACG
Organism: bacterium; assembly: GCA_025774805.1. GTDB lineage: Bacteria > ARS69 > ARS69 > ARS69 > ARS69 > JALGZR01. Next base: position 86,762 of record JALGZR010000012.1, read on the forward strand.
GGACGCGCTCCACCACGACGACCGTCACCTCGTCACGAACGCGCTCGGCATTCCGGACATGAGATTCGACGTCGGCTCTCCGATCCGTCTCGCCCCGCGGGATACGCTTCTCCTCGCGACCGACGGCCTCGTCGACAACCTCTACCCCGACGAGATCGTCGAGGGGATCCGGATCGGTCCGCTGGAGAGGCGAATGCGCGAGGTCGGGGACCTCGCCCGCCGGAGGATGGAGCGGAGCCGGGAGGATGATTCGGCCGGGCCGCCCCTGACGAGCAAGCCGGGGAAGCCCGGAAAGCCGGACGACCTCACGATCCTGCTCTTTCGGAGAGGACGCGGGCGGGAGCGGGGACGGCGCAAGGGGAGCTGAGCCGGGAGGCCGGACGTGGAGCCGCTCGAGCCCCTGTTGTTCCCGAGAATCCCATGCAGGGTGAGCTGGCGGTCTGGGGAAGGCCTTCTCTCCGTCCACACAAGAGTTGCCGAATCAACAGTTTCGAGTTTTCGGGATCCCCAGGTGCGGCAGCCGTAGTAGTGCTACTCGTGTTCGGCCTGTCGTTCGCGCGTCACGGCCGCGATCCCGCGAGCACCTCCTGGAACCTTGCTTCGCACAATCCCTTGAACCGGTTCAAGACGTTTCCCGTGACCCGGTTGTGGATCCTCTCCCAGATGGTGTTGATCACGTGCTTGCTGGGCCAATCGTCTCTTCCGTAAAAGTCGAATCCTACGGCAAAAAACACCTGCGTCTGCTCCACCTCACCCCGACTGGCGATCGGGGATCGCACGTACGTGACGAAGAACCCGATCGGATAACCGCCACTGCACTCGTACAGGAGGTAGCGCGCGTTGTCGAAGTCAGAGGAGTTGGGGAAACTCTCGAATTTCAGCGCGTCCAGCCTGAACAGCGGAATCTTATTCAGGCCGAACATGTCGTTCTTGATTCCGAGCAGGTGCCTCCTCCGATCCAGCAGATAGATGGACACGTGTTCCAGGCGTCCCTCCTCCCGCTCGACGGCGGCAAGATGATTCGGCCAGTGAACGGAATCGCGGTCCCATCTCAGCAGCTCCTCAAACGCGAACTGGGACGGAACGTTGATGCCGATCCTGTGGATGTTGAGGATCGCGTACTTCGTGACACTGATTCCCAGGCGCTGGAGTATTCGTTGGCCGTAGTCCTCTCTTTCAGCCTCCGAAGTGAACTCGACCAGCGTCGGGATGGCGGGTTTTTGGAGAACGAAAAGCCTGATGTCGGACAGGAGTCCCGGGCTCTTTGCGGGAGCGGTTGGTTGTGCATCGCCGGAGGCGGTGCTACTCGATGGCCAGGTCACGTTCACGACTTTGGAGAGGTTGACAGGTGCCCGCTCACCCGGGACCATCGTCCTGAGTGTCGCTCGCAGTCAAGGAAATGCGCGAGTGAGCCGCACGCCCCCAGGAGCGGCCTGGGCCGAACTCCCGAACCGCCCGCTCCGGACGCCGGAATTCACTACCCCTGACAACGGCCGGGGTGCTATCCTTGCTGGTACAGTCGGCCAAGGTGGTGCACGGCCAAGGTGGTGCAAATGCGATCCGGGCAGCCATGGCCGGCGCCCGTCGAGTCCCCTAGCGAGCTCCGACTGGACGACGGAGCGCGCATTGGCGTGATCGGAGGGGGGCCGGCCGGTTCGTTCTTCAGTTATTTCCTCCTCGACATGGCCGGCCGCGTCGGCCTCGACCTCGAAGTCGACGTGTACGAGCCGCGTGACTACACGCGCCCGGCCCCGTACGGCTGCAACATGTGCGGCGGCATCGTCTCCGAGTCACTCGTGCAGACCCTCGCCACTGAGGGGATCATTCTGCCGCCCGAGACCATCGAGCGCGGGATCGATTCCTACGTGCTCCACACGGACGTCGGCAGCGTCCGGATCGGGACCCCCACCCACGAGATGCGGATCGCCGCCGTCTACCGAGGCGCCGGCCCGCGTGACGCCGCGGAGGGAAGCGCCACCCGCAGCTTCGACGGATACCTCCAGAAGCTCGCAGTCGGGAAGGGCGCGCGTGTGGTGCGCGAGCGCGTGTCGAACGTGGAACGGACGAACGGACGGTTCGCCGTCAAAAGGAAGGGGGCCGACCCGGTCTCGTACGACCTCGTGGCCGTGGCCACCGGCATTAACTCCGGCGCCAAGACTCTCCTCGATGGCCTCGACCTGAGCTACCGTCCGCCGCGCGCGACGAAGACGGTCATCCAGGAGTACCGGCTGGGCGAAGAGGGGGTCCGCCGGACGATCGGCACCTCGATGCACGTGTTCCTCCTGGACATTCGCCGACTGGAGTTCGCGGCCGTCATTCCCAAGGGCGAGTACGCCACCATCTGTCTTCTTGGAGAGGACATCGACAAGGCCCTGGTAGACGACTTTCTGAGTTCGGCTCCCCTTCGGCGCTGCCTGCCCGTCGCGGAGCAGCCGCCGTGCCACTGCTCGCCGCGGATCGCGGTGCAAGGAGCGTTCCGTCCGTACGACGATCGCCTCCTTTTCATCGGGGACTGCGGCGTCACGCGCCTGTACAAGGACGGCATCGGCGCCGCTTACCGGACCGCGAAGGCCGCCGCCAAGACGGTTGTCTTCCACGGCGTTGCCGCTGCGGACTTCGAGAGACATTACTGGCCCGCGTGCTACGCCATCACGAAGGACAACACGCTCGGCGGCTGGATCTTCTCGGCGACCCGGCTCGTCCAGAGAATGCGGTTCGCGCGCCGGGCGATCCTTCGCATGGTTGCGCGGGAGCAGCGAGAGACGGGCATGCCGCGCATGAGCATGATCCTCTGGGATCTCTTCTCGGGAAGCGCTCCGTACCGCGACATCCTGAAGCGCGGCATGCACCCCACCTTCCTCGCTCGTCTCGCTGGGGACCTGGTCGCAGCGTTGGCAGTACCTCAGGACGTCCATCAGGAGGAGGTTGCTCGATGAAGAGTGGCGCCCTCGGCAGGGTCTACCGGGACGGCGAAGTGATCATGCAGCAGGGGGAGGTCGGGGATTGCATGTACGTGGTCCAGGAGGGTCGCGTGGGCATCTATGTCGAGCGGGATGGACGGGAGGTCCTGCTCCGGGAGCCGGTCGAGGAGGAGATTGTCCTGGGCGAGATGGCGCTGCTCGGCTCCGAGGTTCGTTCCGCCACGGTGAAGGCACACGGAGAGGCGCGCGTGCTCACCGTCGACAAGAAGGCGTTTCTGCGCCGCGTGCACGAGGACCCGTCGGTCGTCTTCCAGGTCGTTCGCACGCTCTCCCAGAGGGTCCGCGAGCTGAGCGCCGAGGTCGCCCGCCTGCGCGCGGAGTCCGGGAAGCGGGGCGCGGGATCGTGAGCCCGGACGCGGAAGGCGCACGCCTCCTTTACAGGACCCCGGTCGCGAGCGTGGAGGCGGCCCTGGAGCTCGTGCGGGTCGTAAGAGGCGAGGAGACCCACCACTTCCCCTTCCACGATCGGCTGGAGGTCGGGCGCTACGAGCATGGCCGTGAGCACCGAGTCGGGTGCCTTCTCGTCGAAGATCCCACCGTCTCGTTCCATCACTGCATCCTGAACCGGAGATCGGACGGGCGCTGCTTCCTGCGCGATATCAGCCGGAACGGGACGCTGGTGGACGGCCGACGTCTCGTGCCGAGCGTCGAAGTCGAGATACAGCCGGGTCAGACGATCTCCGTGGGCGAAGGAAACGAGTTCCTCTTGCGGGGCGGCCCGGGACTGCCCGGCGATCCGGAGCCGAACGCTCCATTCCGCGGGACTCTCGTCACCCGGGCCACGACGAACGTGACGCTCCTCGTGGGGGACATCAAGGACTACACGGTACTCGTTCGTGAGGTCCCCTCCGACGTGCTGCAGCCCGCGGTGGTGCGCGTCTTCGACGCGCTCGAGAAGATCGTGATCAAGCACGGGGGCACGGTGAAGGAGTACCAGGGCGATGCGATCTTTGCGTTCTGGGAGGACCGCGACGACGTGAACCGGGCGTCCGCGGCCTGTCACGCGGCTCTGGCCCTGAACCGCGAGGCCCGGAGGCTCGCCGAGGAACCCGGCGTGTGGACCGCTCCCGGATTCCCTCTGCATGTCGACTGGGCCCTGGCTACGGGAACCGTCGTCCTCCGGCGTCTCGGGGAGGACACGGCGACGGGCCTGTCCATGATCGGCGAGGTGGTACCGCTGGCCTTCCGCCTCGAGAAGTTGGCGAGCGACGACACCGGACCGATCATCGCATGCGCCGCGACACGCGAGCTGGCCGTGGACGGCTTCGTGTTCCGCGACCTTGGCCGGGTCGAAGTGAAGGGGTTCGACGTTCCTCCGCGGGCTTTCGCCCTGGAGGGACATGTCACCCCGCGGAAGGGCGGGCCATGAGAGTCCGCATACTGACCCACGTGCCCGGCGACGCGATACAATACCTGACGAGTTATCTCGTCGATGATCGCGTGGCGATTGACGCTGGATGTATCGGCTTGTACGGTGGGCCGGAGGATCAAGGGCAGATCGACCACGTCTTCCTCTCCCATACGCACGCCGATCACATATTCTCCCTCCCGTTCTTCCTTCAAAACGCCTGCCAGGAGAACGGGAGGATCGTGGCCGTCCATGGTCACGAGCACGTCCTCCGAAGCGTCCGGACGGACATGTTCAACGACCGTCTGTGGCCGCAGTACCTGATAGAGGAAGGCCCGGGGTCTTCCTGCGTGCGGCTCGAGACTCTGGAGCCCGAAACGCCCGTGTCGGTCACGGGGTTGAGTGTCACTCCTGTCCTCGTGGACCACATCGTCCCCACGTTCGGCTTCATCGTGGAGGACGGGACCTCGGCCGTCGCGTTCGGGTCCGACTCGGGGCCCACCGAGCGGATCTGGGAAATCGCCCGCGGCCTTGTGAACCTGAAGGGCGTCTTCATGGAGACATCGTTTCCGGACGGAATGCGAGACCTTGCACGGAGCTCGGGTCACATGACACCGCGGATGGTGAGAGAAGAGGTGACGAAGCTCCCCGAGGGCGTACCCGTGATCGCCGTCCACCTGTGCCCCCGGCACCGGGCCCGCATCGTGGAGGAACTCAATGCGCTCGAGCTGCCCAACCTGAGCGTCGGGGTGGGAGACCGCGAGTACACGTTCTGAGCTCCCGAGAGACCCGGTGTCCGGAGAGCTCCAACCCACCCCCATCCCGAAGGACGACTCGATCAAGTGATCTTGCGTTTCCGGATCTGCCCCGATTACCGTGTACAGCTTATTGAGACCGCCTTCCGGGATCATCTCCTGGGGTCTTTGATGCTATCTGACAACAGCCATCTTTCGTGTCTTGACGAACCTGCTCGTTTCGAGACGATAGAAGTAGACTCCGGTGGCGACCGGGTGACCGTTCTGGTCTCTTCCGTCCCAGGTAGTCGAGAAAAGCCCTGCCGGAGAAGACTCGTCGACGAGCGTTCGGACAACGCGGCCCGCGACGTCGTAGATCGCCAGCTTCGCGGGTCCTTCTCGCGGCAGGTTCCACCGGATCATTGTTTCGCGGTGAAACGGATTTGGTGCATTCTGCAAGAGACTCGTGAGGTCTCCCTCACCGAGAATTACCCCGGTTCCCACAAGAATCCCCGTCGCCTCCGTGTAGTCACTGGCATTGCCATGGACGTCGAACGCGGCCGCGCGGTAATATGCCGAGTCCCCATAGGAGACGTCGAAGTCTTCGTATGTGGTCTTTGATGTCCGACCGATGTAGTCGAGCGGACTCTCGGGGAGAAACGTCGGACTTGGCCCCTTGTAGATGGCGTAGTCTCGCAGATCGGCTTCCCCGTTGGGCGCCCAGCTCAGAACGACCCTAAGCGGTGTCCCCCGTAGCCTCTCCTCGCCCGCTTCTTGTCCTGGGCCCGCCGCGATCACAGAAGAGGGGGTTCCTTCCTCCGTAGCGCGGAACGACAGAGGTGTGCTTGGGGCCAAGTTGTCACCCGAGTACGCGGTCACAACATTCGAATCCCACCAAGGCCGCGCCGGGACCGATCGATAGATCTGGAGCGAGTCGGAACCGCTCTCAGGAATCCCGTGAGCCGATACGAAGAATTCATGGATCACGTCCGGCAACCCAACTACGTCGGATGAGTCCATCCTCGTGGCCGCGCAAAACGAGTAGCCTTCCGCGGCCCGATGCGCGAGCTGCGTCCCCACAAGTTCCCAGAGGCCCGCGGGGCCATCAGACCGCACCGTCGGCCGCGCCCCGGTCCGCACAGCCGCTTCGAATTCTTCTACCGTAACCGTAGCGAGGTCAACGGACGCGAATTCACCGCCGTCGCGCAGACGATCCGTCTCCTGCAGGCGCCTCCAGATTGAGTAGAATGAGATCACATCTGAAGGAAAGTCTCCATCACTCGGGGAATCTGGATCTGCAGGCAAATCGTCCAGATAGCTTCGAGTCCATGTGAGCTCGACAAATCCGCCCTGATCCCCTGGAACGTCTCCAAGGCTTGAAAGGAAAGGTGCTGCACAACCTCGAGCGCCGTGATAGTCCACGCGTTGCGCCATAACGGTTGTCGTGGATCCCAAGCCCGGTCGATCGTCCTCCCAGGCCACCGCGAACGCGAACTTTGGCTCGCCGGTGGTGGGATCTGAGAGAGCGTCCTCCGACGCGACGAGTGCTACGGCCGGGTGGGCCTGATTGCCTGAGCCTGTCGCGACCTGTGCTCCATCGGACGCCCAACACAGTTCACCACGATACCCGCTCAGACGCTGCGCATAGATGTCGGTGCCCGCCCCCCGATGGTCTGCCCAGACGACAACGACACCATCCTCGGAGTCGGAGACGATGGCGAGATCGTGGGCGTATGCCGGTTGGCCTTCCGCGAGGTTGACCTGGTCCCAACTGTAGAAAGGTGGGATGACGGTCAGCGGCAGCACAGCTTCCTCCGGATAGTAGTCATCGATCCGAACGGCACTCACGCCGGACTCGCTGGTCCATGCGACCACGGCGCCTCCCATCGAGTCCGACTCGATCACGACCTCGACTCCGCCCCGACTCGAAGGCACCTCGATAAGACTCGGTGTGAACGTGACCTGATCCCACACGGGGCTCCACACGATCTGCGCCCCCGGACCTTGTTCGATGACTCTCTGCATACAAATGTGCCGTTCGTCGCCCTGCCCACTCGCCCAAGTGGCATAGGCGCCCCCGGTTCCGTCGTGATTGACGACTGGTTCTCGCCCAGGTACCAAGTCCCCTCCTGTAGGCGTGTTAGCCTGTTCGGTCACGTCCATCTGCCAGGCCACACCGCCGTCTGCAAGCGAGACCTTGAAGACCACGACTTCCCGACCGTCGTTTATTTCGAAGACTCCCACTGCCGTCGGGTTCGCGGGGTCGATCGGATCGATGAATCCATCGATATCGACCGGGTTCTCGCTATCCCAACGGACGCCACCGGCTATGTCGAGCCCCCACGGTCCGAATGCCGCCGTCCCATTCGCGGCGACGTGCTGCACATGGATGAATCCAATGTTTTGGGGTGGTCTCTTCGTACACACGATCCACGCGCCGCCTTGCTCGTCCGAGGATACCCGCACATCATCGAGAACATCTCCCGTTGCGATGTGGTCGACGACCATCAGACAGAAGGACGACGTGCCGTCTTCCATCAGGCGACACATCCATACGTCGGCGCCGTCCGTCGACCCGCAGGTCGGGTCGTTCACGACGAGCCACGCAACGAAGCAACCGCCTTGACCATCGCTGCACATGACGGGACGTGTCGATATCGATTCACAGACCCATCCAGTCACCGGAGGCTCGAAGGTCCAAAGGGTGTCACCACTCGAAGCGACGCGACTGATTCGCGTCGTGCAAACAGAACCTGAATGGGTCTCGTACGCGACGTAGAAGCCTCCTTCCAGGTCCGGTGCGATCGCAGGTCGTCCCGCTGGAATGCCGGCCGCAGGGATCTGGACCCCTTCGTCCGGATCCGCCGGCCAAACCCCCGGACACTGAGCTCGCGCAGACGGCGGAGCGAGTAGCATGAGGGACAGAGCAGCTACGGCAAGGGTGGACGTTCTCCTTCTGGGTGCCCGTACTAGGTGATCGGGTGAGAGGGTTGATGCACGCATCGGGAACCTCCTTTTGGGTGAAGCATGCGGTAGGAACGCGGCGGCGTCGCGAGTGTCGCGTCTAACTGACAGATGCCGCGGCTCAGAGATGTGCTGCACCGTCTCATTCTGCTTCGCCACGGCCGCGTTCCGCAGAAAGGGACATGCAGAGTCCCGGAAACAGGGAGGCCCGCCTATCCCGCAGCCGGTTCCCGGTGACCTACGCCCGACCCCGATGCCGGGCTCAACCGGTCCCCACCGGCCCGCGATTCAGTTTCCTCAGGTGGCAACAGGCCTGCCGCGCCCGAGGAGGGCGTGGATCGACCATGGAATCCATGCTGGCCTGGCCCCCATCGTGACGGCGATCGGCGGCGAAACGCCAGTGTGATTCGAAGTGCCGGCCGACGGCGGGATCGAGTCTGAATTGTCGATCAGGCGACTCCACGTCCCGATCCATTCACCGGCAACCCGGCCAGGGGGGGAGGGTTGCGCATGGAAGGAAAGCTCCTCGCCACACCAACGGCCAAGTCGGAGCGGATCGTTGTGGATGATTCTGGGCGGCGACGCGCAGTTCGATGCCTGGGCCCGGGTCACCGAAGAGTTTCCCCACCTCGTCCCCACCTCGAACAGGTTTCAGCTCATCGATCCGGATGCCCGGGTACACAAGCCGTTGAAATGCCAGGTGCTCAAGGTCCCGCACCACATGAGCAAGCACGGTATTTCCCTGGAAGTGCTCGAAACCATGCGGCCCAACTTCGTCCTGGCCTCGTGCGCCAGCAAATCAAGGCATGGGTTTCCCCACGAGGTCACCGTCATGGCGGCCGAGGACATCAAGAAGAAGACGGTGAAGGACAAGGGAATTCGGTACACGGGCCATCCCGACCCATCCCTGCGCGGCGGTACACTGGTGACGATCATGAAGGGAGACGGAAAGAAGCCCCGGGTCTATTCCCTCAAGGATGCAGTCAAACACAACGCTCCGCTCACATAGCGTAGCTCCACCCTGCTCTCGAGAAACTCGGCATCCCTGTGCCGCGCCTGAATTGACGGGGATCGTGGTGCGGCGTCTCGGTGTCAGAAATGAGGGGCGGCCCCGAAGGGCCGCCCCGGTTCAATCGTGCGAGCTCCCGCAGAGCGGATCTCGAAGAGAGACGCCGCTGCCGGGAGGAGTTCTCACCGCATGATCACCACCCGTTGGGAGCTGGTGCCACCGTCCCAGGTCAGTTTGACGAAGTAGACACCGTTGACGACCGCTTCGCTTGCGTCGCTCAGACCATCCCAGGTCAGCAAGTGGCGACCGGCCGGGACGGACTTACTGACCAGCTCGCGCACGCGGCGGCCGGAGACGTCATAGACCCCGAGTTCCACTTCGCTCTCGCGCGGCAAGTTGAACTGAATCGTGGTTCTGCCCGTGGTCGGGTTCGGCACCGGGGGCAGCAGAATGAACGGGAGTTCCCTCTCATCGATCGAACCGACATCGACGAGGTCACTCCGCTCTCGCTTCCCGGTCGGCACGACCAGGTATTCGATCGGATGGGCGACCGGATCCCTTCTGAGAACAGCCGGTCCGATGCGGAATTGATCGGCGATGTCCACGCCGGTTTCGAAGAAGGGAGGTCTGATTCTGTAGAGGGCGAGGTGCCGTAGATCATCGAGTACCGGGTAGAATTGGCCATCGTGCATCTTCGCACAAGGAGCGCACAGGTACTGCAAGGCCTTCACGTCGAGGTACTCGGGCAGGTTGAACTGATCCTCCAGTCGAACCGTATCGGGAGGATCGGCCGTGCGTGCACGATAGCAGAGATAGTGGTCGACGGTGGTAGGAATCGGAGGGAACGGAGGACCCGGCTGGAGATCCTTTCCTGCCGGCGCCAGCAGGAAATCAGGCCCGTCGAGGATCCAGTTCGCGCGCCTCGCCGGCGGGTGGAACTGGTTTTCCACCCTCACGTAGTGGGTGTCCCTCGGAGCGAAGACGTTGATCGACCACCACGTCAGATGAGCTTCGGGGTCGGTGATTTCGCCGTGGTTCTTACGGACGGGGACGAGCAACCTCTCGAGAGAGACCATTTGGATCGTCAACGAGTCGGGGTAGAACTGATCGGCGACCTGGAGTGTGTCTCCGTTCGTCACGGGAGAGTCGACCCAGTAGGTCTGATAGTGTTGCTGCGGAGTAAACACACGGTGCCGAGCCGACACGAGGTTGGCCACGTGGACTGCGGGGGTGTCCGGCTGATCGTAGAGCGGAACAATGCCGGTGGGGTGCAGATAGTCGCCACAGGGGGGAACGCGGTCGATCAGTCCATCGATCCGCAGTGCCTCGTGATTCCAGAGACACATCCCACTCGGCAGTCGAACTTCGAAGAACACGTCGAAGAAGCTCTCTCCCAGCTCAGGCATCGAGGTCTGGATGATGCTGCCGAGCGATGGATGCATGAGAGCGGGAGTACACGTGCCTTGCTGTAGCCCGGCCGTCAGAGTGTAACCTCCTCCGGTGAGCGACATGGAGACGATCTCGGTCGGAATCGATCCGCCGGATTCGGCCTCTCGGACGACGATCGTCGGACCGCCCATGATCAGGCTCACGTCGGCGATGCCATCGAGAGGCTGGTTCAAATCGAGCCCCACGAGAGCTTCCGTCTGCATGTTGTCGGTGCCCGGAAAGCAACCATCGATCCAGAACGGTCCGGGCCCGCACTCGCCGGGTTCACACTGGGACCGAGCCGGAATGGCTGAGGTTGTGACCATCATGGCCGCGACGAGAAGACCTCCCGCGGCTTCGGTGAATCGCCGTTTCATGTTCCCGACCTCCCGGGATGTTGGGAGAGCTTCCGTGTCGCGCATTCGCTTCGCATCGCGACACGGGATACTGGACGGCTTGTCGACGTCGGCGACCGGTGACACGGCCGGCTCACGATGGAGCTGCCGGCGGCGCACAGGATCGGGGCCGTCGAAGGAAGAGAAGGAGATTCGAGGGCGGATGTGGAAAGCACGGCAGGATGCCACCGGGCATCGGGGTGGCCGAGACATGGAGGCACTCCCCTTGCAGCAACGTTGGACAGTCGGAGGTGCCGCCGGACGTCATCAGCCTTCCGGTCCGTCACCCGCGCTGGAATGCTAGACAGGAATACTGTCAAATACTAGCGGGGAAACCCCCACAAGTGCCCTCTTGTGTGGGGGAATCCCTGACACCGGGCCAATCTCCATCACCGCGGCAGCTCGGAGCAGCCGGCTCAAACGTCAGGGGTGACCCGAGTCGGTAAGCTGCGAGCTCCGGTGGCCTGTCACCGAAGGAGAGGGGCGTGTCCGTGGAAGAAGCCCACGAGGGGGTCCGTCGCTCATGAGATCGAGTTTCAGGGAGTACCTCATCGGGCCGGCCCGGCTGCGGACGCCGAGCTTCGCCATGCCACGAGGGCGATGGGTCCCTACCCACGTGCCCGCAGGAGCGAGATCTACGTCGGTCCTGCGGACCCTGCTCGGATGCGTCGCACGTGGAAGCGATGGCGACAACGCTCTCTTCGGCGTCAGTACTCCGGACCGATCGTGAAGTGCCATCGCGGGCTGCCGACCCCGCTTCCGTCTGTCGGCCAGCCGAGGTCGAGGCGTAGAGGCAGGTGGGCGATCCGCGCCCGGGCGCCGACACCGAAGCCCACGTGAAGGTCCTCGAGACCCGGGCGGCCGTCGGCGTCGGTACCGCCGAGACGCCAGTGGCCCGGGTCGTCGAAGGCGGTGCCGAGGTCCAGGAACAGGTTCCCCCGGATCCCTCCGAACGCGGTCCGGAACGGCCATCCCAGCTGTACGTGGTCGACGAACGGGTAGCGGAACTCCGCGGAGAGCATCGCGGTGTGACGGCCGCGGATCTCCTGGAAGCGGTAACCGCGGATCGTGTTCACTCCGCCGAGCTGGAACTCCTGCGGATCGGGACCGTAGGAGACGGCCGCCGTGGCACGCCAGGCGACGATGTAGCGCGGGGCGAACCGATGGTAGAGCCGCACGTCCCCGAGGACCGTGCCGTAGGAGACCCGGGAGCCTCCGAGCGGAATCGACTGCTCCAGCGAGAGCACGGAGCGCCGTCCCTGCACGGGGCCGGTCCATCCCCAGAGCGTGTTGTCGAACGTGTGGTAAAGGCGAGGGATCACCAACCGGCTCGAGCTCTCGCCGATCTCCTCCCGATTCTCCCCGAGCTCGCGCGACTCTTCGGTGAACCGCACGCGCTCGAGGTTCAGCGCCGCGACCTCGAGGCCGATCCGCCGAAACGTGTGAAAGGGATACGTCACCGCCGCGGTCACCCCCCACCTGCGCTCGGAGAAAAACGCGTCGTCCCCCTCCTCGCCGATCGGTTGCCCCAGCGTGGTCCGGTCGTCGTACAGGAAGTCCTTCACGTGGAAGGCGCCGACGATCCAGTCGAGTCGACGGGGGAGGTAGGAGTACGTGAGGAACGCGTCCGAGCTCTCGAGGGAACGGAACACGCTCGTGCCCAGATGGAAGCGATGGTTACCGAGCACGTCGCTCACCGAGGTCTGAACGGCGCCGTTCAGGCCGTATCCGGAGTAAGCGAGGGCACCCGTGATCCACTCTGTGCGGAATCGCGGCCGGTAGTCGCGGAGAACCGGCTCGGCGGTCTCCTTTTCCGATCCTCCCTTCCCATCCGCGGCGGCGCGGGAATCAGGCGCACCGGCGGGTGTCTCTCCGGACGGAGGCTCGATCGGAACGGCCGGCGCCTCCACCGTCGTGAGCGTGTCGGCGTCCTCGACCAGCACCAGATTCCACCCGCCCCCGTCGTAGGCGGCGAGGACCAGACGGTTGCTGTCTCGAGCAAGGCTCGGAGAGTCGACACCGCCCAGTAGTCCGGAAAGTCGCCGGGTCTCTCCCGTGCCCCGGTTCGTCACCATCAGATCGCGCGTTCCGAACTCGTCGCTCGCGTGGTAGATGCTCTGGCCGTCCGCGCTCCACGCGGGATCCCACTGGTCGCCGGGAGCGCGGCGCAGGGCCGTGATCGTGCCCGTCTCGACGTCGAGCATCCACACGTCGAGCCCGGTGGAGTCGGTGCGATCGGAGGCGAACGCCACGAGACGGCCGTCCGGACTCCAGCGCGGACCTCTCTCCTCGTAGAGGTCGTCCGTGACGCGGACGAAGCCCGTCCCGTCCGCATCCATCGCGTAGAGATCGACCCGGCCGCTCTTCATGCCGGTGAAGACGAATCGCGCCGTGGTCGACGACCAGTCGGGGCGCTCCACCGCGTCGAGGGGGGGGAGGAACTCCGCCGCCGTTCGTCCGGTCATCGCGTCGAGAACGTAGATCGCGTCCCGGGCCTCCCTCTGCGCCGCCACGACGAGGTATCGCTCGTCGGGTGACCAGCCGACGGAGCTGCGCAGTCGATGGAGAGATTCGAACTTCCCGCCCCGCGCGCCCCGCACGAGAGCTCGCGGGGGTTCGGGATTCGATTCGTCGCCGAGACCCATCACCCAGAGATCGGGAGTGCCGCTTCGATCGGAGAGGAACACGACCTTCGATCCCGACGGGGAGACCGTCGGATTCGAGTTGATTCGTCCCCCCTCCGTCGCGTGACTCGTGAGGGGCCGCCCGAGGTCGTCCGGATCGTGAAGGTGCGCGACGGTCGGCCAGGTGCGGCGGCGGACCGCCTCCAGCCACTCCCTTCCGAGCTCCTCGACGCTCTCTCCGGTCACGTTCTTCACGGAGGCCGTGATGTTGCGGGTCTCCTTCAGGTCGTCCAGGATCCGCGGGATGCAGCCCTCCCCGTGACGCTCGACGAGGAATTCGATCGCCGATCGCCCCGCCTTGTAGACGAAGTAGCCTCCGTGGATCCGCGGGAAGGGGGGCAACCGACCGGACACCGCGGCGTCACGAATCATCATCTCCGCCTCGGAGTCCCAACGGTTCGAGTAGTACTCCGCGATGCCCTCCACGAACCAGAGGGGGAGGTGGAACGCGTACTGCAGCACGAAGAGCGACTTCACGGGCCCGCCGTAGAGCAGGTCGAAGCAGTACGCGTGCACGAGTTCGTGGTGGATCACGTGACGGAAGTTCTCCTCCGACCCGGAGTAGGGCAGCGCCACCCGGGTCCGAAAGATCTCGGTGAATCCGCCCGTCGATTCCCCGACGAGCGACGGCGTCACGTTGTTCTGCCGGAAATGGTAGTGCGAGGAGTAGACGAGGACGGGGATGCGCTTCGTCAGGGTGTGGGTCAGAGCCTCGTCGAGACGGGAGCACGCCTCCTCCCCGTAGGCGGCCGCTCGCTCGGCCAGCGCGCGCTCCCCGGAGTAGAAATGGACCTCGAGGTGCTCGGTCTCCAACACCTGCCACTCGAACGTGTCGTACTGGACCTTGTTTCGTCCGAACGGAACCGCCTCCGCGTCCTCACCGGGCAGGAGCGGGACGAGGACGAGGATGGCGAGGATCGAGTGTCTCATCGGGGCGTCGTCCCGGCGGGAGAGGGAGGGTTTCCCCTGGATCGGCACGCCGCGAGAGTGAATTGACGCGGAAGCGGGCTAGCCTGCATATCTCACCGGCCTCGCGACGAGTCTGGTGAGAAATGCAGGCTAGTATCCCCACTCCGCTCTCAGGTCGACGTTGAGGTATTCGTCGCCCTGGATGGTCCCGGTCTCTCCCTGGAGTTGGAAGATCCGCGACAGCCGGTACTCGAGGAGGAGCTGCCGCTCGGGCGTCTCGAGCTGCTCCCGGAAGACGTCCTCCTCCAGGGACTCCTCGGTCGCCACCTCCTGACGGTACCGCAGGAAGAAGTTCGACCCGAGGGCCTTCCCCAGTCCCAGGCGGGTCTGGCTCTCTCCCACCTCGACGTCGAACGTGTCGAGTCCCATCTCCTGGGAGAGCTCCCGACCGAATCGGTTCGCAAGCACGGAGCCCCACGAGGCGACGAGCGCGTCGCTCACGACACTCCCGGACGCGTCGGGGTCGTCCGGGGCGGTCCGCTTCTGCCGGAGCGCGAGGAGCTCGTAGATTTCCGCCTCCGTCATGCCGCTTTCCGTCGAGGTCTCGATCAGCGGCTCCGCCAGCGTCCCGGTGACGACGGCGGTGACGTCCTCGTCGAGAACCGTGGTGCGAGCCTCGGCGTCGAGATTGCTCGCACCCACGTCTTCGGGGTCGACGAATCGGACCTCCGCCTTCTCCACGACGAACTCGGTGTTGAGCACCGTATAGGTTCCCCGCAGAGTTCTCAGGTCCCCGGTGATTCCGACGTACCGGGGGGTGGCGTGGAGCGTGACCTCGCCGGCCATCTCGACCTGGATCTCGGGCGTGCGCAGCCAGAGGTTGTTCTCCCCGGCGAGCGAGATCTCGGCGAGCACACCCGGCTCCTCGGGCTCTTCGATGCTCACGGCGGCCGGCGCCCCGAGAATCGGCTCGGGGGCGTTCACGCCTTCGGGCATCTCGGGGAAAGCGGTCGCGCTGGACGAGGGGACGAGGGCGCGTTCATCGACCGTCGCCTCGGCCACGTCGAAGTCTCCGGCGAAGAGGGGAAGGGTCGTGCCGTCGATCTGCGGAGCGGCGGTGAGCGTGAGAGCTCCGGTTCCGGTCCCCCGGATACCGCTCACGATGCTCTGATAATGAAACCTCTCCGCCTCCATCTCGATGCGATAGTCCACCGGGCTCAGATTCGTGAGCGCCACCCACCCGCGGCCCGTCACGATACCGCCCTTGCCGTCCTCGAATCGGGCCCGAGTGATCTCGAGCCTCTCCTCGTCGAAGACCCCGGCGGCCTCTCCGCCGACCAGGGGATCGGCGAAATCGGGAATGACGAGTCGTCCCTCGCGGAGCGCGAAGTTTCCGGTGAAGTGCGCCGATCCGGGCACGCCTTCCAGCACGAGATCGGTGTCGATTCGACCTCCGAAGCTCTCGAAGAGGGGAACGATGTCGGAGAGGGCTCCGATGGGGAACTCGGTCGCGGCGAGCCGGAGATCGTACGGCTCTCCCGAGGGGAAGCCCGGCGTGGGGTGCTCGAAGCTCCAGCGGACCGGAAGGCTGCCTCCCAGCGCGAGCGACCCGGGGCCGGACCGGAGGGCGAAGTCCTCGAAGCGGAGCCGGTGGCCGTCGTAGACCGCCCGTCCGATCGCCTCGTCCAGCGGCTCACTCGCGAGTCGACCGTGGCTGAGGCGGGCCCGCAGCTCGGCGTTCGGCCGTCGAACCGGCCCGTCCACTCGGATGGTGACCTCTCCCTCTCCCGCGAGGGGAGGAACCGCGTCGATCTGATCCCACAGCCAGGACCAGTCCGGCGACTCGCATCGGGCGACGAGACGGTCGCACACCATCCGGTCCAGAATCCGCGCGCGCTCGAGGGAATCGAGGATGGCGGTGCGGAAGGAGCCCTCGGGCAGCGTGAGATCCCCGTCGATCGCCGCCGAGGCGAAGCTCGCGCGCAGGATCATGTCGTCGAAGGTGGCCCGATCCTCGTGAAGAGAGACGCGCCCTCGAATCTCCTGGAGCGTGTGCGGGCCGTACCGGCCGTCGGCCAGATCGATCTGCAGGTCGACGGCAAGGGTGTCTCGACCCAGAGCCGCGTCGGCGGAGAACTCGAGCGCGCCGCCGAGAGGCTCCGGAAGGAGAAGGAAAGGAGAGAACACCTCGAGATCGACCCCCTTTCCGGTGGTCCGCACGAGCACTTCTCCCGATCGGGCCAGCGAGACGTCGCCGCTGACCCGTCCCCCGCCGTTCCGCAGATCGAGGCCCTCGACGGCGAAGGAGCCCTCGGATCGCTCGATGCGGATCGCTCCGTGGTTGATCCAGCTGGCCCCCCCGTCCGGCGGGCGGATCTCGAGCTCGCGGACCAGTCCCGAGATCACTCCCTCGCTTTCCACGACCTGGGCGGCGAGACGAAGCTCGCCTCGACGCTCCGACTCGAGCCGGAGCTGGGACAGGGCCAGCATGCTCGCACCGAGGACCCCGCTTCCCGTCGCGCGCACGATCTCCTGACCTCCGTACCCGATCCCCCGCCCGTCGAGGGTGAAGTCGAAGTCGGCGTCGCGGGAGACGCGGTCGGTGAACAGCTCGAGCTCGAGGTGTCTTGCCCTCGCTCCGAGAATCGTCGCGTCGGCCAGTGTGAAGGTCGCCTCGAGACTCGGGCCGTCGATCGGACCGAGAAGAA